>NZ_JBFANH010000005.1:0-378622 GCF_040674755.1 Nocardia sp. NPDC049737 | reverse complement strand
GGGGCAGAAGAACGATCAAGCGGGAAAACCGTTCGGTCACAGTGGCTTCCACACCTACAACCGCTCACGACACCGCGCCAGTTCCCGACCCAACCACCGGGCAGTCAGGTGAGTGGATGCCCAGGGCGGCGGTAGTGCGGGCTTTGTGTTGGCGGCGTCGCGGCCAGCACGAAGCCTCAGCGCTCAGGTTGGGCCGCCGCACGGCCAGTGTAGTGCCGCTCCACCTCGTGAAAGCCTTCCGGCACAATCGGTCTCGCCCACAGCTGCCCACCGGATTGTCGACAGAAAGCGTCGATGTTTGCCAGCACAGCGCTCAGCACCCCTTAGTTCCGGACCACATCGGCAACCGGAGTGCCCGCTGAGCCGTCACGCGCGAGTGCGGTACGTGTCTCCGAGATCCAGCCCGGACTCGCCGAATTCAAGCGGATGCCGAGCGGCCGATTCGAGCACCGCCGCGGGCACGAAGCCACCGAGACCTTTGTTGTGAGCCTGGCGATGTTGGCCCGCAAGTCCTGATGCGCATGGCGCGATCTTGGCGGTCAGGGGCGTTTCTGCCGCTGTCGGTATGTCGCGTCAGCAACCATGATTTCAGTGTTCGCAGAAACGCACGAGACAAAGGAACGCACTCCATGATCGTCCGTTCACTGAAAGAGATCATCGGCACCGAGCGAGAAGTGAAGGGCCCCACATGGAATAGCCGTCGCCTGGTGCTCGCCGAGGAGAAGGTCGGGTTCTCCTTGAACGACACCGTGGTGGACGCGGGTACCGAGCTCGAGATGTGGTACGCCAACCACATCGAGGCCGTCTACGTCATCGAGGGTCGGGGTGAACTGGTGGACGCCGAGACCGGTGCAGAGCACCGTCTCGAGCCCGGGGTGATGTACCTGGTCGACGCACATCAGCATCACACTTTGCGCACCCACACCCGCTTCCGCGCGGTCTGCGTGTTCAACCCGCCCCTCACCGGCCGCGAGGTCCACGATGAGAACGGCGCCTTCCCACTGCTGACGGAAGAGGATAAGTGAGCGAAACCTTTCCCGAGTCCGAGCCACTGCGTGGTTTCGCCAGTGACAACAACGCTTCCGTGCACCCGGAGATCATGGCGGCGCTGGCCGCCGCCAACGAGGGCCACCAACCTGCCTACGGCGCGGACGTCCACACCGTACGGCTGCGCGAACTGGTCGAGGACCATTTCGGCGAGCGTGCCGATGTCTATCCGGTCTTCAACGGCAGCGGCGCCAATGTGGTTGGGCTGCAGGCGATGTGCGACCGGTGGAGCGCGGTGATCTGCCCGGAGTCCGCACACATCAACCTGGACGAGTGCGGCGCACCCGAGAAGGTGGCCGGGCTCAAGCTGATCCCGGTATCCACCCCCGACGGCAAGCTGACGCCGGGGCTGCTCGACCGGTACGCGTGGGGCTTCGGCGAGGAGCACCACGCCCAACCCAAAGTCGTCTCGATCACCCAGAGCACCGAGCTCGGCACCCTCTACACACCCGGCGAGATCGCCGCCATCAGCGCGCTGGCGCGCGAGCGCGACATGCTGGTGCACGTGGACGGCGCCCGACTGGCCAACGCGGCCGCCGCGCTCGACCTGCCGCTGCGCGCGTTCACCACCGACGCCGGGGTGGACGTGCTGTCGTTCGGCGGCACCAAGAATGGCTTGATGCTCGGCGAGGCGATTGTGGTGCTGAACCCGGACGCGGTGCGCGGCATGACGTACCTGCGTAAGGCGTCGATGCAGCTGGCCTCCAAGATGCGGTACGTGTCGGCCCAACTCGTCGCCCTGCTGGAGGGCGACCTGTGGCTGCGCAACGCCCAGCACGCCAACGCGATGGCGGCCCGGCTGGCAACGGCCGTCGCCGAAGTGCCCGGCGTCGAGATCGTACGGCCGGTCCAGGCCAACGCCGTCTTCGCCATACTGCCCCCGGAAGTCACCGAGCGACTGCAGAAACGGTTCCGCTTCCACACCTGGGACGACCGCACCGGCGAGGTCCGTTGGATGTGCTCATTCGACACCACCGAACCCGACGTAGACGCCTTCGCCTCCGCCATAGCCCAAGAGGCCGCAGCCTGAAGGTTGCCGCTGCCGCGCACCGATTTGCGCGCCACGCATGCTTTCGCCCGGCGAATTCGTGCGCGGCACCGGAAAAGGTGCGCGGCGCCCTTTCGTCGGCCGCGCGTCAGTGCTTGGCGGTCAACCTGGCGATATTGGCACGGAAGTCTGCACTCTGGAACGTCAGATCCTCGGCCGCCAGGGCGTAGTCGAGCGTTGCCAGCACGGCCCGCTCTAGTTGCAGGTTGAGCACGCGCTTAGTGCTTTCCACTGCCTGCTGCGGAAGTTCGAGCATCCGCTGAGCACATGCCATCGCCTCCGCGACGGGATCTTCGACGACGTGGTTGACCAGGCCCATCTCACGTGCCCTCGCGGCGGGGATGCGCGCACCGGTGATCGCGTATTCCTTGGCCAGCAGCAGACTCGTGTGCAGTGGCCAGGTGAGCGGGCCACCATCGGCGGCGACCAAACCGACCTGCACGTGCGGATCGGCCAGATACGCGGTTTCGGCGATGTAGACCATGTCGCTCAACGCGACAAGGCTGCAGCCGAGACCAACTGCCGGACCGTTGACCGCGGCGATCACCGGGATCCGGCAGCGGGCCATGCCGAGCACGATGTCGCGGCCGTCGGCGATGGTCTTCGTGCGCAGCGCACTGTCGCGGCTGAGTTCTTCGAGGTAGGTGAAATCGCCGCCCGCGGAGAAGGCCCGGCCCGCGCCGGTCAGCACGGCTACCCGCGCCTGCGGGTCCGCGCTGAGCCGCGGCCACAAGCGGGCCAGCCCGTTATGCAGCGGATCGTTGACGGCGTTGAGGGCATCGGGTCGGTTCAGCGTGATGATCCGGACCGGTCCCTCGGCGCGGACGTCGATTTCGGCTGGCATGTCATACATTTCAAACTCCCAATCCCAGGATGCGCGCGGCGATGATGTTCTTCTGTATCTGTGAGGTACCGCCCATGACGCTCTGTGCGCGGCTGTAGAAGTAGGACCCGAGCAGTTCCGGATCGCGGGTGCCGCCGACGGCCAGCGCCGCATGGCCGACCGCCTGGTCGGCCCAGGTCATGAGCAGTTTGTCCAGCGACCCGTCGGGCCCGTGGGTGACGCCGTCGAGCTGTTCGGAGAGTCGGCGCCGGACGTGCAGGCGCAGCATCTCGGTCTGCACCGCCGCCCAGACGAGTTCCTCGGGCGCCTTGCCCTCGACGCGAGCGGCCAACTGGCGCACCAGCTTTCCGTATCGAGCAGCGAATCCCAATGTGGACGGTTCACGTTCATGTCCGACGACGGTCATCGCCAGCTTCCAGCCCGCACCGGGCGCACCGACCAGTTGATCCGCGGGCACGATCGCCCCGTCGAATTCCACCTGACCGAATTCCCGGGTCACCCCGCTGATCATCCGCAGTGGCCGCTGCCGCACACCCGGTTGCTTCATCGAGATGATGAATGCCGAAATACCTTTGTGTCGTGGCGCATTCGGATCGGTGCGCGCTAACAGCAGGCACCAGTCGGCGACATCGGAATAGCTGGTCCAGATCTTGTGGCCATTGACTACATAGTGGTCGCCCGCGCGCGTCGCGGTGGTGGTCAACGCGGCCAGATCCGAACCGGCCCCCGGTTCGCTGAAGCCCTGGCACCAGCGCTCGGTGCCGTTGATCATGCCGGGCAGGAACCGTTGGCGCAGTTCCTTGCTCGCGTGCCGTCCGAGGCCAGCGACCAGGTAGCCGAGGCTGGGCCGCGGCGGTGCGCCCGCGATCGCCAACTCCTCGTCCAGGATGACGTCGTAGACCGGCGAAAGGTCGTGGCCACCGAATTCTCGCGGCCACGACAGTCCGAAGAATCCGGCCGCGTACAGCGCTTGATGCCATTCGCCTTGGCGCGCCCAGTATTCGTCACCCGAAGTCGGAAAGGTACCGGCCACCTCGCCCAGCCAGGCGCGCAGCCGGTCCCGGAATTCGGCCTCCTGCGGTGCGTCACGAAAGTCCAAGGTCGATCTCCTCCAGGCTGACGGGGAACAATTCGGTCGAGGTCAGGGCCCGGCGCAGGTATATGTGCGCGAGGCACTCCCAGGTGTTGCCGATGCCGCCGTGCACTTGAATCGCGGTCTCGCATACCGTTCGTGCGGCCCGCGCGCAGTACAGCTTCGCGATCCGCGCCGCCCGCATCGACTCGGCGTGCGACAATTCGTCGACTGACCAGGCCGCATGGCGCGCGACGCTGATCGATCCCTCGATCAGGGCCTGACTTTCGGCGAGCAGGTGCGCAACTGCTTGATACGAACCGATCGTATTGCCGTACTGCGCACGGACTTTCGCGTATTCGACGGTGAGGGACTGCGCGCCGCGCGCGACACCGACCAGATCAGCGGTGGTGGCCACCAGCGCCAACGCCTGCCACTGAGCCACCTGATCGGCGGACAGTTCGCCGAGGAAGTCGAGGCGACCGGTGAGCTCCGCGTCGAGCCTGGTGAGATCCGCACCGGGCAGTTCGGCGCCGACGCGGCCGACAAGCAGTTGTCCGTCGTCGATCACCAACGCGCGCTCGGCGCTGTGCGCGTCGAGAGCCCGGCCCGCCACCGCGACCGTCCAGCGCTGATCGTCGTCGGCCGGTCCGCGCAGATCGTCGGCCAGTACCGGTCCCAGGAACGGCACATCGACCAGGCCGCGCCCGAACTCCTCGGCCACGATCGCCACCTCGACTCCGGAGGCGCCGTCCGAACGCAGTGCGCGCCAGCCGGTCTGGTCGACCGCCTTCTCCAGCCGGGTGACCCGCGCCGCGTCGTCGAGGTCGAGTACCGAGCCGGGGCCGAGGTCATCGGCCAATTTCGCGGCGGCGTCCCGCAATTGTCGCTGTTCACTCGTGAGACGAACGTCCATACTGCTCCTTGAGAATTCGGCGCAACACCTTGCCGGAGGGCAGGCGCGGGATTGCGGGGACGAACACCACGCGGCGCGGTCGTTTGTAGCCCGCCAGCCGGTCGCCGACCAGTGCGATGAGTTCGTCGGCGGTGACCGTCGCGGTGCACGAGACTGCCGCGACGATCGCCTCCCCGTCAGCGGTGTCGGCGATGCCGAACACCGCGCAGTCGCCCACCGCGGGATGCCCGTGCAGCACGGCCTCGATTTCGGCGGGTGCCACCTGGAAGCCGCGGACCTTGATCATTTCCTTGGATCGGTCGGTCAACTGGACCCAGCCTTCGGCGTCGATTCGGCCGATATCACCGGTCCGGTACCAGCCGTCGTCGAAGGCTTCGCCGGTCGCCTCGGCCGGTAGATAACCTGCCATCAGTGATGGCGACCGCGCCTGGATTTCGCCGATCTCGCCCGGACCCAAAGGTTCTCCGGTCGCCGTCGATACAACCCGTAGTTGCACTTGCGGCGCTGCTTTTCCAACGCTGTCGTACCGCACATCCCCGATCGGACTGCACGCGATGACCGGCAGCTCGGTGGTTCCGTACGCGGGCAGCCAACCGACACCGGTTCGGGCGGTTACGGTTTCGGCGACGGCGGCGGTGACCGGCGTGGCGCCCCACATGATGAAGCGCAGCGAGGACAGGTCATAGGACTCGAGCTCGGGGTGCGCGGCAAGTGCCAAAGCGATGGGCGCGACAGCCATCTCGATGGTGATCCGGTCCTCGGCGATGCACCGCAGCATCTGTTCCGGATCGAAGCGCCGGTGCAGCCGCATCCAGGCGCCCGCCTCCAGCACGGTGACGATATTGAGCAGCCCCAGGATGTGCGTAGGCGGCGTGACGATCTGCAGGCGGTCGTAAGAGTTCAACTCCAGCACCCGGGTCCAGTGCCGCACCGCGGCGGCGAGCGAGGCGTGGGTGTGCCGCACCGCCTTCGGCAATCCGGTAGTACCCGAACTGAATACGAACACCGCGTCGGATTCCGGATCGGGTCGCCCGAACGTGCGCGTCAGCGGGGTGATCGGGTCGTCGAGGTGACGGGTCGGCAGCAGCTCGGTCAATATCGGCGAATCGCCGAGTCCGTACACCGGTCCGGTCAGCGCCAGCGCATGTTCGACCTCGGCGCGTTTCCATGCCGGACTGATCAGGACCGGTGTAGCGCCCAACCGCCACGTCGCCAGCACGGCGACCACGAATTCCGGCCGGTTCGACGACATCAGCGCGACGCGATGCCCGGCACGCACGCCCCGCCCGACCAATTCCACGGCCAGACCCGCGGCCAGCCGCTCCAACTGCCCGTGCGTGTACTCGCGGTACTCGAACGCGAGCGCGACCGGTTCGGTGCGCGCGGTAGCGGCAGGGGCGGCACCGCGGTGGCTGTCGTTCGACCCCATTTGAGAAGATCCTGTCTCGTCGGAGAGAATACAATTCTCCTTGTACTAGAATCTTAATACCAGGAGGAGGCAGTTCATGGCGAGACCCCCGTTGTTCCAGCGCGCGACCGTAACGCGGATCGTTAAAGAGAGCGCCGACGCGCGCACCTATGTGCTCGCCCCGCACGACGGGCCGATCGCTTATCAATCCGGGCAGTTCTGCACCTTCCGAGTCCACGTGGACGGCAGGGACCTGTTCCGCTCATACTCGATGTCGAGTGCGCCGGAAACCGACCGCGAACTGATGACCACGGTCAAGCGGGTGCCCGGCGGACAGGTCTCGAACTGGCTGCACGACAACGTGGTCGAGGGCGACGAATTGGAGCTGACGAGAGCGGCAGGCCGATTCTGCTTACGTTCCACCGAACTACCGCTGCTCGGTTTCAGCGGCGGCAGCGGCATCACGCCGATTCTGTCGCTGGCCAAGAGCGCGCTGGCGAGCACCGCCAGGAAGGTGCGGCTGCTATGCGCGGACCGTGATCCGGAGTCGGTGATCTTCGAGGCCGTGCTCGCGGAACTGGTCGACCGCTATCCGGGGCGGCTCGAGGTGGTCCGTCACCTCGATGCCGACGGGGGCTTCCTGACACCCGACGCGATCCGCGATTTCGTCGGCGCGGACGGCGGCGGCGACAGTTATATCTGCGGACCCGAGGCCTTCATGGAGATGGTCGAGAACGCTGTGCCCGGACCGGGTCTGGTGTTCAGTGAGCGATTCGGCGCACCGGCTCCGGTGCTGCCCGTAGCCGTCCAAACCCCTACGGCCACACCCTCCGTCGCGGCCGTCGAAACCCCCACTGCGACCACCCCCGTCGCGACCACTGACCACACAGTCACGATCATTCTCAACGGCAAGAAGAAGTCGGTTCCGCGCAAGGACGGCGAAACACTGCTCGACAGCGCCCGCCGCGCCGGTCTCACACCCCCGTTCTCCTGCGAGGCAGGTAACTGCGCCACCTGCATGGCCAAGGTGACGAAAGGCCATGCCACCCTGCGCCGCAACGACGCCCTGACCGACGACGAACTCGCCGAGGGGTATGTCCTCACCTGTCAGGCCGTGCCGGATACGGACTCCATCACCGTTGACTACGAATGAGCGATACCGCGCACCGTGCCGCCGACATTCGCCCCGCCAAAGCAGCAGGGCGTTGCGATTCGCATCGACTACATCTCGTTGGCGCCACCGGATGGGCAATTCGAGGACTCACCTGATGCCCCATTCGGCTGATGACATCCGGGATGCACTACTGGACAGGTGATCACGTGGAACTGGCGGCGCACTCCTCTCGGGCGATGCCGCCACCGTTTCCACCTGATCAGCTGACCAATCTGTGGGTTGTCGGCGCGGTGACACGTATCGGTGTCGCTTGTCAGGACGGGCTGCTGTGTCGGCGGATCTGCGACACCCCGACCGCGGCGCTGGCGCCCAGTCGTCGGCTAGCGACGGAGCTACCGGGGGCTGCGTCGGAATTGTGTGATCCCAGAAATGATCTCGGTCCGTTGATCGTGTTGCCGCGTTCTGACGGAGGTCGCGAGCGCGAGCTTCCTACTTGTCGTGCTGTCGGCGCACCATCTCCGTGATCCAGATGGGCGCGAACGGAGACGTGCAGTTCGGTGGAGTCGGGTAGTCCTCGAGCACCTTCAAGCGCTCACCGATGTCGATTGCACGGGCCCGCTGCTCGGCGTGCTCGATCCCGATCTGAGCCAGGCAGTGGTTCATCGCCCACTGCAGGCGATCCGGGGCGTCTTTCATCTGTGCCTCGATGACGTCGAGTAGTCCTGCGAGATCGAGGCTCTCGGGCTGCTTCGCCACGCGTTCGGTGGTCAACGCCCAGCCTGCGCTCGCGACCACTGGATCCGGATCGGCGAACCAGGACAGGCGCAGCTCTTCGGCGTACGGGTTCTTCTTCACCACATAGTTCACCAGCCAGTCGTGCACCTTGGGTGTGCGCGCCTCGCGCACCATGACGTCCAACTCGTCACGCTCGAACGCCTTCGGGCGGCAGATCAGGGTCGCCAGCAGTTTTGCCGCGGTGTCGTCGGTCTCCCAGAGCTGGCGCGCGAGTTCCTGCTGCGTTTTCAGCCGCTTCGCGAGCGCGCGCAGCTTGCTGAGGTTCACACCGTGATCATCACCGTGTTTCTCGTTCACCACGCGCGTCCTCGGGTCCTCGAGTGCGGCCAGCTCGGCCATCACCTCGGCCACCGTCGTTTCGGCCACCTCGGCCTCCTGTCCATCACGTGGGAGATTCAGATATGTGGGACATGATGAGGCCATGACGATACCGACGCCGGCCCGGGATACGGCGAACTCCGACAGGCCGGCAGCCGGTCGGGCCCTCACCTGGGGGATTGACCCTCGGCTTGATCGGGGGAGCGCTCGTTACGACCCATGACGGCGGTCGGCCTGTTCATGCATCGCACCGACACGGTCCGTACGTATCCAGCACCGAACAGCACCTATGCCGCCGCCGTGAAACGATTCCACCGCGCGATCGACACCGACAGCTACGAAATCTGGCTCGGACCGTTCACCAACGGCGGGGTGCCGCGCGGGCACATCGTGACGATCCCGACTGTAGCTTGCGGGAAGTACTGGCGCAGAAGGCCATTGGTGTTCGCATCGGTCGCACGCGTCTACCGGTCGTTGCGCACCGCCCGGCGCAGCCGAGGATCTTGTTCCAGAGCGAGAGTTTCCGTGCCGATGCCGCCAAGTGTCGAGGTCCGCGCAAGGCCCCGAAGACCATGCTTCTTCGGGGCCCTCGCGCCGATCAGCCCCTCGGAATCAGCACTTCCGAACGCTGCACCGTGCCGGTGATACCGGCGGCGTCCTGGCTCGCCAGCAGCACCGCGGCACGGGCGATCGTTTCCGGCGGCTCGACCATGTTCGCTGGAATTTCCTGGCCACCGCCTCCGGCCTGCCAGCCTTCGGTCAATACCACTCGGGACGGGCTCAGGCAGTTGACCGCGATGTTGTCTTCCTTCAGTTCCGCGGCCAGACCGAGGTAGAGGCGTTCGACTGCGGCCTTGGATACCCAGTACGCATTGGCGCCGCGGATCATATCCACGCCGGTGGTGGTGATCGCGATGAGTGAGCCACCGCCGCGGGCTTTCAGATGCGGAATGACGGCCTTGGTCACGAGGAAGACGCCGGTCAGATTGACGTTCATGCACAGCTGCCAGCGCTCGAGTGGTGTGGTCTCGATCGGACCCAACCACATCACGCCCGCATTGGCGACCAGGATATCGATGCCACCGAATTCGGAAACTGTTGTGGCCACGGCGTTTTCGACCGACTCCTCGCTGGTGACATCGCAGACCACGGGCAGTGCCGTTCCGCCCGCGGCGGTGATCCGGTCGGCGACCGAACCGATGGTGCCCGGCAGCTTGCCCTCGGTTTCCGAGCGCGCGGCGACGGCCACCGCCGCACCGGCACCGGCCAGGCCGGCGGCTATCGCCGCGCCGATACCGCGACTAGCGCCGGCGACGAATGCGACCTTGCCGCTGAGTGGCGAGCCCAGACCAAGGTGCGGCTGCCCGTTCATTTCGGTGGGAAGCGCAGTGCGCCGTCGAGTCGGATGATCTCACCGTTGAGGTAGTCGTTCTCGATGATCGACTGAGCCAACTGCGCGTATTCGACCGAGCGGCCCATCCGCTTGGGGAAGGGCACCTGGGGTCCCCAGTAGCCTTCCAACTGGTCGGCGGCCTTGCCGTAGGCGGGTGTGTTGACCGTGCCCGGTGCGATAGTGACCACCCGGATGCCGAGCGGGGACAGGTCACGGGCCGCCACCAGGGTCATGCCTATGACGCCACCCTTGGCAGCCGAATAGGGGAGTTGGCCGATCTGGCCCTCGTACCCCGCGATCGAGGCGGTGTTGACGATGACACCGCGGGCGCCCTCATCCAGTGCCTCGGTCTTGGCGATGGCCGCAGCCGACAGGCGCAGCACATTGAATACGGCGGTCAGGTAGAACTCGATGGTGGTGCGGAAACCGTCGAGTGCCAGTGGCGAGCCGTCCTTGCCGACCAGGCGGCCGCCGGTGGCCGGGCCGCCATGGGTGTCTACCGAAATTCGCAGCGGTCCAAGGGATTCCGCCTCGGCAATGGCCGCGAGCATCGACTCCTCACTGGTCGCGTCGGTGTGCACGTAGTGGATGCCGAGTTCTTTCTCGAGTTCCTTGCCCTTGTCGTCGGCGACATCGGCGACCACCACCTTCGCTCCGGCGGCGTGCAGGCGACGCACGGTGGCCTCGCCGAGTCCGCCGGTGCCGCCGACGACGATGGCAGCGCTCCCACTGATCTGCATATCGCAATCCTCTCTTGCAACTAACACTCTCCTATGGAGAGAATAATGTTCTCATGAATATCAGCATGATCCTAGACATGGCCGCATCGGCGGGCGATCGGACCGTGATCACGGTTGGCGATCGCTCGCTGACCGCCGCCGCCCTGCTCGGCAATGCGCGTCGCGCGGCCGTCCGGTTCCAGCGGCACCCCGCGGTGCTGTATCTGGGGGCGAATCACCTGGCCTATCCGGTCGCGCTCTTCGGAGCGGCGCTGGCCGGGGTGCCATTCGTGCCGCTGAACTATCGGCTCGGCGAACAGCAGTTGGCCATGCTGCTGGATCGTCATCCCGGGGCGCTGGTGCTGCGGCCCGAAGACCTCGACACCTTGGTCGAGGAGAACACCGATGGGCCCGAACTCGAGGCGCCATGGGATGGCAATGCGGTCGCCGCGATCATCTACACCAGCGGCACCACCTCCGAACCCAAGGCGGCGCTGCTGCGGCATCGGCATCTGATGGCCTACTTGCTGAACACCGTCGAGTTCGGCGCCGCGGACGAGACGGATGCGGCGTTGGTATCGGTGCCGCCCTACCACATCGCGGGCCTGACGAACCTGCTGTCGAATCTCTACTCCGGCCGCCGCGTGGTCTATCTCGCGGCGTTCGACGCGTCCGGCTGGCTGGAAACCGTTCGGCGCGAACGGATCACCCACGCCATGCTCGTGCCGACCATGTTGGCCCGCATCGTCGCAGCCGTCGACGGCGCTGACGCGGGTGTGCCGACGCTGGCGAGCCTCGCCTACGGCGGCTCGCGCACGCCGCGCCCGGTGCTCGAGCACGCGCTGCGGGTGTTCCCGGATACCGGCTTCGTCAATGCATACGGACTCACCGAGACCGCGTCCTCGATCGCGGTACTCGGACCAGACGATCATCGCGCGGCCTTCGGATCCGACGATCCGGCCGTCCGCGATCGACTCGGCTCCGTGGGGCAGCCGCTACCAGGGATCGAGATCCAGATCCGGGCGGAATCGGGTGAGCCCGCCGGGGCGGGGGAGGCCGGGCTGGTATTCGTTCGCGGCGAGCAGATCTCGGGTGAATACGGCGGCCGCAGCGCACTCGATGCCGAAGGTTGGTTCCCCACAAGGGATCTGGGACGGCTCGACACCGACGGCTATCTCTTCATCGAGGGGCGCGCCGACGACACCATCATCCGCGCCGGCGAGAACATCGCGCCCGCCGAGATCGAGGACGTACTGCTGGGATATCCGGGCATCACCGAAGCCGCGGTGATCGGGGTGCCGGATCCGGAGTGGGGGCAGCGCCTGGTCGCGGTGCTCGTCGGAGTCGGCGAGCCGGAGGAGATCAAACAGTGGGTCCGCACGCGGCTGCGGTCGTCGAAGACGCCCGACACCATTGTGTTCCGCCGCGAACTGCCTAAGACCGAAACCGGAAAACTGCTGCGCCGCAACCTCGTCACCGAAATGGAGAACACCAATGCCTGAAGCTGTCATCGTGTCCGCCCTGCGCGCTCCGATCGGAACCGCCCGCAAGGGCACGCTGCGCGATACCAATGCCTTCGACCTGGCCAAGCATGTGGTGGCCGCGGCCGCCGAGGGGCTCGACCGGGCCCGTATCGATGACGTCGTCCTCGGCGAGGGCCGCTACGGCGGCGGCGTACTGGCCCGGCACGCGGCGATCACCGCCGGGTTGACCAATGTCGCCGGTGTGGCGCACAACCGGCACTGTGCTGCGGGCATGGCCGCCGTGCAGACCGCGGCCGCCGGAATCCGGGCGGGGATGGACGAACTCGTCATCGCCGGTGGCGTGAATTCCGAATCCACCGCACCACGTGTGCGTTTCCGGGTCGGCGCGGACGAATGGATCGACCCGTGGGTCGCGCCGAGCCATCCGGATCGGCCGGACGCGCCGTGCCTGGACATGTCGATCACGGTCGGGTGGAATACGGCGGTGGCGTCCGGAATCTCGCGCGCGGAGATGGATGCGTGGGCGTTGCGCTCGCACCGCAATGCCATCGCCGCCATCGACGAGGGCCGGCTCGAGGAGGAGATCGTGCCGATCGACACTCCGCACGGACTGTTCGCGGTCGATGAGCACCCGCGCAGGGACACCAGTCTGGAAAAGCTGGCCGGATTGAAGGTGCTGCACCCGGAGATCGAGGGCTTCAGCATCACCGCGGGCAATGCGTCGGGCTCCAATGACGGTGCCGCGGCCTTGACCATTGCCAGTGACCGGCTCGGATTGCCCGCACTCGGCATCATCCGCGGGTGGGCCTCGGTCGGCGTCGATCCGCACGACACCGGGCTGGCACCGATCGAGGCGATTACCAAGGCGGTTGCGCGGGCGGGTATTTCGCTGTCGGAGGTGAGTCTGTACGAGATCAACGAGGCGTTCGCCTCGGTGCCGATCGCGGCGACCAAGGCCCTCGATATCGATCCCGATCGGGTCAACTTCAGCGGCAGCGGATGCTCGCTCGGCCATCCGGTCGCTGCCACCGGAGCCAGGATGATCGTCACGCTGGTGCACGAATTGCGCCGTCGCGGCGGCGGTTTCGGAATCGCGGCGCTGTGCGCGGGTGGCGGGATGGGATCGGCCACCGTCATCGAGGTTCCGGCTCCCTAGCGCGTGGGAACCATTGCGGAGCTCATCGCCGCCGCGCGGGCCGGATCGGTGCGGGCCACGGGGCGGTTGCTGAGCGCGGTCGAGGGACCACAGCGCGACGAGGTGCTCGCGTTGCTCGACGCGGCCCCGGTTCGGGTCATTGGAGTCACCGGCCCTCCGGGCGCGGGGAAGTCGACCACGATCGCGGCACTGGTGGCCGCCTACCGAGAGCAGGGCCTGCGGGTGGCGGTGCTCGCGGTCGATCCGTCCTCGCCGTACAGCGGCGGTGCGCTGCTGGGTGATCGAATTCGGATGGCGCAGCACATCAATGATCCCGACGTCCTGATCCGCTCGGTGGCCACGCGCGGCCATCTGGGCGGTCTCGCGGCAGCGGTGCCCGCCGCCATCCGCCTGCTCGGGACGCTCGGCCACCAGCTGATCCTGCTCGAGACCGTCGGTGTCGGGCAGTCCGAGATCGATATCGCCGCGATCGCCGACCCCACCCTGGTGATTCTGAATCCCGGTGCGGGAGACGCGATTCAGGCCGCGAAGGCAGGTCTGCTCGAGGTCGCCGACATCCTGGTCGTCAATAAGGCCGACCGGGAGGGCGCCGACCAGACGGTACGGGACCTGCATCAGGAGTCGGACGCCCCGATCCTCGCCCTGGTCGCGGCCAAGGGCGTCGGGGTCACCGAGCTGGTGGCCGCGATCGACGCGCACCACCGCGCCGACACCCTCGACCGGCGGACCGCGCGGGCACGCGCGCAGATCCTGTCGCTGGCGCAGACCCGCTTGCGGACCGATCCGGCGTTGGCGGCATTGGCGGACTCGGTCGCGGCCGGACAGTTGGACGCCTACACCGCAGCGGAGCGACTGGTTCGCATTTCGCCGGAAATAGCGTATACATCTTATGAGAATGACATTTCCATCTGATGGAGGACGGCATGGCAAAGGCCCTCGCGCCCGATGTCTCGACGTGGCCGGCGGAGAATCCGCAGTTGATCGGCAGCCGCTGCGCCGCGTGCAGCGCGGTCACCTGGCCCAAACAAGCACGCTGCCCCAGGTGCAGCGGCCCCGACATGTCCGAACGGCTGCTGCCCCGCCGCGGCACTCTCGTGGCCTGGACCACCCAGGGCTTCGTCCCCAAACTGCCGTACGCGGGCAAGGAGTCTGCCGAGAGTTTCGAGTCGTTCGGGATCGGTCTGGTGCAACTGGGCGATGACGTACGGGTGGAGGCCCGGCTGACCGTGGCCGATCCGGCCGAGCTGCGCTTCGGGATGGATGTCGAGTTGGCCTTCGTCCCCCTTTATGTCGACGACGACGGGAACGACGTCGTCACGGTCGCTTTCGCACCGGCCTGAAGTACGGCTATCGAGGAGAATTGACATGAACGACGTTGCCATCATCGGCGTCGGCCTGCACCCGTTCGGCCGCTTCGCCAAGTCGGCCATCGAAATGGGCGCCGACGCAATCCAATTGGCGCTGACCGACGCCGGTGTCGAATGGAAGGACATCCAGTTCGGCTTCGGCGGCAGTTATGAGGTCAGCAATCCCGATGCCGTGACCCGGCTCGTCGGGCTCACCGGAATCCCATTCACCAATGTGTTCAATGCCTGTGCCACCGCGGCCAGTTCGATCGAACAGACCGCGGAGGCGATCCGGTCCGGACGATACGACATCGGCATCGCGGTCGGCATGGACAAACATCCCCGCGGCGCGTTCACCGACGATCCGGCCAAGCTCGGGTTGCCCGCTTGGTATGCGGAGAACGGACAGTTCGTCACCACCCAGTTCTTCGGGATCAAGGCGAACCGCTACATCCACGAGCACGGCATCTCCCAGCGCACCCTGGCCAAGGTCGCCGCCAAGAATTTCCGCAATGGCGCGCTCAATCCGAACGCCTTCCGGCGCAAGCCGATTCCGGAAGACCAGATCCTGAACTCGACGATGCTGAACTATCCGTTGACGCAGTTCATGTTCTGCTCGCCCGACGAGGGTGCCGCGGCTGTGATCATGTGCCGCGGAGATATCGCGCACCGCTACACCAGCAATCCGGTATACCTGCGCTCGACCGCGATCCGTACGCGTCGCTACGGCGCGTACGAGGTGCACAGCACCTGGGCGGCCATCGACGAGGACGTCTCGCCGACGGTGTACGCCTCGCGGGCCGCCTTCGAGGCGTCCGGAATCGGCCCCGAGGATGTCGACGTGATCCAACTCCAGGACACCGACGCGGGTGCGGAGGTTATCCATATGGCCGAGAACGGTTTCTGCGCAGACGGCGACCAGGAGAAGTTGCTCGCCGAGGGGGCGACCGAGATCGGCGGCCGCCTGCCGGTGAACACCGATGGCGGCCTCATCGCCAATGGCGAGCCCATCGGCGCCTCCGGTATCCGACAGGTCTACGAACTGGTGCTGCAGTTGCGCGGCCAGGCGGGCGAGCGTCAAGTGCCGGGTAATCCCCGAGTCGGCTACGCCCAGGTCTATGGGGCACCCGGTACCGCGGCGGCATCGGTTCTCAGCCTCTGACGGCGTTTCGACCCCACCCGGCAAGGAGGAGTAGCCCGATGCTGATACGTGAGGGACAGGTCGCTGTGATCACCGGCGGTGCGAGCGGCATCGGCTACGGCCTGGCCGAGGCGCTCGCCGCGCGCGGCGTACGGCTGGTCATCTCCGATATCCGCGAGGACGGCCTGATCGCGGCGGCGGCAGCATTGCACGACGCTGAGATCACCGCCGTAGTGGCCGACGTGAGCGATGAGACATCGGTGCGCGCGCTGGCCGAGCGCGCCATGGATGCCTACGGCCGGGTGGATCTGGTCTGCAATAACGCCGGTGTGGTGTGCCCGGCCGCGCCGCTGTGGGAGCAGGACGCGGCCACTTGGCAGCGGATGATCGGGATCAAGATCCTCGGTGTCGTCCACGGCGTCAAGGCATTTGCGCCGTTGCTCATCGACCAGGGCGCCGGCCATTTCCTCAACACCGCCTCCTCCGGTGGTCTGGCACCGCTGCCCGGCCGCACGCCCTACACCGGCACCATGCACGCGGTGGTCGGTCTGACCGAGACGCTCGACCTCGAGCTGAAGCAGGCAGCCCCCGCGCTGGGCGCAACCGTGCTGTGCCCGGGACTGGTCGACACCCCGCTCGGACAGAATTCCGCCGCACTGGGTGCGATCGAACTGCCGGTGGGCGCGCCCCCCTCGATGCGCACCCTCGCTGGCGCCCGCGGCGGAATCCTGTCCCCGCGCGAGGTCGCCGAGTCCGCCATCGCCGCGATCGAAGCCGGCCGTGTCCACGTGGCTCCCGGCGACGGCGTGGCCACGCGAGCGCGGGCCCGGGTAGACACGCTGCTGGCCGACATCACTGGCTGATGACCGCGAATTACCCTTGCGACAATAGATACCGAGCCGATGGGCTCTGGAGTCGACGACCGTTCAGCCGAGAACGGCCGTGATGTGCGGTAAGTCGAGCGTCGACCGGATCCCGGGCTCGGCGGCACAGACCGAGGGAATCGCATTGACCGCACGGTTGGCGGTATAGGCGGGGGATACGGCCGCCATTTGTTCCAAGGGAATCGGGAAGCGCAGGTCGACTTCCAGTGGCGCGTCACCGACCACCGATATGTGCCATCCGGTATCGCGCAGGTCCCAGTCGGGCTCGATATCGGTGGTGCAATACCAATTGGCGCGAAAGGTCAGCACCGGTTCGCCTGCCACCAGGCCCGAAACCGTAGTGCGTTGGGCTGCAACGGTTCCCTGCTCGATCGTGCCCGCCGCAATCCGGGTGACTGTGCGTGCCACCGCCACCGAGCCGTATGCCTCGATCGAATCCAGCGGCCGGCCGAGTGCGTCGCCGACCAGCCGCAGTGACGGTCCGAAACTCGCGGCCAGATGTTGCGCGCGGGCCGCGTCGGAATCACCTGGTGGACGCCCGAAACCCATGACGTCGAATAGCATGGCGGGTGAATCGCGTTGCGACAGATCCGCGTACTCGTCGATCATCAGCCGGTCCAGTCGGCGCTGGATCGAGGACAGCACCAGCGGCACCGCCTCGGTGATGAAACCCGGACTACTGCCGGTGCTGTGGATGGAGGTGCCGCCGAGTGCACAGGCTTGCTGAACATGTTGGCGCAGAACAGGATCCATGCTCGCCGGATGATGGAACAGGCCGCACGTTGTCACCACATTGGTGCCCGATGTCAGCAGGCGGATCACCGCCTGCGCGTCGAACACGAGCGGCATATAGAGCACGCAGTCCGCGTCGAGTTCGATGATCTGGTCGATGTCGTCGGTGGCCAGCACACCGGTGGCCGGAATATCGCAGAACTTACCGGCATCGCGCCCCACCTTGTCCGCACTGTGCACGAACAGGCCGACCAACTCCATCTTCGGATGCTCGACTACACCGCGCAGAGCGCGCGCGCCGATGGTGCCGGTGGCCCACTGCACCACCCGGTGCGGCCGGTTTTCGGGTGCGTCGGCAGATCTCTTGATCCCCATTCGATTCACGACCACGTCTTCACCCGAGCTCGGAGGGGAAGCGCACCATGGCTTCCTGCGCGTACGAGGCGACCAACCGGCCGTTGTCGGTCAGCACATCGCCGCGGCCGAAACAGCGGCTGCCCGCTATGAGCGGGCTGTGCTGACGCAGCAGCAGCCACTCGTCGGTGCGGAACGGTCGATGGAACCAGATGCTGTGCGAGGTCACTGCCGAATGGAATGCGGTGCCGTTGCCGCGCTGGCATACACCGTCGATTGGCCGCAGTGCGGTGCCGATGAGGTTGAGATCGGTGGCGTAGGCAGTTATGGCCGGGGCCAGCCGCGCATCGATGTCCGGCGTCCGCATCCAGAACTCGAATTCCGGTGGGCCCGAAGCGGTGTCGTCGAGATCGACGGCCGATCGGGTTTCCCAGGGCAGCAAGTCCCACGTCACCTTGTGCTCGGCGCTCAGCAATGCGGGCACGGCGGGTACGCTCTGGTGCTCGGGCCCCTCCGCCTCCGCGTGCAGCGACACCGATGCGGTGGCCACGATCCCATAACTCTGCTCGGCGACGATGGTGACGGTGGCGAAGGAACGGCCCTCGTGATGACGGCGCACCCGATAGCGGATCGGCTCATCGGTTCGGCCTTCGCGCGGGAACAATGCGTGCAGTGACTTGACCGATTTCTCCGGGCAGGTCAGATCGGCCGCGCGGATGAACTGGCCGAGCAATTGCCCGCCGAAAACGCGGTAGTACTCGAGCTGCTGATTGCGTCCCTCGAAGACGGATTCGTCGTCGAGGGACGGCCGAGCGGTCAGGTCGAGACAGCCGAGAAGATCATTCCAGAGGTCGGGCATGCCCCCGAGTGTAAGTGAAACTCTTCGTGGTTGAGAATGATATTCTCAATCCTTGGTGAAGCCGTGTGCGCAGAAGTTCCAGACTTCGGTCGCGGTGATCGGGTGCACGGTCTCCTCGTCAGTGCCGCCGGTGGACTGCGCGATGAACATGACCGTCTGCATGACCATCGCCGCGGTACGCCGCGGATTCGCGTCCGAACGCAGCTGATCGGCGTCTTTGGCCTGCTCCATCAGCTCGGTGAACAGTGCGAGCAGCGGTGCGTGCGCGACCTTGACCTGCGCCGGATGCGTGACGAGCAGCTGTGGCGCGAAGTCGGTGAACAGCGGGCGCTGTGCGGCCGGATCGGGTCGGGACAGTTCGAACAGCAGCTCGACGGTCACCCGCAGCTGCTGCAGCGGATCGGCCTTGGCATCGGCGGCGGCGCGCAGTTGATCGGCGGTGCGCACGAGCGCGTCTTCGAAAAGGGCGAGTAACAGCTCGTGCTTGCCGTCGAACTGCAGATAGAAACTGCGCAGCGACTGACGTGAACGATCGACGACTTCCTGCACGGTGAAGTCGGTGCTGCCCTTCTCGGTGATGATGGCCTGCGCCGCGTCGAGGAAGCGCTGAACGCGCTGTTCGGCGCGCAGTTTCGCGGTCCGTAACGAGCGCTCGACGGCGCGCTGCTTCCAGGCTGGCTCTTCGCTCGGGCTGGTCACCGGCGCTCCGGTCCTCGGTCATGTGGAGAGAACATGGATGCACTGTACCGGAGAACGTGCTGTCTCTGTGTTGGCTGGACGCAGTGTCAGTGAACAAATGCGAGACTCTTACTTTCCATGGCGGAGAATGTTATTCTCAGTTCTGAAGTGTGTCGGAGCGCAAGGAGGCAGGCCGGATGCTTTTGGAGTTCGACTCCGATCAACTGCTGTGGCAACAAACCGTCCGTGAGGTGGTCGCCAAACAGTGCCCGCCGACGCTGATCCGCGAGGTGGCCGATAAGGGCGCGGATCCGGAGGGACTGTGGCGCACCTATATCGAGCTCGGATGGATGGACCTGACCGCTCCAGCCGACGCGGTGGAACTGGCAATCGTGCTCGAGGAGTTGGGGCGGGCCACCGACCCCACCCCATATCTCGCCACCATGACCCAATTCGCCCCGCTCGCACCGGATTTCGTGCGCTCTGGTGAACCGGGTGCCGCAGTGTACGACGGGGTGTCGGCGGTGCGAGACCGGGATGGCTGGGTGCTGAGCGGCACCGCGCGTCATGTGCTCGACGGCGATCGGGCGCGGCAGTTGGCTGTCGTGACCGAGGCCGGTGTCTTCGTGGTGCCCGCCGCCGACGTGACCATGCGGCGGGCGACAGTGTTCGATCCGGTACTGCACGTCGCCGAGGCGAGCTTCGCCGGTGTGCGGGTTCCCGACGATCGCTACCTGCGCGTCGATCCCGAGCCCGCGCGTCACCTGGCCACGACGGGACTGGCGCTGACCATGGTCGGCGCGTGTCGACGGGTATTGGACATGGTGCTCGAGCATGTGCGCACCCGACAGCAGTTCGGCGTGCCGATCGGCTCGTTCCAGGCGGTCAAACACAAGGCCGTCGATATGCATGTCGCGATCGAAAGAGCGCGCGCCCTAGCGTATTTCGCGGCGATGACGATCCGGGAGAACGATCCGCGGCGGCGGCTGGCGGCGTCGATGGCCAAGGCCGCGGCGGGCGAATGTCAGTCGCAGGTGTTCGGCAGGGGCATGCAGTTATTCGGCGCCATGAGCTTTACCTGGGAAAACGACCTGCAGTTCGCGCTAAAGCGGGCCAAAGCCGGTGAGCTGCTGCTCGGCGGCGCGGCCGAGCACCGGGCGCTGATCGCCGAGGAGTACCGTGCGACTGACTTTTGATACCGAGGTCGAGGAGTTCCGGGCCGAATTCATCGCCTTCCTCACTGAATTCATGCCCGACGAGGCGGTAGCCGCCCGGGATCGGCCGATCTCCAGCGCGGAGGTCCCGCCGTGGGCGCGGGAATGGCAGCGAGTGCAGTTCGACCACGGCTGGTTGCTGCCCGGCAACGCACCGGAATTCGGTGGCCGCAATGCCGGAATCCTGCAGCAGTACGTGCATTTGGAGGAGCTGTCCAAGCGGCGCATCTATCACAGCTTCAATCCGCAGGGGCTCGGCATCATCGCCGCTTCGCTATTGTCGTTCGGCAGCGCGGAGCAGAAGAAGCAATGGGCGGTAAGGATTTTGCGTGCCGAGATCACCGCGGCGCTCGGCATGAGCGAACCGGGTGCGGGTTCGGATCTGGCCGGGCTGCGCACCCGGGCCGTGCGCGACGGCGATCATTTCGTGGTGAATGGGCAGAAGGTATGGACCTCCGGCGCGCACGACGCCGACGTACTGCTCACATTCGTGCGAACCGATCCGGATGCGCCCAAGCACAAGGGAATCAGCGTGCTCCTGATCCCCACCGAAACTCCGGGCGTGACCCGGCGACCGTTCGCCTCCATCTGTGGACCACACGATCTGGACTTCAACGAGGTGTTCTTCTCCGACGTCCGAGTGCCTGCCGAGAACCTGGTCGGCCCGCTGCACGGCGGCTGGGGCGTGGCCAATGGTTCGCTCGGACATGAGCGCACGCTGCTGTGGCTCAGTTTCGCCGACCGGTTACAGGAGTTGATCGAGGACTTCCACCCGCGCACCGTCCTCGACCGCGACCGTTACGCGACGCTGGTCATGGATGCCCAGGCGCTGCGGTTGCTCGGTTCGGCGGCGCTGGCGCGTGCGGCGCGGGGCCAACAGGATGTCGCCGCGCTGTCGGTGCTGAAACTGCTCGGTTCGGAGGCGGTGCAGAACGGTTCGGAACAGGCACTGTCCGCGCAGGGCTCCGACGGGCTGATCCATCCGGCGATGACCGCCCCGTTCAATCCGCTGAACAATGACAATTTCATCAGCAGCTGGTTCGAGCGGTATGTCCGCAGCTTCGCCGGAACCATCGCCGGCGGCACTTCCGAAATTCAGCGCAATATCGTCGCCGAGCGGGTGCTCGGACTGCCCAGGTAGCGGAGTTCGGTATGCATATTCTCTACGGGGTCGCCGATAAGATCGCGACCATCACCCTGAATCGTCCCGAGGTCGCGAACGCCCAAAACGGTGAACTGCTGGACGAACTCGATGCGGCATGGGCACGGGCGGCGGCCGACGATGACGTGTCGGTGATCGTCTTGCGGGCCGAAGGCAAGCATTTCTCCTCCGGTCATGATCTGCGCTCGGGCGGGCCGCTACCGGACAAGATCACCCTGGACATGATCTACAACGTCGAATCGCGCCGCTACCTGGAATATTCGCTGCGCTGGCGAAATGTGCCGAAACCATCCATCGCCGCGGTGCAGGGGCGCTGCATCTCCGGTGGGCTGCTGCTGTGTTGGCCGTGCGATCTGATCGTCGCCGCCGAGGACGCGCTCTTCTCCGATCCGGTCGTGCTGATGGGTATCGGCGGCGTCGAATATCATGGGCACACTTGGGAATTGGGGCCGCGCAAGGCCAAGGAGATCCTGTTCACCGGGCGCCCGGTCACCGCGCGCGAGGCCGAGCAGGTCGGCATGGTGAACAAGGTGGTGGCGCGCGCCGAGCTGGATGCGCAGACCACCGCGCTGGCAACCCAGATCGCCGAAATGCCGCCGTTCGGGCTGCGTCAGGCCAAGCGCGCGGTGAATCAAACGCTGGACATACAGGGCTTCTATGCCGCCATCCAATCGGTGTTCGATGTGCACCAGACCGGCCACGGCAATGCGCTCAGCCACGCCGGGCTGCCGATTCTGGCCCATCTGGACGAGATGAAGCAAAAGATGCAGTAGGTCGACTGCGGCGTGTGCGGGTGACGGCGACCTGGGAGCTGATTCTGGTTGTGGCGGAATGGCTTTTCGCCGAATGCGGATGGTGGCGGTGTCGAATCGGCAGATAGGCGAGGCGGCGAGCAGTCGGCGGCGAGAACGATCTCTCGCTTGCCGATCTGGCGGCGTTGCTACCGGGCGCTTGCGATCAGATCGAGCAAGAGCGGAGCAATGGCCGGGCTTGCCGCGATGGTATGTTCCGTAGTCAGGCTGTGCGCGCGCTGCCATCGGAATCCGTTACGAAAGCGCCACTTTCGCCTGCGATGAGAACGTCAGCCGCTTTGCCGGCCGGGACCTGTTGCGGGAGTTGGCCTCCAGTCACAACTACTGAAAATCAGCCGGAATCCGAGGAGATCGGTTCTACTTATTGTCATGTCTTCCACCTCCACAGTCAGCGGCCTGCCCCCGATGGTCGCCGGCCGCCTCCGGAATACCAAACATTTTGTCGTCGACCCGATCTCGTTCCTCTCCGACTCCATGACCCACCACGGCGACGTCTTTCGGTTCCAACTGATCAACGGGAGCATGGTCGGGATCACCCATCCCCACCACATCAAGTACGTCTTGCAGGAACGCATGGCGAACTTCACCCGCGAGACCCAGATGTACGACATCATCGAGCCGTTCGTGGGGCGAGGGCTGGCGACCATCGCCGACCACAACCGGTGGAGACGCAACCGGCGCCTCGTCCAACCGGCCTTCCACCACAAGAAGATCAGTGCGCTGAGCGAGATCATGGTGGCCGAGATCGACTCCATGTGTGACGAATGGGCCGAACACGCCCGCGCCGGACGGACGGTCGACATCGGTGAGCAGATGAGCCACCTCACGCTGCGAATCGTGGTGCGGGCGCTGTTCGGATTGGATCCCAACGGCCCGGAGGTCACCGGCTTCGCCCGCGCGACGCAGAAGGTGAACGCCGAGTTGGGGAAGTTCGTGCGAATGCCCTTGGTTCCCTTGAAGTTTCCGACGCCCAGCCATCGCCGCTTCTGGCGCGGGATCGCCGAAATGGATGCCATCGTCTACAAGGTGATCGACGACTTGCGCGACTCCGGCAGCGGTGGGCTGCTGTCTATGCTCATCAACTCCACGGACGCCGATACCAACGAGAAACTCACGGACCTGGAACTGCGTGACGAGGTCGTCACCATGCTCTTCGCCGGTCACGAGACCAGCTCCTCGGCATTGACGTCGGCCATACTGCTGTTGCAACTGCATCCGGAGGTGCACCAGCGGCTGCGCGATGACGTTGACAGCGCCTTGACCGGCAGGCATGCCACCCTGGCCGACCTGCCCACGCTGCCCTACAGCAAGCAGGTACTCGAGGAGGTGTTGCGGCTCAAACCGCCGGCATGGATGGGGCAGCGGCGCGCCGCCGAAGACGATGAGATCGGGGGCTACCACATCCCGGCAGGCACACCGCTGATGTACAGCTTCTACCACGCGCACCGAAACCCCGAGTGTTGGGACCGGCCCGATACTTTCGACCCGGACCGCTTCGCCGCCGACGCGGTCGCCGGCCGTGACCGGAACTTGTGGCTGCCCTTCGGCGCGGGCGGACACCTCTGCATCGGCAACGCATTCGCGATGATGGAGATGCAGCTGGCGCTCTCGACCATAGTCAGCCGGTTCGAGCTGACCATCGACAACCCGGACCTCACACCGATCTCCGCGCTGACCCTCAACACCAAGTTCCCGGTCATCGCGACGGTGACCGAACGGCAATAGCCTGCTCCATCCGCGACGCTTTCCGGGCTGCACGCTGGCGGGGCTACCGGAGTTGGGTTACCGAATCCGGCACGACGGGGACTCAGCACGTGCAGAGACCGGCGTAGCGTCACTGTGGGGACGTCAGGGTTATTGCTTTGCCCCGTCTAGAAATAGTCTTTGAGCATCTCGGTTGACCACGGAGCCTGGTGAATCTGTCCACGGGCCCGAACTCTGCGAACCACGGCTTGATGTCCAGCACGGGTGTGCCGTCCACCGCGTCCAACTCGGCTACGTGCAGATCCAAGCCGTCTACGCGAAGCAGTCGAGTACGCGAAACCCCGAGCCAGTTGACCCGCCGCATGTTCCGGTGCCCAAAGATGCCGACCTCCGGCCATGCGGGGTTGTCGCGGGCGCTGCGTGCACCGAAGTGCAGGTCTGTTGGATCGGTCAAATGGAATCGGAAGACGATTTCGAGGTGGCTGAACGCGTCCAGTCCTTGCACGGACTCTTCGGTGAACCGCGGGTCATCTATGCGGATGATCGCCTCGGTACCTCCCCAGTGATCATCTGTGGGTTCGCGACGACCGCCGACCACGTGTGCGATCGGCGTAACTTCGAACACTTCGTCTGCCATTTGACCCCTGTTCTACATTCCGCTGGCGGCTAGGTAGTCCGCAGCGCGCTGATCGATCTCGCTGGCTCCCGCGACCTGTCGATACGGTGCCACGGTTGCGCGTATGTCGCGGGCAATCTTGCGGGTGCGACCTGACTGGACGCCGTCCATTGCGTTGAGCGCGGATGTCCATGTGGTGCATGCCTGCTCGAGTTCGCTGCTGCGGGCCTGCACGGTGCCGAGGTAGCCAAGGGTTACCGCGTGGGTTCGGGTGAACGTCGTGGCTTTGCGTTTGCGGACGCTGAGCTGGAATTGGTCGGCGGCGCCGGCTAGGTCGCCCGAATCGCGTAGTGCGCAAGCGGTTTCGTGAGCAAGGCTCGCTTCGGAGAAGAAGAAGACCCGAGCGGGCTCATGATCGGAGTCGGTAGCGGCTGTGAGGTCGCGCTCGGCTTGGAGCAGGGCTTTTGCGGACTCGGCTTTCTGACCGGCTGCGCTCAATGCTTTGGCGTGCACAACCTTCAGGAGCGCGCGCTCACGTGGGCAAGCGGCTCGGTAGCGGTTGCCGCTCACTGATGCTTCGGCGAGTTGGAGCCCTTGTTGGGGGTGGCCGAGGTCGACGGCTTGGTGTGCCATGGCCCGCAGCACGTGCCCCGTCAGTGGGCCATCGTTTGCTTCGACGGAAAGTTTTGTCGCGGTGGTGAAGTAGCGCTGTGCCACTGCGTGTTCGTCGTTGTCGAACGCCATCCACCCAGCCAGATACGCCAATTCGCCGGCCGCTGTGAACATTTCACGTCGCACAGCTTCGCTGGCGAAGGAGCCGTTCAGATAGCTGGTTACCTCGTTGGTCAGATATTGGGCAACAGCCGTTCGTCCATGACCACCTCCGAGCCGTTGGTCGATCTGGGAGAACAGCGACATCACGTCTCGCACTGCGGTTACGTCGGCTTGGCCCACATGACGGAGGGCCGCGTCTTTTCTCGGTCCGATTGACGCTGCCCCGTCGAGCCATCCGGGAAGTAGCACGGACGCGCTGATAGCTGTGGAGTACCCGACACGTAGAAAAGAGCGCCGTTCCACATCAGCCCTTCCGAGGTTGAGCAAGGTTGCTACCGGGTCTTGGATGCCACCAAAACGCCTTTCGTACCACGCTATGACATCGGGTGTCAGTGAGCGCTTTCCGGTCTCGTAGTAGAAAAGCGCGGACTTGCTGTTGCGATCACCGCGTCCGCGTTTTCGGGCCAGGGCGACCAGTTCTGCCACCGGATCGTCGGTTTTGGCGCTGGAGGCAACGGTTTTGGTGAGTCGACCTACTCGCGGTGCTCAGTAATCGTGCCGTCCGGATACTCGGTCACCACACGGCCATCAGGGAATGTTCGACGACCCGCCCATCGAGGAAGCGAGCACGATTGCGGACCGCGCGGAAGCGCTCGCTATCCATCGTTGCCCTCAGCTATGCAGTGATCTGGTCCAGATCGATACCCATGCGTCGCAGCTCTCGCGCGACACCAGCTCCCTTGTTGAGCCGGTGGCCGGCCACCGGGAACACGACAGTTTCGGACTTCCGTCCGGATTCGCCTCTGATTCCGGCCAGTTCGCGGAGTCGCTGCCTTTGCACGCGCTGTTGGCGTTGTTGGGATCGACGTGCCCGAACAGGCACGGCCCGTTGACCGGTGTCGGTGCCGCGGCGGTTGGCGGAGTGATCGCACCGAACATCGATGCGGTGATCGCGCACGCTGTGAGAGCGGCTCTGATGATCTTCATTTATTTTCTCCATCAGGGGTTGCTAGAAGGCAGCCCGGCCTTCACGCATTAGGGTCGGGCCGCTTCTTGTTGTTCAAAGCTGCTACTCGTGACTCCGCGGCGGTTATCGCCCCCACGGCCGAATTACGTCCTCGCCTCGGTCT
Source organism: Nocardia sp. NPDC049737 (assembly GCF_040674755.1). Lineage (NCBI taxonomy): Bacteria > Bacillati > Actinomycetota > Actinomycetes > Mycobacteriales > Nocardiaceae > Nocardia > Nocardia sp. NPDC049737. Next base: position 351,902 of record NZ_JBFANH010000005.1, on the reverse strand, counting down.
TCGCGCGGGTCTTGATTCCAGTTGTCGTGGTTGTTGCCGTCCGGGCCTGGATCCTCAACTCGTGCCACCATGTTGAGTCACCTCCTTTCCAGCGGCGTTGCTGTGGAGCAGACGCCGTTCATATCGACAAACCGGAACCGGGCGTGCGGCGCGTATGTCGCCTCGGGCGAGATGGTGTTGATCTCGCAGACTCGGATGAGGGCAGGCGGCACCGCGCCGCCGAGGTGCTCGAGGTTGGGGGTGATCACCGCGTCCACATCCATGCGCTGGACCACGGTCAGCAACCGACTCAGTGGGTGTTCGGTCTGTGCGCTGAACGTCACGGTCTTGGCGAGGTCGTAGCCGTACCGCTTTGCGAGACTGCGAATCTGGATTTCGTCCCATGTTTGTGAGCTTCCGGATACGTCGGTGCGCAGGTATCCGATCGCGGTTGGTTTCGCCCTCACTGGCTTGGCTTATTCGTGCTCACAGTGTCAGCGCCGTTGCGCGGCAGGAATTCTCGGTATGGCGGTGCCTTGATCAGCGATCGCCCGCGGTCGGAGATCCGCCACCCGACCGGGAGTGTGCGGGAACCGTGGGCGAGACCGGAATCGGCGAGCCCTTGCAGCGCTGCACGTGTAGCGGCCTCGGCGCGACCAGCGTGGCCGCACAGTTCGCGCACGGTCAGCGCGTGCGTGGGCTCCAGAATGGCCAGTGCTGCTAACACTTTGGCCTGTGGCTCAGTGAGCGCCATGACGCATCCCCTCGGGTGGTTCATGCTCTGCCCAGCACCGGGACGACTGTGCGAGCAAGGACTGATCTGCCCACTGGGCTACCGCGCCCGCGAAAAGTTCGATCTTTTCGGCCGGTGCGCCGCTATAGGGCGCGGGCGGGCCGACCAGGGGATCGCGTTGTGGCAGTTTTGAATTAGGCATGAACGGCATTGGCTGTACCGCCTCGGTGTTCGTTCGGGTTGGCAGGCCGCCCGGCGCCGAGGGCCCGTAGGCATCACCCCGGCGCCGAGTGCCTGGGCTTGAACGGTAAGAAGCCGGGAGCATGCTCGTCCAGGCTCATGCTCGAAAATGCTCTGATTCGATCGTTCCTCTTTACAGGTGGCATTTGGAGAGGAGTATGGAATCTGCGTGAGCATAGGTACGCATACAGCGATTGGAGAGCCAGGCCATGCGGTTACAGTTTCTCGGCAAGGGCGGAACCACTGGCGGCGGATGCCCCAGCCTCTACGCCACCGACCAACACACCTACGTTGTACAAGGATGGAAAACCGATTCAGCCGGAACCGTCGAGATCCCACACCTGTTGCTCGGTTTCGCGCTCCCGGACACGTTCGTCGGGGCGCCGATGACCGACACCGGCCGCGGCACATTCATTCTCGACGGGATCCCGATCACCGACCCGGACGTACTCGGGGGACTGGACATCTACGACGACGAAACATGCATCGAGGTTCCGAAGGCAGAGAGGACTTTCTACGGTGCAACTCGTGCGGGATGAGGCGTTCAACCGCCTATTCCACTCCTGCCAGCGGGAGGCGTTCCACCTGGAAGTTCAGGACATCTACGAGACTCCAGAGGAGTCCGAGCCGTTCCGGAAATTCCTTCAGGACGAACCCGACGACTACGCATGGTTCCGACCATGGCTCGACCACGTGCGGGACGTGACCAGTCGCGGTGTGGCCGTGAACCGTGCCCGCGTGGTGACCGAACCTCACACCGAGTACACGCGCTTCGCGAAGGCAGTGGCACGGTTCAATGCCGAAGCTGGCGAGGACGTTCGCTACCTGCCGCGGCACTTGATCGATTCGGCCGAGTTGACCGTGGATGACTGGTGGTTGTTCGATAACGCGGTGCTGGCGTACACGATCTTCGAGCCGTCGGGCCGTTGGGTCGGTGGCGCAGTCACGAGCGATCCTTGGATGGTCGAGTACTGCCGAGCCGTGAAAGAGCGTGTCTGGGCGCTCGCTACCCCTCTCGCGGAGTACCCCAACCAGTGAGTGATTCGCTTCACCAACTGCGCGAAGCTCTCGGAGGCCGACTCCGGGAGCTTCGACTCAACTCGGGGCTCACCGGTACGGAACTCGCCCACCTCGCAGGCTGGCACCAAACCAAGGTGTCGAAGATCGAGTACGGGAAGACCAAACCCACCGATGCCGACGTTCGCACCTGGTGCGAGCACACAAACTCCATGGACCAGGTGCCGGATCTCATCGCGACCGTCCGCAACATGGAGGCGTCATATCTGGAGTGGCGCCGAGTGCTTGGAACCGGCACGAAACGGCGGCAGCAGCATTCGATCAAGTTGGAAGCTGAGACGCAGCTGATGCGTTGGTATGAGCCGGTTCTGATCCCGGGCTTGTTGCAGACTGCCGAGTATGCGGAAGAGATCATGCGCAATGTGATCGAGTTCCAGGGCATACCGAATGACCTCGAAGAGGGCGTATCGAAGCGGATGGAACGTCAGCAGATCCTGTATACGCGAAAGCATCGGTTTCACTTCGTGATCGGAGAACAGGCGCTACGGACGACTGTCGGCGATGACCGGATCATGACTGGACAACTGGATCGCCTCCTTGCGGTGCTGGGCATGTCGCGGGTGCTGTTCGGGATCGTGCCCGCCGAAACCCGCTACCAAGTACCAATATCGAACTTCATCATTTTCGACGATCGCACAGTGATGGTCGAGAACGTGACAGCCGAACTCACGATTACCCAGCCACGGGAGGTCGCCACATACGGGCGCACATTCAACGTCCTGGCGAAGCAATCCGTGACGGGCAACACTGCGCGTGCCTTGATATCAGCAGCCCTTGAACGGCGAGCCCAGTCCGGCTGACGCCGACGCGAGAGCACGACCGGGAAGGGGACCTGATCGGCTCTAGCTGGACGTCACGCGCCCAGTGTGCTCGATAACGGTGATCACGGCTGTGACCTGGTCCAGTTCGCGCGGTATCGCACCTCCGAAATGAGGCAGACCCGGTGCGATCACCGCATCCGCGTTCATCTTGCGAGCCAGCGCGACGAGTTGCGCCATTGGATTGTCGGTCTTGGCGCTGAAGGCAACGGTTTTGGTGAGGTTGTAGCCGAGACGTCCGGCTAGGCTCCGGATCTGGGTTTCGTCCCACCCTTGCCGTATTCCGGATACATCGCTGCGGAGATAGCCGATCGCGGTTGGAGCGAATTTCATGGCAGGTGCCTCGGGGGATTGGTTTACAGATGAACCAGGCGCGGTGCCGCGCCGGTAGTGCGGATGCGGGTGCCCGCCTCACGGGTGAGTTCCCTTGTGCTGCCGAGCAATCCGTCCAGAATCAGGACACGGCGGATATGCCGCTGTAGGTCGTGTTCGGCGGTGAAGCCGATACCGCCGAGTGTCTGCTGACAGTGTCGAGCCGCGATCAATGCGGCGCGCCCGGCGGCGGCTTTGGCCAGCAGGGCGCCGAACTCGTCGTCGGCGGCCGTCAGTGTGGCCTCGGCGCCTTCGATGGCGACCAGCGTCTCGGCGAGGCGGTGGCGGATCGCTTGGAACGATGCGACGGGACGCCCGAATTGCTTGCGGTCCAGGGCATGTCGGCGGGCCAGCGCCAGCATGGCGCGGCTACAGCCGAGCAGCCACCAGGCCAGGGCGCGACGACCGGCAGCCACCCCGCCAGCGGCTCCGGTCCGTACCGAGTGCAGGGGGAGTTCCTCGTCCACCGTGGTGCCGGGACGATCGGTGCGTTCCCAGACCACCCACGACCCGCCCGCGAACGGCAGCGGGTGCGCGGTGCCGAGCGGCGTACCGGTGGCGTGGGCGATGACGTCGTTGAGCAGTGGCGCGTGCGCGCCGGTCTCGCCCAGCAGGCGGAACACCAAAGGTATTGCTACGTCCGGCATTGCGGTGAGTAGGTCGGGCCAACCGAGGTCGGTCAGCGCCTGATCGAGTTGCTGACCCGACGACGCCGTCATCGTCTTACGCAGCGTGTCGGTGAGCAGTTCGAGCTCGGCAGTATCGGTATCGATGCCGGTCACGGCTTACTCCTTGCCCAGGTCGAGCAGACGGCGCGCGATGATGTTGCGCTGGATCTCGGCCGTTCCGCCGTAGATGGTGGCCGCGCGTGAATAGAGGAATTCGGTGCGCAATTCGGGATCGGTGAGCTCCACCGAGCCGGGCAGCACGTCGCGAATGGTGTCGAACAGTTGCTGTTCGGCGCTGGCCAGCAGCACCTTGTCGATCGAGGTTTCCGGTCCGAGGTGCGCACCGGCCGCCAGTCGCTGCTGGGTAAGCCGGGAGCGGCAGCGCAACGTATGCAACGCCAGATAAGCGGCACCGAGGTCGGCATCGTCGGCCACCGTGGCCGCCGCCGCCAATCGGTCGAGCCGGGTGAAAAGATAAGCGCCGCGGTGCCAGAAGCAGGTGGAGCGCTCGTGCGGGAGCAGATCCATCGCGACCCGCCAGCCGTCGCCGGGCTGTCCGAGCATGCGGTCACCGGGCACCACGACATCGTCGAAGTACACCTCCGCGAATTCGTCGACACCGTGCATGGTGCGCAGCGGACGCACCGTGATGCCGGGGGAGTCCATGTCGAGGAAGAACGCGGTGATCCCGTCGTGCCCGGGGGCCGTGCGGGTCAGCAGGACGCAGCGCGCCGAATACTGGGCGAGGCTGGTCCACACCTTCTGGCCGTTGACCACCCAATCATCGCCACGCGCAACGGCTTTCGTCGTCAGCGAGGCGAGGTCGCTGCCCGAACCCGGCTCCGAGAAGCCCTGGCACCACTGTTCGCGGCCCGACAGCAGCAATGGCACCATTTCCGCGGCCAGGTCCGGGCGCGCGTATGAAATCATTGTGGGCGCAAGGACTTCGACCATCGAATAGAGTCCGGGCTCGGCCAGATCCCGGGTGGCGACCTCCTCACCGAGAATCGCGCGGAGCATTGCGGGCCCACCGAGACCGCCGACCGCGGCGGGCCAGCCGTAGCGCATCCAGTCCGCGTCGTAGAGGGCCCGGCGCACGCGGGCCAATTGCGCGACCTGACCGTCCAGCGAATGATCCGGACCGGGGGACAGATCGTGCTCGTCCAGCCAGGTCCGCACACCGGACCGGAATTCGGACACGTCCATGGTCATCCGCGGGTGTTCTCGAAGGCGTGTGGGATGCCCGAATCGTGCACGCCGCTGCGGCGAATGAAGGTCATTCGGCGCGTCTTCAGCCGCCATCCGTCCTCGGTCCGCACGATGCTGTCGGTGTAGTAGCCGATGCGCATATCGTGGTTGCTGTGGTCGATGAAGCACAGCGGCTGGGTGCCCGCGGCGGTGTCCCCGTCGATATCGAGAACCGGTGTGCCCGTGAGGAATAGCCCCTTCGGCGCGGCCGCGACCAGATCCGGGAACAGATCGAGGGTGTAGGTGTCACCGAATGCGCTGTAGGTGCCGTCGGGGGTGAATACCGCGAGCAGACCATCGATATCGCCCTTGGTGATCGTCACTGCATAGCGGGCCAGCAGCTGCTGGATCTCCAGCAGATCGTCATTTCTGGACATGTACCTTGCCGCCTTTCATGACGAACCGCACGTTCTGGGTGACGGTGATGTCGCGCAACGGATCTCCCGGCACGCCGATGATGTCGGCCAGCTGTCCCTCGGCCAGCCGCCCGCGGTCGGTGACATCGATCAATTCGGCCGCGCGCACCGTGGCCGCCCGCAGGACGTCGATCGGGCTCATACCGCGCTCGACCAGTGCCACCAATTCGTCGGCGTTGCGGCCGTGCGGGATCGCCGGCGCGTCCGTGCCGACGGCGATCTTCACTCCGGCCTCGTAGGCCGCCCGGACCGAGGTGCGGGCCTTCGGGAACATCTCGGCGGCCTTGGCTTGCAAGGCCGGATCCGCCTTGGACACATCCATCGCATCGGCGAGCCGGGTGGTCGGCACCAACCAGGTGCCCGCCGCCACCATCATCTTGATCGCCTCGTCGTCGATGAGGAAGCCGTGCTCGATGCAGTCGATTCCGGCGTCGACGGCATGTTTGACCGCCTCCGCCCCGTGCGTGTGGGCGGCGACCTTGAGCCCGCGCCGGTGCGCCTCATCGACGATCGCACGCAGCTCTTCGTCCGAATAGTGTTGTGCCCCAGGAGCTCCGGTGAGTGACATGACGCCACCGGAGACACAGATCTTGATCAGCTGCGCGCCGTGCTTGATCTGGTACCGCACCGCCTTGCGCACCTCGTCGACGCCGTTGGCGATGCCCTCCTCGAGGGTCAGCTTCAGCACGTCGGGCGCGAAGGCGGAGAACATGGTCGGATCCAGGTGGCCCCCGGTGGGCGTGATCGCATGTCCTGCCGGGACGACGCGCGGGCCCTCGATCCAGCCCGCGTCGATCGCCTTGCCGAGCGCGACATCCAGCAGGTAGCCGCCGGTCTTCACGAACAGTCCGAGGTTGCGCACGGTGGTGAAACCGGCCCGCAGCGTGCGGCGGGCATTGCCCACCGCACGCAGCATGCGCAGTGCGGGATCGTCTTTCACACTGGAGGCCAGGCCGGTCTCGCCGCGACCGCCCATGAGGAGGTTGACCTCCATATCCATCAGGCCGGGCAGCAGCACGACATCACCGAGATCGATGACCTCGTCGGTGTCGTCCCCGCCCGCGCCGAGGCCGACGATCCGATCGCCGTCGATGCGAACGATGCCGGGTCGGATCATCTCGCCGGTGTCGATATCGAGTAGACCGGCCGCCTTCAGTGTCAGCATGGTTAAACCACCGGCTCCTTGATGACGTCGAGGTAGGCGGCGCCGGAGTCGGGCACCCGCGGCTGCTTCCACACCTCGATCGGGAACGACACCATCACCAGCGACTGGAGCAGGTGGAATAGGTGCCGGGCATCATCGGGCAGCTCGGACAACTCGAACTTGTCGCAGTAGTCCAGCGCCGCCTGCAGGCGTGGGAAGACGGTGTCGTAGAGGTCCTGCATCTCCGCCATCGAGGAGGCCAGCCGCTTGGCGTAACGCTCGGGCTCGGTGGCCAGGATCCAGCCCGAAAACCGGTCCAGGTCGGCGAATTCGGCGGGCAGCGCCTTCTCAGTTGTTTCGGGCATCGCGGTACTCCTTGACGATCTTCTGGACGGTGAGGTGCAGGTGGCGCAGCAGCACCTCCTGGTCGTTGAGCGGGAATTCGGTGATCACACCGGTCTCGAGCATGGTCTGGGTCGCTTCGAGGGTGTTGGCGTCCTGCAGCGCGTATTCCTTGAATGTGACCGCCGCCAGTTCCTTGCCGAGCCGTTCCCGGGCGCTCTTCGACGGCACGAAGTACAGGTTCGCCTCGAAGATGTGCTTGTTCACCGCGGTCGGCCAGTAGTGGTAGGTCAGATACCAACCCGGCGCCCAGATCAGGATGCCGAAGTTGGGGAAGACCTCGAATTCGTCGACGCCCCAAGCCTTGTGGCCGGCGGGGTTGACACCTGACGGCAGCGGATCCAGGCCCTCGATATCGGGCCGTTCCCATGGACCGAACAGGCCGCTGCGCAGCTCCCGCTCGATCGGCTTGACCATATTGATGTCCTTCGGCGGGGCCATACCGCCCCACGAGGACACCATCGAGTGCGGGGTCCAGCATTCGTAGTGCAGTGCCTCGAAGCCGACATTGAGCAGCTTGTCGGCCTCGTCCTTGACCGCCTGCTTCATATGCAGCACCGGCGCGTGGTAGAACTCGGCGAAGGCATCGATGAACAGTTTCCAGTTGCTGCCGATCTCGGCCTTGTAGCTGTAGACCTCGGTCATCTCGTGGAAGGGGTAGCCCTCCAGGCCTTTTGCCCATGCGCCGAGATATCCCTGCAACGGCTGGGCGTTGTCGTCGAGGTTGACGAAGATGAAGCCTTCCCACACCTCGCAGCGCACGGCCTTGAGCCCGAACTTGCTCTTATCGAGGTCGAAGAACTCCTTCTCCTGCTGGACGAAGGTGGCCTCGCCCTCGAGGCTGTAGCGCCAGGCGTGATATTTGCAGGTGAACTGTCGGCAGCTCCCGGCGGTCTCCTCGCCGGGGTAGTCGTCCCAGACCAGTTTGTTGCCGCGGTGCCTGCAGATGTTGTAGTAGGCCCGCACCTGCTGATCGTGGTCCTTGACGATGACCAGCGAGGCGTTGACGCAGGCCAGCTCCCTGGTGAAATAGCTGCCGACACGGGGCAGCCGCTCGACGCGGCCGACATTGAGCCAGCTCTTTTTGAAGATGGCTTCCTGCTCGTCCTTGTAGAACTGGGGATCGGTCGAGTCGGTGAAGTCGACGACCTCGGTGCCGAGTTCGGGATAGTTTTCCGTCCAGCTGCCCGCCGTCGGTTTGGTGAAGTGTGGCAAGGGATTTACCTTTCAGGGTCGGGCTGTACGCCGAAGGTGTTGAGCGCGATGGCCAGCAGGATGTAGCCGCCGACCGTGAAAACCAGGTCCATGCGCTGCTTTTCATCGAGTCGTTCGGCAAGTGCCGCCCAGGTCTGGTCGGACAGTTCGGATTTGTCGTCGAGTTCGTCGACGGCGGTGAGGACGAGGCGGTCGAAGTCGTCGGCGGCCTCACCGCGGGTGACGGCCTCGATCTCGTCGAGGGTCAGTCCGGCCTCCTGGCCGAACTGCTGATGATGGGCCCACTCGTAGGCACAGCCGCGCCGGTGGGCGACCCGCAGGATCGTCAACTCGCGCACCCGGGGCGGCAGTGTGGACCGGAACAGCAAGTAGACGCTGAATCCGAGATAAGCCTCGGTCAGGTCTGGGTGCCGGGCCAGCGGCCCCATCGCTGGGCCCGCCCCTTCCGCATTGCGGATCGCGCGCGGCAGCAACGTCTTGAAGGCATCGCGGGTCCGGTCGTCCCATTGGTCCGCGGGCAACGGCGGCAGACGCACTCCTGTCCTCCTCTCATGAGAATCAGATTCTCCAAAACTGAAGACTAGATTTCCATGGACGTCTGCGATAGTCAACGTCGGCGTTGTAACCGAGCGAAATCCCAGCTGATGACGTGGTCCGGCGTCAGCCGCAGCCAGCCGTGTCGGCCGTCGTAGCGAAATGGCTGCCCGCCCATGTACTTGTCGGCGAACAGCCGCTCCGGTTCGGTGAGCTCTTCGACCGGTGCGCCGGTGCGCGGCGTTTCGCCGACCACTTCGGCGCGGCCGCGCAGTTCGACGCCGCGCAGCTGCAGGAAGTCGGTTCCGCCGTCGTCGACGATCGCGCTGATGCGTGGATCGCGGGTGATATCTGTCCACCGCTGGCTGCGCACCAGCGAATTGAGCCACAGTGCTGTGCCGTCCCAGGCGAACCACAGTGGGCTCGTATGCGGATGTCCGCCAGGGCCGATGGTGGCTACCCGGCAGATCGGCCGGCTCTGTAGGAAGGCGTCGCGTTCGGTGGCGGTCATCGCGATCGCCCGTGCTCGTCGCTGCTCAGTCATGCTCATTTCCGATCAGATGTTGATTCTCCTATAATGAGAATATAGTTTTCTGATAGCGAGAGCGTGATGGCTCAAGGGGTCAGCCCGAGTGGAAGGAGATTCACCATGACGGCGCCGATTCGTCCCGGTGACCAGTTCGCCAGCACCGTATGCGGCACGCGGGTGGTGGTGGTCCGGGCGCCCGTCGACGCTCGGCCGGAAATCGCGTGCGGTGGTGCGCCCATGGTGCCCGCGGCCTCGGTCACGCCCGCGAAATCGGCTGGGGCGGATGCGGTCACGCTGATCGGGAAACGCTATGTCGATGCCGCGGAAACCGTCGAGCTGCTGTGCACCAGCTCCGGCACCGGTCAACTGACCTGCGATGGAGCCGCGATGACCTTGAAGGCCGCCAAAGCGCTGCCCGCCTCCGACTGAAAGGGGTTGCCCCGTGCACGACGACACGAACCTCGGAGGCATGAATTTCGAACTCACCGAGGATCAGCAACTGATCCGCAGCACGGTCGCCGAACTGTGCCGCAAATTCGACGACCAGTACTGGATGGAAAAGGATCAGGCGCACCAATTCCCGACGGAGTTCTATAACGCCATCGCCGAGGGCGGCTGGCTCGGCATCACGATCCCGGAGGAATACGGCGGACACGGGTTGGGCATCACCGAGGCCACACTGCTGGCCGAGGAGGTGTCACGATCGGGCGGCGGTATGAATGCCGCGAGCTCGATCCACATGTCGATCTTCGGCATGCATCCGGTGATCGTGCACGGATCCGCGGAGTTGAAACAGCGGACGCTGCCGCGCATCGCAACCGGTGATCTACACGTCTGCTTCGGCGTCACCGAACCCGGTGCGGGCCTGGACACTACCCACATCACCACCTTCGCGCGTCGCGATGGCGACCACTATGTCGTCAACGGCCGCAAAGTATGGATCTCCAAGGCGATGGAGTCGGAGAAGATCCTGCTGCTGACCCGCACCCAGCGCTACGACGAGGTCACCAAGAAGACCGACGGCATGACGCTGTTCCTGACCGACATCGATCGCGCACACGTCGATATCCGGCCGATCGCGAAGATGGGCCGCAATGCCGTCACCTCCAACGAGGTATTCATCGACGGGCTGCATATCCCGGTCGAGGATCGCGTGGGGGAGGAGGGCAAGGGATTCAGCTATCTGCTCGACGGCCTGAATCCCGAGCGCATGCTGATCGCCGCCGAGGCACTCGGACTGGGCCGAGTCGCACTCGACCGGGCCACGAAATACGCCAAGGAGCGAGTGGTGTTCGGCAGGCCGATCGGCATGAACCAGGGCATTCAATTTCCGCTGGCCGATTCGCTGGCCCACCTGGATGCCGCGGAATTGGTGCTGCGCAAGGCAACCTGGCTCTACGACAACGGCAAATCGTGCGGACGTGAGGCGAATACCGCCAAATATCTGTGCGCCGACGCGGGATTCACCGCGGCCGACCGGGCGCTGCAGACCCACGGCGGCATGGGTTACGCCGAGGAATACAACGTGTCCCGCTATTTCCGGGAGTCCCGTGTTATGCGGATCGCCCCGATCAGCCAGGAAATGATTCTCAACTACCTGGGCTCCCACACGCTGGGCCTACCCAGAAGCTATTAGCAGAGGCAGGAACTTACCGAATGGCAGCCAGGAACGAACTTTTCGAGCTGACCGGGCGGGCCGCGATGGTCACCGGCGCGGCAGGCGGTATCGGCTCCGCGGTGGCACATGCCCTCGCGGCGCAGGGGGCCGCAGTGCTGGTCACCGACCGCGATGCGGATGCGGCCGCGGCCGTCGCCGAGAAGATCACCGGAAACGGTGGTAGCGCGGCGAGTTTCGCCCTCGACGTGTCCGATCGGGCGGCCGCCGACGCCGCGGCGGCCAAGGCGGCCGAATTGGCTGGCGGCACACTGCATATCGTGGTGAACAACGCCGGTGTCACCGATCCGCACATGTTCGCCGATACCAGCGTCGACTCGATGCGGCGACTGTTCGAGATCCACACGCTGGGCACCTTCAACTGCTCGCAGGCTGCCTTGCCGTATCTGCCGACCGACGGCACCGGGCGCATCATCAACGTCACCTCGTCGGCCGGGCTGGTCGGCACGCTGGGGCAGGTCAACTACTCCGCGGCCAAGGCGGCCATCATCGGCATCACCAAATCCCTGGCTCGCGAATTGGCGCGCAAGAACATCCTGGTGAACGCGCTCGCGCCGTTGGCTGCCACGCCGATGACCGAGACCATTCGCACCGGCGACAAGTTCGCGGCGCAGATGTTGAACCGAATTCCGTTGCGGCGCTGGGCCGATCCGGCGGAGGTGGCCGGTGCCTTCGTCTTCCTCGCCTCCGATGCCGCCTCGTTCGTCACCGGGCAGGTGCTGCCGGTGGACGGCGGCATGGTGATGTGATGCCGGGTACGGCGCAGGCGGGACCGTTGGCGGGGATTACCGTCGTCGCCCTGGAACAGGCGGTGTCGGCGCCGATGTGCACTCGCACACTCGCCGATTTCGGTGCCCGGGTGATCAAGATCGAAAATCCGGACGGCGGCGACTTCGCCCGGTATTACGACGATGTGGTCGAGGGGCAGGCGGCGCATTTCGTCTGGGTTAACCGCGGCAAGGAATCGGTGACGCTGGATCTGAAAAAGCCTGCGGGCGTGGCGATTCTGCATCGTTTGCTGGATCGTGCCGAGGTACTGGTATCGAATCTGGCGCCGGGTGCGACCGACCGGCTCGGTCTCGCACCGGCGGATCTGGCCGAGCGGCATCCGGATCTGATCGCGGTATCCATCGACGGTTTCGGCTCGGGTGGGCCGCTGTCGCACAAGCGCGCCTACGACCTGCTGGTGCAGGCCGAATCGGGGGTGTGCGCGGTCACCGGGTATCCGGATGCCCCGGCGAAACCGGGCCCGCCGATGGCCGATGTCATCACAGGACAGTATGCGGCGCTGTCGATTCTGGCATCGATGTGCGGACGGCAGCGTCGAGGATCCGATGCGGGCGCGACGATCGCGGTCAGCCTGTTCGACACCATGGCCGACGTGATGGGCTATCACCTCACCTACGCCAGGCACTCCGGAATCGATATGCAACCGCTGGGTATGAGCTCGGCGGCGGTCGCGCCCTATGGCGCCTACCGAACCGCGGACGGACAGACCGTGGTGATTGGCACCACCAACGATCGGGAGTGGCAGCGGCTGGCCCGCGACATCATCGACCGTCCCGACCTGGCCGACGACGAGGGCCTGCGCACCAATCCGGACCGCTGTAAGCGGCGCGACATCCTCGACGAGGCCATCGGATCCTGGTGCGCCCGACACGATCTCGCGCGGATTCAGGAACTCGCCGACGCCGCCGGGATCGGCAACTCCCGCTATAACCTGCCCAGCGAGGTTATCGCCCACCCGCAACTGTCGGCCCGCGATCGCTGGCGCAGCATCGACACCCCATCCGGCCCGATCCCGTCGCTGCTGCCACCGGCCATTGTCGACGGTTTCGATCCGCCCATGGGGGCGGTTCCCGGTCTCGGCGAGCACACCGACGCCGTGCTGTCCGAGATCGGCTGCGGCGGTGCGGAAATCGACGAACTTCGCGCGGCGGGTGCAATCGGTCCGGCATATCGCCAACCCGCGGAGCGGGCATGCTGAGGTCGCTGCTGACCGAGGATCGTGACGGCGTCCGAACCTTGACCCTGAACAGGCCACATCGCAAGAACGCGATCGATGCCGAACTGTGGCAGGCGCTGGCGGATGCGCTGCGGGCCGCCGCGGTCGATCGCTCCGTGCGAGCACTGGTGCTCACCGGGGCCGGTGGTGCTTTCTGTTCCGGCGCGGACATTTCGGTGCCCGATAACGGACATCCGGTCTATCGCATGCGGGCATTGACCGATGTGGCGTTGCTGCTGCACGAACTGCCGATGCCGACGGTCGCGAAGGTGAGCGGTATTGCTGTCGGCGCCGGATGGAATCTGGCGCTCGGCTGCGATCTGGTGGTGGCCACGCCCGAATCCCGTTTCTCGCAGATCTTCGCCCGCCGCGGACTTTCGCTGGATCTGGGCGGCTCATGGCTGCTTCCGAAACTGGTCGGGCTGCAACAGGCCAAGCGGTTGGCATTGCTGGGCGAAATGATCGACGCCGAACAGGCGCGGGAACTGAACCTGGTGACCTGGGTGGTTCCCGCGGACGAAATCGACGTCTACGTCACCGATCTCGCTGCGCGGCTGGCGGTGGGGCCGCCGGTGGCGCTGGCGCAGACCAAGGCGCTGCTCAATACGGGCGCCGATCACACCTTGCGCGAAGCGCTCGCGGGGGAGGCCGCCGCGCAGGGCCTCAATTTCGCGACCTCGGACGCCCTGGAGGCGTTCGCGGCCTTCGCCGAGAAACGGGAACCGCAGTTCGACGGTCGCTGGACCGTGCACAGACCACCGGTCCGCGGCGCGGACCGGTCCGAACAGGGGAGTACAGCAGATGCGTGAGGTAGTCATCGCCGCAGCGGTGCGGACCGCGATCGGCAAACGCAATGGCGGACTGTCGGGTACGCATCCCGCCGATCTGTCGGCGATCGTGCTCAATGCGCTGGCGGGCCGCTCGGGCATCGACCCGGCGGTCATCGACGACGTCATCTGGGGTTGTGTCTCCCAGGTCGGCGACCAGTCCAGCAATATCGGGCGCTATGCGGTGCTCGCCGCGGGCTGGCCGGAAACCATTCCGGGAACCACGGTGAACCGGGCCTGCGGATCCAGCCAGCAGGCCCTGGATTTCGCCGCGCAGGCGGTGGCCTCGGGGGCGCAGGAGGTCGTGGTCGCGGGTGGCGTCGAGGTGATGAGCCGGGTGCCGCTGGGTGCCGCGCGCGCCGACGGCATGCCTTATGGCCCGAAAGCTCTTGCCCGCTATGACGATTTCTCGTTCAACCAGGGCATCTCCGCCGAATTGATCGCGCAGAAATGGGGTTTCGACCGGACCCGGCTCGATGAGTTCTCGGTGCTGTCACACGAACGGGCCGCCGCCGCCCAGGATCGCGGCGCGTTCGAGGAGCAGATCGTCGCCGTCGCAACCGATTCCGGGACGGTGATCGCCGACGAGGGCATCCGACCCGGCAGCACGGTCGAGAAACTGGCCGGGCTGAAACCCGCCTTCCAGGCCGATGGCGTCATCCATGCCGGTAACTCGTCGCAGATCTCCGACGGCGCCGCGGCGCTGTTGGTGACGACTGCGGAAAAGGCGCGCGAGTTGGGGCTGACGCCACTGGTGCGGTATCGGGCCGGCGCGGTCACGGGTGCCGATCCGGTGCTCATGCTGACCGGTCCGATTCCGGCCACCGAGAAGGTATTGCGCAAGGCCGGTATCGGTTTGTCGGAGGTCGGCGTCTTCGAAGTGAACGAGGCATTCGCCCCGATCCCGCTGGCCTGGCTGGCCGAAACCGGGGCCGACCCGGACCTGCTCAATCCGCTGGGCGGCGCGATCGCCCTGGGCCACCCGCTCGGCGGCTCCGGCGCCGTACTCATGACCCGGATGATCCACCACATGCGCGACAACGGAATTCGCTACGGCCTGCAGACCATGTGCGAGGGCGGCGGCACCGCCAACGCCACCGTCGTCGAACTCGTGCACTGAAGGAGCCGACCGTGCGCCGAGACATTTTCACCCCAGACCACGAGGCATTCCGGCAGCTGGCCCGCGAATTCATCGATAAGGAGGTGGTGCCGCACTACCCGGATTGGGAGCGGGCCGGGCAGATGCCGCGCGAAATCTTCGAGCGGATGGGCGAACTCGGCTTACTCGGCACCGCGATCCCCGAGGAATACGGGGGTGGCGGCGTGCGGGACTACCGCTTCAATGCCGTGCTGCAGGAGGAGGCCTACCGCGCCCTCGTCACGCTCAGTACCGTCCGCACCCAGATCGACGTGATCCTGCCCTACTTCTTGGAATACGCCGATGCCGAACAACGCGACCGCTGGTTTCCGGGTCTGGCCAGCGGCAAGCTGCTGACCGCGATCGCCATGACCGAGCCGGGCACCGGCTCGGATCTGGCCGGTGTGCGTACCACCGCGGTTCGCGACGGCGAGGAGTACATACTCAACGGCGCCAAGACATTCATCACCGGTGGCCTACTCGCGGATCTGGTGATCGTGGTGGCCCGCACCTCGTCGGATCCGGACAACCGGCGCGCGGGCCTGAGCCTGATCGTGGTGGAAAGCGGCCGAACCGGATTCACCAAGGGCCGGGTCCTGGACAAGCTGGGCTGCAAGGTACAGGACACGGTGGAGTTGGCATTCGACAATGTGCGGGTCCCGGTGGCGAACCGGCTCGGCGCCGAGGGACAGGCGTTCTCCTATCTCGGCCACAATCTCGCGCAGGAGCGGATCACGGTCGCCGTGGGCTCGGTGGCACAGGCCAGGGCCGCGATCACCGCGACCATCGAATATGTGCAGCAGCGCAAGGTTTTCGGCCAGCCGGTGGCGGCGTACCAGAACACGAAATTCGAGCTGGCCGCGCTGTCGACGGAGGTGGAGGCGGCCCAGACGATGGTCGATCGGGCGGTGCTGGAATTGGTCGCGGGACAGCTCTCGGGTGCCGATGCCGCGCGGGTCAAGCTGTTCTGCACCGAGGTACAGGCGCGGGTGGTCGACCGCTGCTTACAACTGTTCGGCGGCTACGGCTATATGACGGAATATCCCATCGCCCGGCTCTATGCCGATGCGCGTGTCGCCCGCATCTATGCCGGTACCAGTGAGGTGATGAAAATGATCATAGCCAAATCTCTGGGGCTGTGAGCCAGCGCAAAAATCGGGCCACCTGAGACCCTTGTCACAGTGTCGGAACCAACCTACTGTGTCTTCAGTAGGTTGATCGAACGAAGGAGTTCGGTGTCCGATCCCGAAACCGGTAGCCCGCGGCCATATGAGACGTTGCTAGCCAAGGGTGAGCACCGCAAGCTGCAGATTCTCGCCGTCGCACAGCGACTGCTCACGCGCAACGGCTGGCGTAATACGACGCTGGCGCAGATCGCGCGGGAGGCCGGAGTCAGTACGGCCGGGGTGCTCCATCACTTCGAGTCCAAGGAGCAGCTGCTGCATGCGGTACTCGAAGCTCGCGACACCGACGACGAACTCCATTCCGACCGCCGACGCGATCTGATCGAGCAGCTCGAAAACGTCGTCGACCGGTTCCGGCGCTCGCCGGATCTGGTCGGCATGTTCACCGTGCTGCTCGTGGAGAACCTCGACCCGGATGCGCCGCTGCACGATCGCCTGCTCGGTCGGTACCGAGCCGCCGTCGCCACCATTGCCGGCGGCATCCGACGCGGCCAACGCGCAGGCCGCTACCGCACCGATCTGGACCCTGCCATCAAGGCTGTGGAGATAGTCGCATTTCTCAACGGGATGGAAACCTCATGGCTGCTCGACCCCTCGATACCACTGAACCGGGTCTTTACGGAGTACGTCCGCTCGCTCGAGCGCGAGCTCATGCCCGCAAGCACCCTCTGAGATATCGGCTGGCGGTCATCGCCCCCGATGTCGCCGACGTGGTGCGGTATTCCGGCGGTTGGCTATTCGATCGGGCGATGGCCGGATGGGAGGTGACGGTCTGTGTCGGCGCCGCCGCCGATATCCGACCGCTGCGGATCCTCGGGGCAACCGTGCTGGATCTGGAGAGCTCGCTGGCATCGCTATCGGATGTGAGCGTATGGCCGAACGGAATCGCAGTCGCCGCAAAGGTTTTCGAGACCGATCCGCGGGTCCACCAGGGCGTGCTGAAGAATATCGAGGAGCGGTCGCTGGAGGTGACCGTCTGGGGTGCGGACTGTCCGGGCGAACTCGATTGCCGCACCGAGGGCGTGCAGCACCGACTGAGCGTGGCCGCGCAAGCGTTCAAGGCACGGGCGCTGGCGGCCTTGGCGCATCCGGTCGACGCACTCGAGGCTGTGGAAATGTTCCGCTGCAGTGAAACCCCGGATCACTTGTCTGCGGATCTGCTTCCGGTGGGGTGAGCTATGGCCGAGCGCCCGGTGCACTCGTACCGGGCGCTCGTGACGGCTTACGCCGAGACATCGAGCGGGACCTGGTTCGAGCGCGCCATGGGGGCGACTCCATCGACGAGTTCATCGCATAGGCGCGCCTCACCCACGGGTACGGTGGCTTCGGCGCAGATATTGCCCCACGATGATCCGGTCATGAGCGACGTGCGCCGCAACACCATCTCCGCTGCGTCTCGATCACGTCGTCGACCCGGTTATAGTGGTTCGAGTTGGTGGTCAACAGGTTTGGCTGCCTCGGATGATGCCTTCGGATCGAGCAGGATTTTGCCAATGGCCTGCCCGTCGGCGACCCGCCGTAGTGCGGTGGCGGCCTCGGTGAGCGGATACACCGCGCTGATGTGCGGGAGGACGCGGCCGGTGGTCAACAGTTCTCGCAGTTCGTCCTCGTTGCGGCGGAATTCGGCCGGGTCCAGGTCTTGGAATTGGAAGCCGAGTATGTGAATTCCCTTGACCAGCACCAGATTCAGTGGGATCCGTGGAATCTCGCCGGAGGCGAAGCCGACGGTGACGAATCGACCGCCGCGGCGTAGCGACCGCAGCGCGGGCTCGGACAGTCGACCACCGACCGGGTCGACGACGGCATGGGCGCCGTCGGGCAATGCCTCTTTCAGCGCCGCGCGCAGGTCTGCGCTGGTGTGGTCGATGAGCTGGCTGGCACCGTGAGTGGCTGCGGCGCTGAGCTTTTCGGCGCAGGAGGCGACCGCAGTCACCTCGGCACCCAAACGGACCCCGAGCTGTACGGCCGCAAGCCCAACTCCGCCACCTGCCCCGAGTACGAGCAGCCGGTCCCCGGGCTGAACCCGGGCTACCGAACGCAGTGTGTGATACGCCGTCCGGTACGCGACGCCGAACGCCGCCGCACAATGGTCGTCGACTCCGTCGGGGATGCGGCCGAGTCCAGCGGCGGGCACGGTTACCTCTTCTGCGAACGCCCCGACGATTCCGGTGCCGGTGACCCGGTCACCGATGGCGAATTCGGTGACGTCGTCGGCGGTTTCGGTGATGGTGCCGGCGAATTCACTGCCGGGCACGAACGGTGTCGGCACCTTGATCTGATATTCGCCCGCGACCACAAGGACATCCGGAAAGTTGACCGCGGCAGCGCCGACCCGCACTCGAACCTGTCCCGATTCGAGTGCGGGCGACGGACGGTCTTCGATGCGCACGACCTCCGGCGGCCCGTAGGCCGGGCAGATCACCGCGCGCATATCACCGGCCTCGCCAGTTCGGCGTGCGCTTCTCGGCGAACGCGCGTGCGCCTTCCTGGGCGTCGTCGCTGCCGAATACCGATGCCTGCCACTTGCCGAGCCGTTCGGTGGCTGCGGCGGCATCCGAAACCGCAAGGCGAGCCAGCTCTTTCGAAGCGGCCAGCCCGAGCGGTGCGTTGGCGGCGATGCGCTCGGCCATGGCCAGTGCGGTCGAGAACACCGCATCCGGTTCGGCTACCGCGTTCACCAGCCCGATCCGTTCGGCGCGTTCGGCGTCGATGAGATCGCCGGTCAGCAGCAACTCCAGTGCGATGCCGAGGGGGATCCGGGTGCCGATGAAGGTACCGCCGCCACCCGCGAACAGTCCGCGCTTGACCTCGGGGAAGCCGAATTTCGCCGCCGCGGAGGCCACGATCACATCGCAGCCCATCAGTAGTTCCAATCCGCCACCGACGGCGCTGCCATTGGCCGCGCCGATCACCGGCACGCTCACCTGTCCCTTGGTCAGCCGCCCGTAGGCCTCGGCTTCCGCACCGCTGCCGAAATCTTCGCCACTGGCGAAGGCGCGCAGGTCCATTCCGGAACAGAAAGCGCGATCACCGGTGCCGGTGAGCACGACGGCCCGCACCAGCGGATCGGCTTCGGCCGCAATGATCGCCGCACCGATTCCGCGCATCATGGTGGCGGTCAAAGCATTTCGCGCATCTGGACGATTGAGCCGAACGACCATGACCGGGCCGCGCCGGTCCAGCAAGAACTCCGCGTCGCTCATGGCTGCGCCTCCCTGGCGCTCGGCTCCGAAATGACCAACAGGTCGCCTGCGTTAATCGACAGTGCCGCGCCCGGATACCTTGCTGCGCCGCCCTCTCCGGTTGCTCGTCGAGCGTAGTGATACTGCGGTCGAATGCGGCGTGGACGATCACTACTCGGGTGCGTTCGACGGCACCCTCCGAACCGAGGCTCGATACCGCAGAAGCTATCTCGACGCGGTACTAGCTCGCTCATGACCTGTACTCCGTACTCTCGGCCAATTCGGCTGCGGCGCGCATAGTGTCGAGCACAATCGGGCCGAACGCCGACAGCTTGATATCCCCCTTGGCGCGTTGGAAACCGCGCTCGAGCACGATCGCCAGCTTCCACTTGGCCAGGATCAGGTAGTAGTCGATATCGTCGACCTGACGCCCGGACACCTCCGCGTAGTGCGCGAGCATCCGCTCACGCGAGGGCATGTACTGCATATTGGCGTAGCCCTTGGTAGCCACGGCCGGGTCGCTGGTGTCCTCCGGCCACCCCTGCAGCATCCAGCCGAGATCGAGCTTCGGGTCGCCGACCGTACCCATCTCCCAGTCCACCAGCGCGGCCAGCCGCGCCGGGCCGCCGTGCTGGAACATCACATTGGCGAACTGGTAGTCACCGTGCATCAGGCCCGGGATGTAGTCCAGCGGGCGGTGGGTGCGCAGCCACTCGGTGGCCACATCCATGCCGTCGAGCGTGCGCGCGCCGTCGATCTTGTCGTAGAAGTTCAGCCACCGCGACACCTGCCGCTCGTGGTAGCCGTCCGGACGGCCCAGATCCTGCAGACCTTTCGCCTGCCAATCCACCTTGGACAGCAATGCGATTCCCTCGGCCAGCTGGTAGCCGAGTCCGGCCCGCGCCTGTAGGTCGGAGTCGAACGGCTCCGGCCAGATGCCGCGATGGTCCATCGGCGACCAGCCATCGACGAAGCCCATCAGGTAGAAGGTGCGTCCGAGCACCGAGGAGTCGGTGCAGACTCCGACGGCGGCGGTATGCGGGACATCGGTGCCGTCGAGGGCCTCGATGATCCGCCACTCGCGCAAGATGCCCGCGTCCCGGTCTGCGGGCGCCTCGGCGGGTGGGATACGCAGGACACTCAGGTGTTCGCCGCGACGGATCTGATAGATCTCGTTCTGGGTGCCGCCGGACAGAAAGCGAGTTTCGAGAGGTTCGCCCTTACCAGGCAGACCGTGGCCGTCCATCCAATCGGCGAGCCGGGTGGTATCGATGCTCACTGGTTCCCTACTTCATGCTCGAGATATTCGGCGAACTTCGCCCGGGCGGCTTCCTGCTTTCCGGGAATCCATTCGGTGGGCCACATGCCGTCGGTGGGCTGGTAGTCGCGCAGCACTTGCTTGGCGACGGTGGTCTTGTGCACCTCGGTCGGCCCGTCGGCCAGTCCCATGACACCCGCTCCGTGGATCATCCGGAAGAACGGCATCTCATTGGTGGTGCCCAATGCGCCGTGCACTTGCATTGCGCGCCAGGCGATATCGTGCAGCACCGTCGGCATGACGATCTTGGCCGTGGCAATGTCCTTACGGACCTTCTTGTAGTCGTTGTACTTGTCGATCTTCCAGGCGGTATGTAGTACGAACAGCCGGAACTGGGCCAGCTGGGCATAGGAATCGGCGATATAGCCCTGGACGAACTGCTTATCGGCCAACCGGCTGCCCGCAGTGGTACGCGACAGTGCCCGCTCGCACATCATGTCGATGGCCTTCTGCGCGAGTCCGATGGTGCGCATCGCGTGGTGGATGCGGCCGCCGCCGAGACGGGTCTGCGCGATGACGAAGGCCTGGCCCTCGCCGCCGAGCAGGGATTCGGGGGGCACGCGCACGTTTTCGTAATGGATGAGTGCGTGGCTGCCACCATTCATCGGCTCGCCGTAGAGGCCGACATTGCGCACGATCTCGATACCTGGGGTATCGGTAGGTACCAGGAACATCGACATCCCCTGGTACGGGCTCACCTCCGTATTCGTCACGGCCATGACGATCAGGAAGGCGGCGGTTCTCGCATTGGAGGAGAAGAACTTCCAGCCGTTGATGATCCAGTCGTCACCGTCGCGCACCGCCCGGGTCTCGAACCGGGTCGGATCGGCACCGGCCTGCGGTTCGGTCATCGAATAGCTGGAGAACAGCTCACCATCGAGCAGCGGCTGCAGGTAGCGCTGCTTCTGATCGGATGTTCCGTAGTGGGCGATGATCTCGGCATTGCCGGTATCGGGCGCCTGGCAGCCGAAAACTATCGGCGCCCACGAGGAACGGCCCAGAATCTCGTTGAGCAGCGCGAGTTTCAGCTGGCCGTAGCCTTGGCCGCCCAACTCCGGTCCCAGATGCGTGGCCCACAGGCCCTGTCGCCGCACCTCCTCCTTGAGCGGCTGGATCGCCTTGCGCCGCGCGCCGTCCAGCGGCACGAATTGCTCGTGCTCCCAGACGAGGTCGAGCGGTTCGACCTCCGCGCGCACGAACTCATCGGCCCAGTCCAACTTCTTCTGGTACTCCGGATCGGTCTCGAAATCCCACGCCATTGCATCTCCTCTCGTTCGGTGAGAATATCCTTCTCGTGATCAAGAACGCAATTCTTTGTGCGGGAGCGGAACCGGAGGTTCGATTGTGAAGGCCGAGGATCAGTTCCATATCGGGATCGTGGCGACGGACTTCGAAGCCACCGTGGCGACGCTGTCCGCGGTGCTCGCCAGCGAGTGGGGGCCCGAGATCGGCGGGCCGGTGGCGGTGCACCTGCCCGACGGCGAACAAGCCGTCGTGGAGTTGAAATGTCGGTACTCGACGACCGTGCCGCGGTTGGAAGTCGTCCGCAGCGTGGCGGGCACGCTGTGGGAACCGGTGGGGGAGGCCGGGATTCATCACATCGGCTACTGGTCCGACGATGTGGCCGCCGACACCGCCGAACTCGTGCGCCACGGATACGTCACCGAGGCCACCCGGCCCGCCGACGCCGGGCGGCTGTTCTTCGCATTTCTACGCGGCGCCAATGGTTTCCGGGTGGAACTGGTCGATCGGGCGGCGGAACCGGACCTGGCCCGGTGCTGGGCGCCGTAACGACGGGCGATCACCCGCTGATTCGGGCCCCCGAGTCGAACCCCCACAGTGCCAGTGTCATCAGCAGGTTAACGCAGATCATGACGGTTATGCTGGCCCGCATCGCGCGACCGGCGGCGATACCGACGCCCACCGGACCGCCCGCGGAGTAGTAGCCGAAGAAGCACTGGATGGTCGTGGTGATCACGACGAAGACGACGGCCTTCGTCAGCGAGTACACGACATCGGTCGCACTGAGCACCATGCGGAAGTAGTGGTCGTAGGTGCCGGGTGATTGGCTGCCCGCGATGCCGATGGCGAACTCGACCGCGACGAAATTCATTGCCAGACAGACGAGATAGAGCGGGACTATGGCGGCCACCGAGGCCATGAGCCGCGTCGTCACCAGGTAGGGGATGGACCGGATGGCGAGTGTTTCCATCGCGTCGATCTCCTCGGCAATGCGCATGGCACCGAGTTGGGCGGTGAATCTGCAGCCGGCCTGTGACGCGAAGGCGATGGACGCCATGATCGGCGCCAGTTCACGGGTCGACGCGGTCGCGGAGACCAGACCTGTCGCCGGGCCGATGCCGAGCAATTTCAATGCGCTGTAGCCCTCGATCCCCACCAGTGCGCCGCCGCTCGCGCCGAGCACGACAATGATGCCCGCCGTACCGCCGCCGACGATGAGAGACCCGTTGCCCCAGGTGATGTCCGAGATCAGGCGCAGTAGTTCCCTGCGGTAATGGCGCAGGACGATCGGAATGGAGGCGAGCGCGCGCAGGAAGAATATGGCCATATGCCCGAGGCGCATGGCGCCGTGCAGCGGTGCGTCCGCAACGCGGAGCACCTGCCCGATGTGCAGCGGATAGTACGGTGCGGCCATCTCAGAGCGCCTGCCGTGGGAAGAGCATCGTGTACATCTGGGTGAAGCCCACGTTCACCACCATGAGCAGCACGATCGAGGCCACCACGGTGGCATTGACCGAATTCGCGACGCCGCCGGGACCGCCCTTGGTGCTCAATCCCTTCTGGCACGCGACGACGGTCACGATGAGCCCGAACACCACCGCCTTGACCACCGCAAGATACATATCGCCGATGCGCGCGAACGAGGAGAAGGTGGCGATGAAGCTGCCGGGCGTACCGCCCTGGACATAGACATTGAACATATATCCGGCGAGGAATCCGACGAACGCGCTCAGCCCGGTCAGTCCGACCGCGACCAGCACCCCGGCGGCCACCCGCGGCACCACCAGCTTGCGCAGCACCGAAACGCCCATCACCTCGAGCGCGTCGATCTCTTCTCGGATGGTGCGGGAGCCGAGGTCGGCGCAGATCGCCGAGCCGACCGCCGCCGCCAACAGCATCGCGGTGACGACCGGTGCGGCTTGCCGGATGACCGCGAGACCGCTGGCCGCACCGGCGAGCGAGGTCGCACCGACCTGACCCGCGATCAGCCCGAATTGAATCGATAGGGTCGCGCTGATCGGCAAGGCCACCGCGACGGTCGGCAGATATGAGGTTTTGATCATGAAAGCGGCCTGCCGCACGAACTCCTTGAACGCGAAACGGCCTGTCGCGATGTCGATTACGAGATACTGCACCGCACGCACACCCAGGATGAACTGGGCGCCTACGGTATCCAGCGAGGCGACCGGATGACGGTTCAGATAGCCGCGGCCCCAGTTCCTTATCCGGGTGACCGACGGTGCGGAGGATTGATCGATCACATCACACCAGATCCACTTTGCTGGCCAGCCAGCTGTCGCCGACCCGCTCCATGGTCATGACCATGCGGCTGCGATCGATCCGTGGATCTGGGCTCACCGAGTTGGTGACCTCTTGATCGATGAACAGCATTACCTGGACGCGGTCCTTGGTCGCCGACTTGATGCTGGAGTCCACGATGCGCCCCTTGCTGATGGCCTTGTGCTCGACCAGCAGTGTCTTCAATTGGTTACTGGATTGGGTGTATGTGTCTTTGAATTCGCCGGTCGCGCCATTGATGACAGCGGCGAAATTCTGGTCGATATTCTGCGAATCGATGCTCGTCAGCGTGACCGCGTAGGTCTGCGCGGTGCTCGCGGCCTGCCGGGCCGCGGTATCGACCTGGCTGCGGTCGTGCAGTTTCCAGCCGAGCACGCAGGCAAGCACCGAGGCAGATACCGCGACGAAGGCGGTCGCGCCGACCACCGCGCGCGGCACCCAAGGACGCCGCCAGAAGGGTGATGTGGCGTCCGCGCCCACGGGCGAGTCCTCGGCTACCTGGTCCGAATCGCTTGTCTCGGTGGCTGTTTCCTTCTCGGGCACGGATGGGTTGTCGGTGTCCGAGCCCGAGTCGGTTGTCTCGGTAGCGTTTTCGGTCTCCAGCACTGATTTCTTCATCGAAACCTCCTGGCCTTCGTTGTTGGTTTGCTACTTCGGCGGTACATATGCCGGAACGTATGCACCGCCGTACGGTGTCGGGATCGACAGCGGCCCCTGCGGTGTCGGATCGGCGGTCGCCAGCGGATCGACTCCGGGCGGGGGGTGCGCGGTGTCGTCGCCCGGGGGCCGTGGCGCGTTGCGGGCTCCGCGCGGTAGGAGCGTCGGATCCGGGTCGGTGCAGTAGGCGTACAAGTAGGGTTCGGGATGGTTCGCGACGGTGACCGGCAGGCGCGGCAGGTCGTAATCGCACTGCTTTCGTGGATAGATGCTGGCGATCGCCCAGAGCGCGCCGTCGTGGAATGCGGTGCCCAAAGCGTCTGCGGTAGAGCCGGCCCGCTGCGTGGGGAAGAACAGATTGTTGATCGCCGGTACGTGCACGTATGACATCTGGGCCACGGTCGCGAGATTGCCGAGCAGTTGGACCATGGTCGGGGAGTTGTCGGCGATGATCTGGTCCATGGTCCGCAGCGCCTCCGGCCCGACGTCGAGCAGGGTGTCGAACCCGCCCGTCATCGAATTCACGCCAGCGGCAGTGCGTTCGAGATCGGCCGCGGTAGCCGCCAGAGCCGGTCCGAGCTCGCGTGCGGTGCCGAGCACCACCTCGCTGGTGCGCAGCAGACTGACAGTCTGCGGAAGTACCGCACCGAGTGTGGTGATCAGGAAGGTGCCACCATCGATGATCGCCGCCAGCTTCTCCGGCGCCGCCGAACTCGCGCCCAACTCGTGCACGATCGCCTGCAGTTTGTCGGGATCGAGTTGTGCGATGGTGCCGTTGAGGTCGCCGAGCAACTGTGCCAGCTGCACCGGCACTGCGGTCCGGTCCTTGCCGATGACCGCGCCGCCGGCTAGATAGGGGCCACCGGAGTTGGTCGGAACGAAATCCAGGTATTGCTCACCGGCCATCGACAATCCGGCCACCCGGATCGCACTGTCGGTCGGGATCCTGGTGCCTGCCTCGATCGACGCGACCGCGACCACTTCGCCGTCGACGATGTCGACCGAAGACACGCGGCCGACGCGGACACCGCGCACGGTGACGTCCCGGTCGGGCAGCAGACCACCGGATTGCGCCAGGTGGACCCGGATCTGGTAGGTCGACGCAAACGGGTTCAGCTCGAGCGATCCGAACAGGACATACGTCGCTCCCGCTATCAGCGTGGCCACCAGGGCGACCAACGAGACGACGAGTCGATGACGGACCAACCGGTCGGTGACTGCGAGGACCGCGCCCGCCGCCGACTCCAGACGGACGCCGAAGGCACGATTCGGGTCCGGGCGGTTCATCGTCCCGGTCCGATCACTCGGCCGTACAACCGGCCCAACGAGTACGCCAACGAACCGGCGAAGTTCTCCCAGTCGGTCTGGCTCGGCACCCGGGCTTCCGGATTACCCGGGAAGTTCGGGTCGGGTGCCGCTCCGAGCGCTATCTGATAGATATCGGCGTCGGCGGTGGCGGCTGCGGCGTTGGCTATCTTGCCACTGACGATGGCTATGGTGTGGTTCAGTGGGGCGAGGTTGGCGTTGGGGTCTATCGCGGCGGTGTTGAGTCCGGCGGCGAGATTGTTGAGGTCGGTAACCAGGCTGCGCTTTCCGGTTCCGTTGATCGACGGAAACTTCGCGAGCTGGCCGGCGATCCGATTCAACTGGGCTGCGAGATCCACGATGTCCTGGGTGCTGGCGGCCACAACATCCAGGGCCGGGCTCGCGGCGGCCACCACATCGTTCACCACCGACTGTTGCGCGGCCACGGTGGCGGTCAGCGTTGCGGTGTCCTGCACTACCGCCCGGATCTGGTCCGATCGCGCCGAGAGCGTTCGGACCAATGTGGTCGTTTGGGCGATCAGCTCACCCATGCGGTCGCCCCGCCCACCGAATTCGGCGCCGAGACCGTTGATCACCTTCGTCAGATCTCGGATCACACCACCGTTGACCAGCAATGCCGCCCGGGCGAGTACTTCCTCGATGGTCGCCGCCGCCGAGGTCGACGATTGCGCAATGCTGTCCCCATCGTGCAGCACCGCGGCACCGGGAGCCGGATTCGGTGGCGGATCGAGTGCGACGAATACATCGCCGAGCGGTGTGGCCGACCGCAATTCGGCGGTCGTGCCCGTCGGTAGCAGCACCTCGGATCGGATCCGCAGGGTGACCACGGCGGCGTAATCGCGTGCCGTCATGGACTCGACCTCTCCGACATCGGCGCCGTCGACCTTCACCTTGGCCTTGGTCGGGAGGTTGAGCGCGTTGGCGAAGGTGGCCGTCAGCGTGAACGTGTGCGATCCGACCGATGGCGCGGGCAGCGGCATCCGATCCAGCCCCATCGAACAAGCGCTCGCCGGTACCGCGCACAGCAGCACGACCGCGGCACTGGTGAAAGTTGCTTTCCTGGTAATCATTTCGGCAAACCCGCGATTCCGGCCAGCATGGCCACGATGCCGAAGTCCGGCCCCATATCGGACAATTTCCCGGTGTTGCAGCCGAGCTGTTTCAAGTCGAGCAGGTTGCACACCTGCTTCACCATCTGCCCGTCCAGCACGATCTTGTCCACATTCACGTGCACCCGACCGGCGCCCACGTTCTGGTCGATCACGGCATGGGCGTTGTCTACGACCAACGGGAACAGATCCATGAATTCCGCGATGTTGCGGTTGTAATCCGACAGACTCTGGAAGATGACGTTCGCACCGCTCGCCGTATTCGACAGGGCGCCACGATTGCGCTGCATGAGATCGGTTGTCCCGGTGAGGATTTCGTTCAATTTCGCGCCGGTGTCGCCGGTGCCGAGATTTTGTTCGGCGAGCAGCTCACTCAGCTGGCGGACCCCGCCGCCGAACTCGCGGATCGTCTCGTCGTTGCGCGCGGCCGCGGCGGACAGCGAGTCCAGATTGTGCACCAGAGTGGTTATCGCGTTCTTGGTGGCGGCGCCATGATCGTCGCCCATGCGCAGCGCTCGGGACAGCTGGTCCAGCGCGGCCTTGATCTCATCGCCGTTATCCGTTGCCACCGCCGCGCCGACACCGACCGCGTCGGCGATCGGGCCGTGCCCCTGCCCGTCGCCCTGCAGTGACGTGGACAGCTTCTCCGCCATGGCCAGCAGACTGTCGAACTCGACCGGCGTCTTCGTGCGATCGGTACCAAGCGTCGCCCCGGCCGCCAGGGTCGGTCCGCCGCGGTAGACCGGGGTGAGCTCGATGTGCCGGTCGGTCAGCACCGAATCCGAGACGGTCACCGCCGTGACATCGGCGGGAATCCGCACCGAGGCGTCCACCCGCATCGTCACTTCGACATGCGCGCCACGTTGCTCGACGCGGTCGACCTTACCGATCCGCATGCCGAGCACATCCACCGGATTACCGACGAAGACACCGGCGGCGCTGTCGAAATGCGCTGTCACGGTGATGGTTTCGTTCAGCCGGGACAGCGGAGCGCCGGCTGCCCCGGCGATCAGCGCGGTGGCCGCGAGTACCAGAACCAGCTTCACGGGACGGGGTAACGATCTCATCGACAGTCCTCCGAATAGGGGGGCAGCTGGATCTTCGCGCGGCCGACCAGCGCACACATGAAGGAGTCGATGAACGCTCCCGAGGACGCGTTGGCCTCCAGTTCCGGCCCGGAGCCGCTCAGGTCCGCCCAGCTGCGCCAGGGCACCGGCAGGATCTGCAATATGTTGCGCAGCAGGTCGTCGTGCCGGCTGAGCATCTGAACCAGCTGGCCGAGGTTGTCGAGCAGGGATTGAATTTCGGGCTGGTCGTCCACGACGATCGGTTGCAGCGTCCGCACCACATTGCTGGTGGCTGCGATGAGGGCGGCAATGGCCTGCCGCTTGGCCGCGACCTCCCGCAGCAGGTCGCGGCCCTGGTCGAACAGCACGCCCAGGCCGGCCCGTTGATTCTCGATGACGGTGGTGAGTTGGCTCGTGCTGGTCAGCAATGTGCCGATCTGCCCGCGTCGTTCCGCGATCACACCCGAAAGGGTGGTGACGTTCTGCATCACCGACGGAACCAGCTGTGGCAGCCCCTGTAGCTGGGTGGACAGTTCGGTGAGCGCCTGGCCGACCTTATCGGCATCGACCTGAGTGAAGGTGGTCGTGGCATCGGCCAGGGCCGACTGCAGATCATAGGGAACATTGGTCTGCGCCAAGGGGATTCGGCCATTCGGCAGCGCACCGGAACCGGCCGGTGCGAGTTCCACATACCGATTGCCCAGCAAGGTGGTGAGTTTGATCGACGCGGTCGTGGCCGGGCCGAGCGCGACATTGTCGGCGATGCTCAGCGTGACCGTCACGTGTTCACCGGCCAACCGCAGGCCGACCACATGGCCGACCGGCACGCCCGCCACCGTCACCTGATCGCCGGCACCGAGCTGCGCGGCCTGTGCGAAATCCGCCTCCAGACGTCGCTCACCGATATCGAGCGAATTGACCACCAGTGCGGCGGCGACCGCGACTACCAGCAGCGCGATCGCCGCGAATCCGAGCCAGGGCCTGCTGAGTTCTTCGAGTTGCCGACGCGCGATTCGGGTGCGGCTGTTGTGATTCCACGGTATGCGCATGCGCCTCACCTGCACTTGGAGGTGTGTTGGGCAACCCCGCCGGGGGATACCGCGTCGACTATTTGCGGAATCAGCGGTGTCAGGCCCGGGACTAGCGACACGGTCACATCGCAGATGTAGGCGTCGACGTAGCCGCCTTCCTGCGTGATGCGGGCCAGTCCTTTGAGAACCAGTGGCAGGTTGTAGCCGAGGTATTCGAACTTGCCCTTGTTGTCCAGGAAGTGCTGCGTGAATCCGGGTTCCCGAGTCAGGAATTCGACCAGGGTGGGCTGGTCGGCAGCCACGATCTCCGACGCTCGGCCGACCACCTTCGCGATCTGGTCCACGGAATCGAATAGTGCTCGCTGCTGTTGTTGCAGGCCCTCGAAGACGGCTCGTGTCTGGTCGATCACCGTGGTCAGATTTCCGCTCTGCTGGGCCAGATTGCCGACGATGGTGGCCAGATTCGAGATGACCTGTCCGAGCACCTCGTCCGGCCCGGCGAACGATTCGGCCAGCCGGGTCGTCTCCGCGATCAGCGTGGTGATCGAGCCGTTGTCGCCCTGCAAAGCCTTGATCAGGGCAGCGGTGATGTTGTCGACCGCGGTCCGGTCCAGTGTGCCGAACAACGGCTCGAAACCGTTGAGCAGCTTGGAGATATCGAACGACGGCTCGGTGTGGTCGACCGGAATCTCGGCACCGGGTTTCAGTACGGTCGGGTCGCCGTGGTTGCCCATGGCTACACCGAGATAGCGCTGACCGATCAGGTTCTGATACGTCACCGATACGGTGGTGTTCCCGGTGAGCACCTGATCGCTGTGGATCCGGAAACCGACCCGCGCGAGCGTGCCCGCCAACTCGACCGATTCGACCCGGCCGACCCGTACCCCGGCCATCCGGACGTCATCGCCGACACGCAGGCCGGAGACGTTGGTGAACAGCGCGGAGTACTCGGTGGTCTCGCCGCCGATGCCGCGCTGCAGGGTGATCGCGACCGACCAGCTGAGCAGCGCCGAACTGATCAGGAAGGCGATCAGCACGAGCAGTGATCCGCGATAGCTCATCGGGTGCCTCCGCTCGGGTCCGGCGTGATCGAGACATTGGCGCCGCGGGCCAGCGGACCGAACAGAATGTCCGCGGCGGCATTGGGATTTCCGCCGAGGATGTCCGCGATCTGCTCCTGTTCGGCGGGACTGCCGACTGACCCGATATCGCTATCGAGCAGCGAGGCCGGCGGTTGGAAGCGGCGCGGATCCAAGCCGGGCGGCAAACCCTCGGCCGGGGCGGGTGTCGCCGGACCGCTCGCGCAGTTGGGACCGGCCAGCTCGCCGTATCGGGGGCAGTCCGCCGCGGTGTACTGCCGGTTCGGTGTGAGCTGCACTATGACGCGCGGGGTAAGCCGTTGTGTCTGCGGATTCCACAACCCGTTGAAACGGGTGATCGTTCGCGTCAGCGAAACACTGATCTGCGGAAACTTGCTCGCACCGTCACCGAATGCGCCGAGGGCCGGTGACATATGCGTGGTGATTTCGATGATCTTGTCGGTGTTGTTGTCGAGTCCGGTGCCGACGGTGCCGAGCGTGTGCAGGCCGCCGGACAGCAGCGCGGTGAGTTTCGCGCGCTGCTGTGCGAGCGTCTGCAGCGGCAGTATCGCCTGATGCAGGGCGTCGAGCAGATCCGGTGCCGCCGACTGGAGTTCACGCATCGCCGCCGAGAGCGAGTCGAGCGTGGACGGCACCGCCTGCACCGAGACGACCTTGTCGAGTTCGACGACGATATCGCGCAGCCGTGCCGCCGCATTCTCGATGCCTGCGCCGCGCCCATTGGTGGCTTCGGCGAGGATCGCCAACATGCCCACCGCGTTATCGGTTTCGTCCCGACCGACCGCGGCGATGATCCGCCGCAGCTGATCGAGCGAGGTCTGCAGGCGCACGGTCGCCAGGCTGTGATCCTGGCTGATGCGGGCTCCCGAAGTCAGCACCGGTGCCGCACCGTTGTAGACGAGTTGTACCGAGGGCACCGCGAACACGTTGCTCGGCACCACCCGCGCGGTCACCGTGGCCGGAATCGTCTGCGCGAGGTGGGGA
This sequence comes from Nocardia sp. NPDC049737, assembly GCF_040674755.1. Classification (NCBI taxonomy): domain Bacteria; kingdom Bacillati; phylum Actinomycetota; class Actinomycetes; order Mycobacteriales; family Nocardiaceae; genus Nocardia; species Nocardia sp. NPDC049737. The sequence goes on along the minus strand of NZ_JBFANH010000005.1, from coordinate 320,384 downwards.
TTCAGCTCGATACGGACATCGTTCATTCCGCTATCGGCGGCGGGCGTCACCGCCGTGACCAACCCGACGCGAACGCCTTGGAATTTCACATCCGACTTGGCGGGCAGCCCGTCGCCGACATTCGCCATGACTGCCGTCACCGGCACGGACTCGCGCAGTGCCCCCCGGGAATTCGCGACCATCAGTGTGGCGGCTGCCGCGATAGCGACGATGCAACAGACACCGGTCAACAGCAGGCGAACCGAGGAGGGGCCTCGGCCGTCTGGCTCGAACATGATCGACACGAAATCCACTCACTCTCGCGGGGCGGACGCGTCTCGTGGCGTGAATCGGATGTGCAGATCGGAGAGCCCGCGCAGGATGTAGGTCGGCTCGTAGCGGTAGCGGCGGTCGTCCGCGGGACCGTGCTCATCCGCATTGATCGTGATGTCCAGCATCCGATCCAGAATTCGTTCGAGCGATACCCGACCCTCCACCCGTGCCAGCGGACCTCCCGGGCAGGAGTGCACACCGCGTCCGAAAGCCAAGTGCTCGCGGAAGTTCGCGCGATCGAGGCGGAACTCGTGCGGGTTCTCGAACCGGTTCGGGTCGCGGTTGGCCGCACCGGGGCAGAACATGAGCGTGGATCCGGCCGGTACGTCGACCCCACCGACCTCGGTGGACCGGCGGGCGAGCCGGAAGCCGCTCTTGACGGGTGCGTGCATGCGCAGTGTCTCCTCGATGAAGACCGGGATGCGGCTGCGATCGGCACGCAGCGTCCGCTGCAGCTCCGGATCGTCACCGAGCACGCGGACCGCGGCGGCGAGCAGCTTGGCGGTCGTCTCCTGACCCGCGGCGAAAACGAAGGTCGCCGAACGGACCACATCGAGGACCTCGGGGGTCGACCCATCCGGATATTTCGCCAGCGCCAGCGAGGTCAGCACATCATCGCGCGGCTCGCGCCGCCGATCGCTGATGTAGGCACTGAACTTCTCGTCGAGCCACTCCAAGGGATTGATGCCCACCGCTACCTTGTCCAGCGAACCGACCTGGCTGCCGGGTCGCTCGGCACCGAGCACGACCCGGAACTCCTGGTGGTCCTGCTCCGGAACGCCGAGCAGGTCGGCGATTACCAAGAGCGAGAACGGTTTCGCGTAATCGGCGACGAATTCGGAGCGGCCGTTGGCCAGGAATTCGTCGAGCTGGCGGTCGGCCAGCCGCCACATGAACTCCTCGTTCTCCTTCAGCCGCGCCGGCGTCAACAGCCGGTTCAGCACCGACCGCGCATAGGTGTGCTCCGGCGGATCCATCGTGACCATGTGCTCGTACATGGGCAGTTGGGTGCGGTGCTGCTCGATCTGCGCGCTGATGTCTTCGCCTTCGGGCTGGAACGGCAGTGGCGGGAACGGGCCGCCCACCGCGATGCACGACGAGAACGTCTCGGCGTCCCGCAGTACCTCGGAGACCTCCTCGTATCCGGTCACCGCGAGGACGTTGTAGTGCGGCTCCCGGGTCACCGGGCACTTGGCGCGTAGATGGTCGTAATACGGATAGGGATCGGGCACGAGGGCCGGATCGGTGAAGTAGTCGATGGTATCGAAATCGGTCATCGTCGGCTCCTGGGTCGGGAGGTCATGGGTATTCCACAGTGATCGAGGTGGTCTGGGGAACGGCCTGGCAGGTGAGGATGTAGCCGGCCGCGACGTCGTCGTCGGTCAGCGCGTCGTTCACCTTCATCACGACCCGCCCATCGACGAGGGTGGCCATGCAGGTTCCGCAGTTGCCCGCCTCGCAGGAAAACGGTGGGGTCAGCCCGGCCCGGCGTGCGGTTTCGAGCACGGTATCGCCGGCTCGGCCGGGCTGTGACGTCGTGGCACCGTCCAAGTGAATTGTCACAATTCCATTGGCCACCGCCGCATTGTGAGGTAGCCCGGGTTCGGCGGGCGCGGGAGTGTGCGGGATCAACATCGATCGCGAAATCACTTTCGTGGGATTATGGGGCAGCGCATGCGGGGAAAGCTGCTCGAAATCGAATCCGAGTTTCCGATTCGATTTGCTACGCCGATGATTGTGCGCGTGGTCGCGGGCCGGGTCAATAGGTGCGAGCAAATATTTCTCGGCTGTCGATTCCTTTTTTCGGCGTCGCTGGAATGCACCTTCACCGCATGGTAATCGGAGGGTGCCTCGAATTAGGGAACCGAAAAATTCGGTCACCCGTATGGCCTAATTCTATTTCTGTTGAACGACCGGATTTCCGATCAGAAATACCACCCCCCGATGTGGCCTGGCCGCGGTGTCGCGGCGACTCGGCCGACGGTGTGGCTGTACTCGGGACCTGCTAGCCCGCGTTCGGTCGATGAGCGGCGTCGTCCTGCGCCGACGCGTCGGCGTCCCGGGATCGTTCTCGTACGAAAGGTGCGGTGATCGATGGATCCAGTACCAATGGCTGCCGCTGGTCGGTGGCGCTGCGCCGCTCGCGAACGGCCCGGTCCTGGTCTGTGTTGTCCGCGGTGAGGCGCCGCACGGTGCGCTCGAGTATCGGCAGGATCTCGTCGATGTCGAGGGTCTTGTCGGCGACCCGCGCGATCAGGGCGTAGATCACGTTGGTCAGTATCAGTCCGATGTCCTCGAGGTACTCGGGATCGGCACCGTCGAGGATCTGTCCGGCTACCGGCAGGACCGCGGCGAACCCGTCGACGCTCAGGCGCGCGCCGCCTGGAGCCGAGTGGGCCCGGTGGAACGCCTCGAGCATCGTTGGATTGCGCTCCCACGGCTCGAACACATGTCGCAGCACGCGAATCACGCCGTCGGCGATCGATTCCTCGGGGGTGGGCGGTGCGATGTCGGGATAGGTGTTGGTGGCCATCCACTCGTGGACCGCGGCGATGATCAACGCGTCCCGGGTGGGAAACAGCTTGTACACGGTCGCGAGGGATACGTGGGCGCGCCGCGCTACCTCGCGCAGTTGAACGGCGTCGTAGCCGTCGGTCTGCAGCAGTGCGAGCACGGTTTTGATGATCTTCTTCGACGGAATCCGTACTGCTGTCCGACTCACCCGAGAACTGTAACACGGTTATCATAGTAACCGTGTTACTGTCGCGATGGAACGCTTTCGGTGGGATGGATCGGCCGATCGGTGACGTGCGGCAGTCGGGTCGATCCGCCGCGACGGACCGCGACGATTTCGGTTCCGACGGCGACGGCGACGGCGGCCTCGGTCCGACCGCTCAGATCCAGGCCGGTAGGTGAATGCGGGCGAGCCGGCTCGGTGTCGGTGAGGCCCGGTCGGGGAGTGCTTCCGGTCACCCCGCCGACGGTCGCGATCGTGTATTGCGTATCGGTCGCGTGCCAGCGCAGTAATAACACGGTCGGTTCCCGCGTGATCGACCCGCTCGGCGACATTTGCGCGACGGCAGGTGCAGGTGAAAGAATCATAAGTGCCTGATAGGAGATCGTAATTCTCAGTCAAGACATATTGAACTCTTGACATCGTTGTGGATACGGTGCTAGACAATTCATCAGCAGCGATGAGCGGCTCCGAGGGGGCCGGATCGCGTTGATTCGAACGGATTGCGATGCCCTTTTTCTCTGTTCCCAGACTTTCGTTGCCGTAGTGCATATTTCTTCCGGTCGAGCGTTTCCCGACACCATTTATCCGGTGGTGGCGGAAACGCTCCGCACAGTGAATGGGAGGCCCGCCTGATGACAGATATCGGGATTCGTCAGGTGACCGAAGCGCCGCCGGCCGGATTCGTCGGCACCCGGGTCCCCAGGGTCGAAGACCTCCGGTTGGTGACCGGCGCGGGCAGTTTCGTCGACGATGTGCATCGACCGGGCATGCTGCACGCCTGCTTCGTGCGAAGTCCGATCTCGCGTGGTCGCATCGTCGGCATCGACACCGCGGCGGCCGCGGCGCTCGACGGAGTGTATGCCGTGTTCACCGCGGCCGACCTGAATCCGGAAGTGCACCAGTTCTCGTACTCGCTGGACGCCCCCGGACTGCCGCCGGTGCCGCGGCCGCCGCTGGCCGAGGGCGAGGTGCGGTTCGTCGGTGATCCGGTCGCCCTGGTGGTCGCCCTCGATCGGTATGTGGCCGAGGATGCGGTCGAGTTGGTGGTCGTCGATTACGAACCGCTCGAGCCGGTCGTCGACTACCGCACGGCACACGAAACCGCCGAACTAGTGCATGCGCAGTGCCCGGGCAACCTAGCCGGCGCGCTGAGCGGTCGTCCTGCGGCAGAGCTCGACCCGATCTTCGATTCCGCCGCATATGTGGTGCGGCAGCGGATCTTTCAACAGGCGTACGCGCCGGTGCCGATAGAGACGCGGGGTTTGATCGCGCAATGGTGGGCTCCCAGCGGGGAGCTGACGGTCTGGGCATCCACCCAGGTGCCGCACGAGATCCGCGGCTTCTGCGCGCGACTGTTGGGTATCGCCGAACATTCGGTGCGGGTCATCATGCGCGATACCGGCGGCGGCTTCGGGCTCAAGGCCGCGCCGTTGCGGGAGGACGTCTGTATCGTGCTGGCCGCCCGCAAGCTGCCGGTGGCGCTGAAATGGATCGAGGATCGGCAGGAAAACCTGATGGCGGGCGGTATGGCCCGGCACGAGCACGGCGATGCCAGCATGGCCTTCGATGCGGACGGCACCATTCTCGCCGCCGCCATCGACTACGTGCAGAATGTCGGCGCGTACCCGACGCCGTCACCGCTGACAGCCGCCATCCCGGTCGGCATGCTGTTCCCGGGTCCCTACCGGGTGCCTGCCGCGACTTTCGATGTGCGGCTTATGTATTCGAACACCGTGGGACGTGTCGCCTATCGCGGTCCCTGGCAGTTCGAGTCGGTGGCCCGCGAGGTGCTGTTGGATGCCGCGGCGCGCCGGATGGGGATGGATCCGGTGACGCTGAGACGACGCAATATGTTGCGACAGGACGAGTTCCCGATGTTCAACCCCAATGGCATGCCGTATTCCGATGTGTCGCCGTCCGAGACGTTCGAGCAGGCACTGGCCATGCTCGACTACGACGCCTTCCGTGACCAGCAGCGGCGCGCCCGAGCGGACGGACGCTATCTCGGGGTCGGCACCTGCACCTACCTCGAACCGACCACCGGCGGTACGCCGTTGCACAGCACCGAAGGCGCGACCATTCGGATCGAACCCTCTGGGAAGGTCAATGTGTATGTGTCGGGCGGATCATCGGGAAACAGCTTGGAGACCACCGTCATTCAGCTGACCGCCGATGCGCTCGGTGTGGACATCGCCGATGTCCACACGATTCAAGGTGATACCGCACTGACACCGTTCGGCGGCGGCACCGGTGGCAGCCGGTCGGGTTCCATGCTGGCGGGCGCGATCGCGGAGACGGCCTCCGTACTGCGTGAGCGGATGGTGGCGATCGCCGCGCACAAGCTGGGCGTGCCCATCGAGGATGTGGAGTTGACCCGCGGACAGGCGCGGGTCCGTGGCGTGCCCGATGCGGCGATGACGCTGGCCGAGATAGCCGACATCGCCTATTTCAACGGATACGACCTGCCGCCGGGAGTGCCTGCGGGCTTGGAGGCCAGCGGCCGATATCGGACGCCGCACATGATGATCTGGGCCAACGCGACCCATGTGTGCACCTGCGAGGTCGACATAGAAACAGGTGCGGTGACCTTGCTGCGCTACATCGTCAGCGAGGACTGCGGGCCGATGATCAACCCGGATGTGGTGGAGGGCCAGATCTTCGGCGGCACCGTCCAGGGCATCGGCGGCGCGCTGTACGAGCACCTCGCCTATGACGACAGCGGGAATCCGATCAGCACAACCTTCATGGACTACCTGCTGCCCACCGCGACCGAGGTGCCGGTCATCGAGGTCGGACATGTCGAGACATCGAGTCCCGGTCCGGGAGGTTTCAAGGGGGTCGGCGAGGGCGGCGCGATCGGGTCCGCGCCCGCCGTGATCAATGCAGTGGTCGATGCCCTGGCACCGTTCGGCGTGGAGGTCGGCCAATTGCCGCTGTCGCCCGCGGCGATTGTGGCACTGGTCGACCGGGCGCGCGCCGATGTAACCGGGACGGTGTCGGCATGAAACCCGCGCCGTTCGAATATCACGCGCCGATCTCCACCACGGCGGCCGTCGAGCTGCTCGCCGAACTCGGTGACGATGCGAAGCTCATCGCCGGTGGGCAGAGTCTGGTGCCGATGCTGGCATTGCGGTTGGCGGTCCCCGAGCATCTCGTCGACGTGCGCCGCATTGATCAACTGTGCGGTATCGAGTCGCGCGTGGACTCGGTGTGGATCGGTGCGGGGGCCACCCACACCACGGTCGGCCGGTCCGCGGAAGTCAACCGAGCGGTGCCACTGCTGGCACGGGCCACCCCGCTGATCGGTCATGCCCAGATCCGTAACCGCGGCACGATAGGCGGCTCGATCGCGCACGCCGATGCCGCGGCCGAATATCCGGCGGTGGCCATGGTTCTCGACGCGCGAATCGAGGCTCAATCGCCGCGCGGGCGCCGCACCCTGTCCGCGTCGGATTTCTTCACCGGCATGTGGAGCACCGAACTGGCCGCCGACGAACTGTTGACCGGGATCGTCTTTCCGGCGCGGCGCGGCCGGTGTGGTTTCGCGATCGAGGAATTCGCCCGCCGCAGTGGCGATTTCGCGCTGGCGGGTGCTGCCGTGGCCGTCGGCCTCGACGCCGACTCCCACATAGACCGGTGCGGTATCGGTCTTTTCGGACTCGGACCCACCCCGAGCAGGGCCACCGCCCTCGAGGCGGAACTGATCGGCCGCGACATTGCCGAAGTCGCTCCCGACGAGGTCGGTCACGCGGCAACGGAACCGTTGGACGCGGTGGCGTCCGATCTGCACGGCACGGCCGACTACCGCAAACGGGTCGGGGCGGTGATGGTGGCGCGCGCTTGGCGCCGCGCCGTTGAGGAGGCGAGTGATGACTGACATCGAAATCGAGGTGCGGGTCAACGGGCGGGCCCGGCGCCATCGGGTGCCACCTCGGCTGACGCTGGCCGACTACCTGCGCGAAATATGCGGGCTGACCGGGACCCACCTGGGCTGTGAGCACGGGGTGTGCGGTGCGTGCACGGTATTGCTGGACGGGCAGGCGGTGCGTGGCTGCCTGGTCCTGGCCGTGCAGGCCGACGGTGCGGAGGTGACGACCGTGGAGGGGATCGCATCGCCGGACGGCCGCCTGTCCCCGGTGCAGGCCGCCTTCCGTGACTGTCACGGACTCCAATGTGGTTTCTGCACACCGGGTTTCATCACCAGCGTGACCGCATTTTTGCAGGAAAGCCCAGATCCATCCGATGACGAGATCCGAGAAGCATTGTCCGGCAATGTCTGTCGGTGCACGGGATATCAGGGGATTGTGAAAGCCGTTCGTGCGGCCGCGGAATCGATCGCGAAGGAGTCCGCATGAAGTTCGAGAACACCTTCAGTATTCCCGCCCCCGCCGCACAAGCCTGGCGGGTGCTGCTCGACCTCGAGCGGATCGCCCCCTGCGTTCCCGGAGCGACCATCACCGGGCGCGACGGCGACGACTACCGCGGCAAGATCAAGGTCAAACTCGGTCCGGTCACCCTGTCCTATACCGGCACCATCAAGATCGCCTCTCAGGACGAGGCGGCCGGGATCGCGGTGCTCGAGGGCGGCGGGCGAGAGGCACGCGGCAACGGCACCGCGAAGGCGATGATCACCTGCCGGCTCGTCGAATCCGCTGGCGTGACAGAGGTTTTCGTCGAAACCGACCTGGCCGTTACGGGCAAGCCGGCCCAATTCGGCCGCGGCGCGCTCGCCGAGGTCGCCGGGACGCTCATCGGAATATTCGCCACCAATCTCGCGGCCGAGATCACCGCAGGGGCGCACACCGAACCCGAATCCGCTTCGGTCGATGCGCACAGCGCCGAATCCGACGTGGTCACCGAGCCACGCGTGTCCGCCGCACCGATCGATCTGCTCGCCGTCAGCGGAATGACCGGTGCGGCGCGCTACGGCGCGATCGCCGCCGCCGTGCTGCTGACCGTTCTGCTTTTGCTTCGCCGTCGGCACCGGGCCGACGGCGGCCACGAATCCAGGGAGTGAATGATGACCGGACGAGTAGAGGGCAAGGTCGCCTTCATCACGGGTGCAGCGCGCGGCCAGGGGCGTAGCCACGCCGTGAAACTGGCGCAGGAGGGCGCCGACATCATTGCCGTCGACGTCTGTAAGCAGCTCGACGGTGTCACCATTCCGATGTCGACACCGGACGACCTGGCCGAAACGGTCGCGCTTGTCGAGGCGACCGGCCGGCGCATCATCGCCGTCGAGGCCGACGTGCGCGATCTGGAGACCATGCAGGCCGTGGTCGACGACGGTGTCGCACAACTCGGTCGCCTCGACATCGTGGTGGCCAATGCCGGGTTGGCCAGCGATGGCGATGCGATGGACAAGATGAGCGAACAGACCTGGCGCGACATGATCGATGTCAATATGACCGGCGTCTGGATGACCACCCGGGTCTCGGTGCCGCATATCGTCGCGGGCGGTCGCGGCGGGTCGATCGTGCTCACCAGCTCGATCGGCGGCCTGCGCGCCGTCCCGAATATCGGCCACTATGCCGCTGCCAAGCACGGTGTCATCGGCATCATGCGCTCGCTGGCAATGGAGTTGGGGGACAAGAGCATTCGCGTGAACGCGATCTGCCCTACGAACGTGGCGACGCCGATGCTGCTGAACGAGCCCACCTTCCGCATGTTCCGACCGGATCTGGAGAATCCGACCGTCGACGACTTCATCCCCGTCGCGCAGATGTTCCACGTGCTGCCGATCGCCTGGGTGGAGCCGGAAGATATCAGCAACGCGGTGCTGTTCCTTGCTTCCGACGACGCCCGTTACATCACAGGGGTGGCGTTACCGGTCGACGGCGGCATGATGCTGAAGTAGGGCAGGCCATGGACTCCACCGCGACGCGGTTGTCCGTCATCCAGCGGTGGGCGCTGATGCTGTCCTGTGCGGCGGTGGCGCTTATCGTCGCCTCGATGGCCGCGCTCTACACCGCGTTGCCCGAGATTGCGGCGGCTACCGGCGCCACCCAGCAGCAGCTGACCTGGATCGTCGATGGCTACACCCTCGCGCTGGCCTGTCTGGTGTTGCCCGGCGGCGCATTAGGCGACCGGTACGGACGCCGCAGGATGCTGCTCACCGGTCTGGGGGTGTTCGCGCTCTTCTCCGCTGTGCCGCTGCTGTTGGACGGTCCGATATGGCTGATCGCGGCTCGTTCGGCGGCCGGGGTCGGCGCCGCGCTGGTGATGCCGTCGACGCTGTCGCTGCTCACCGCCGGATTGCCGGAGAGCAGGCGCGGCGTCGCCGTCGGGATGTGGGCCGGTTCCGTGGGTATGGGCGCGGTGGGCGGAATCCTCGTGTCCGGTGTGCTGTTTCAGTTCTGGACCTGGCTTTCGATCATGGCGGCGATGAGCGCATCCAGCGCGCTGCTTGCCGTCACCGGGTGCGTCATCCCCGAATCGATCGCATCGGCACGGCCCGGCATCGACCCGTGGGGCACGCTGACCTCGGCAATCGGCGTCGGCCTGATCGTGGCGGCGGCGACCGAGACGCCTCAGCTCGGCTGGTCGCATCCGCTGGTGATCGGTGCCGCCGTCGGCGGCATCCTATCGATCGGAGCATTCACGCTGATCGAATTGCGGGTGCCGGCGCCGCTGCTCGACGTCCGGCTGTTCGCCGACCGTCGATTCGGCACCGGGACCGCCTCCGTCGCAATTCAATTCCTGGTTTCGTTCGGCATGTTCATGCTCGTCGTGCAGTTCCTGCAATTGATTCTCGGCTACCGTCCGCTCATCTCGGCACTGGCCATGGCGCCGATGATGATTCCGTTCGTGACCATCTCGCCGATCTCGCCGTGGCTCGCCGAGCGATTCGGCTTGCGGCTGCAAACCTTCTGCGGTCTCGCACTGCTGGGTGTCGGGCTCCTGGCGGTCGCCCACTTGACGGTCGATGGCACCTATTTCGATGTCGTCTGGCCGCTGCTGATCGTCAGTCTCGGCATCAGCCTGTCGGCGGCACCTGCCACGACCGCGATCATGGCGGGTGTACCTGCCGACCAGCACGGCGTCGCGGCAGCCGTGAACGACGTATCGCGCGAGGTCGGCGCCGCGATCGGAATAGCCTTGGCCGGAAGCATTCTCGCCGCGGGTTACGGCCACCAGATCGCGACGATCCTGCCGATGCTCCCGCAACAGATGCGCAGTCCGGTCGCCGGCTCACTCGTCGGCGCACTGGCCGTGGCTGAGCATCTGGGCCCGCAAGCGCAACCCCTCGCCGACGCGGCCAAGGCCGCATTCGTCCACGGCGTCCGCCAAGCAGCGGCGATCCTCGGCGCACTGACCTTGGTCGCCGCAGTTGCCATCGGCCTATTGGCTCCGGGGCGGCGCCGTGGTCGAACCCCACCCACCGCCACCACGAGTTCCACTCAGGCGGCCGAACCCGACTAGCCCCGACTGTGCTGCAGCGGCAGACCGAGTGAGGCGAACTGCTGCAGAGCGCGGTACGGCCATCGACGCTCATCAGCAAAGCGGCCGCCGACCCCGAACCTCGGCCTCGTGCCCCACTCCCGATCGAGCGAATGAGCGGCCAGGGACTTACTGGATGACCGCAGGGGTGGCTACGCCCACCTCGACGCGGACTCGATCCTGATAGAAAGCGATGTGGCCGCTCAATATCGCGACCTCCGGATAGGGCTCGGCGTATTCCCAGGCGATCGGATCCGGGCCATCGGCCGGACGCCAGTAGCGCGCCGTGCCCTTGAACGGGCAGCGCGAGGTCTGCTCGTGGGGGACGAGCAGGTCGAAGCGCACATCGGATGCGGGCAGATAGCACACGATGCCGTGATCCTGTTCCGCGACAAGCAGACTCGCGGTCGACTCGGCGAATATCTGGTCGCCGTAGGTGACACGCACCAGATTGCGGATGCGCCGGATATCGACGCGATAATCCGGCCGATCGATATAGCCCGATGGCTCCACGAGGTCTCCTGTGGGTCAGAGCAGGGTATCGGGGGTCGCAGCGCGTGGTTGGAGGCCGCGCATCATCGCGTGCACGCTGTATGAGGCGACTACGGTCCCGTCTTCGGTATGAACCCGGCCTTCGCTCTGAGCGTGGCCGCGCCCAGCGTAGGTGACGCGGGTCGCGTACAGCAGCCACTTCGTCACGTCGACATCGTCGTGGAATGTGATGGTGGCCATGGTGATTCCGGTCGAGATCGACCGATGTGCCATCGCTTCGCCGAAACCCGCGTGCGGGCGCAGCGCGGCGGCCACCGTCCAATGGGTACTGGACTGGGTCAGCAGCGCGGCATGCAGGTAGTCCTGCTCCGGTGCGTCGCGGAATCGCGTCCAGACGAACAACTCCGGCGGGCCGACCCGATTCGGATCCGGGTCGTAAGCGTCGTCGACCACCCGCATATCGCGACCGTCCACCTCGGTGCCCGTAATCGCGAGTGAACGCAGCCGAGCAGGCGGGTCTACCCGGGGCATCGGGGCCGCCACGCGGCAACAAGCTGGTCTGGGACGACTATCCCGGGCAGGAGACAGCCGGTACCTGCCGACAGTTCACCTGCAAGTACCACGCCTGGCGCTACAACCTCGCCGGCGAGGCCACTTTCGTACAGCAGGAGCAGGAGTTCTTCGACTTCGACAAGGACCGGTTCGGTCTGAAGTCGGTGCGCTGCGAAGTGTGGGAGGGCTTCGTCTTCGTCAATCTCGATGACGATGCCGCGCCGCTGACCGACTATCTCGGCAAGTTCGCCGCAGGACTGGCGGGCTACCCGTTCGGGAAGATGACCGCGATGTACAAGTACCAGGCCGAGGTCGGGAGTAACTGGAAGCTCTACGTCGATGCCTTCGCCGAGTTCTACCACGCGCCCATCCTGCATGCGAAGCAGTACGTGGCCGGGGAGTCGCAGAAGCTGTCGAACTTCGGCTTCGAGGCGCTGCACTACGAACTGGACGGGCCGCACGGCATGGTGTCCTCATGGGGTGGCATGGCGCCGCCGAAGGATCTGAATATGGTCAAGCCGATCGAAAGGGTATTGCGCAGCGGCAATTTCGGCGCCTGGGATCGCCCGGACATTCCCGCGCTGGACAATCTGCCACCCGGACTGAACCCGACCCGGCACCGGGCATGGGGCCTGGACTCCTACGTCTTCTTCCCGAATTTCATGATCGTCGTGTGGGCGCCGGGCTGGTACCTGACGTATCACTACTGGCCGACCGCCTACAACAAGCACATCTTCGAGGGCACCTGCTATTTCGCCCCGGCGCGCAACGCCACCGACCGGTTGCGGCAAGAACTGGCCGCCCTCACGTTCAAGGAATTCGGCCTGCAAGACTGCAACACCCTCGAGGCCACCCAGACCATGCTCGAATCACGGGCGGTCACCGAGTTTCCGCTCAATGACCAGGAGATCCTGTTGCGGCATTTGCACAAGCAGGCTGCCGACTTCGTGGCCGGGTACCGGGCGCGGTCACGAAACGGATGACTGGACCAACCGCTCTCGCAGCGCGGTGAGAGTCGAGGGCGACAACCCGGCCCTGGTACGCAGGTAGCCCTCAATACTTCCGTGGTTTTCCCGAAGCGTGGTGAGCATGGTGGCCATCGCCAGCCGCGGTGCGCCGAAGACCGCGCGGTAGCGCGCGGGGTCGACATCCTCGGGCAGGCGCGCGAGCAGGCGGGGCAGGCGCCGCTCGGTGAAGTGGATGGCGCTCAATTCGTAGTCGTCGAGAATTGTCGTCTCGTCGACGCCGAGCGCCGCCAGCAGTAATGCGGCGGCGACGCCGGTGCGATCCTTGCCCGCGGTGCAATGGATCAGGGCCGGGGTACCGTTCGCGTCGGCTAAGTCAGAGAGTATCCGCCCGAATATCTCGGCGTCGAAATCGACCATACGGCGGTACATTTCGGCGAGGAAGTCGTCGGGAATTTCCGCGGGCCGGGTGCGGATCAGCTCGGCGTTGGCCCGGGTGTGGGCCGCGGTGCCGCCGATGGTGAGCGGTATCCGACGCACGGTCGCGGGCAGCGCCGAGGGGGAGCGGTCGCGCTCCTCGTCGGTGCGCAGGTCGTAGGCGACGAGCAGACCGAGGCGCTCGACGATGGCGAGGTCGGCGATGCTGAGCCGGTGCGGAGCGTCGGAGCGATAGACCATGCCCCAGCGTGTGTATCCGCCGTCGACGGTCCGATAGCCGCCGAGATCGCGGAAGTTCGTCGCACCCTGCAGGGTGAGGACACGCTCGCGCATTTGCGCCGACTCCTATTTCTGAGAATACTCTTCTTGTGAGTGAGAATAGCCTTGCGGGTCCCGAGGTGGATGTGGTGGGCCGCATCGCCGCCAGGGCTCTCGCCAAACGCGAGGCGACCTATGCCGATGAGGTGCGCCGCCTGCTGGATGCCGCGATGGCTGTCATCCGCGCCAGCGGGACCGCGTCGCGACCGCGCGTAACCGATATCGTCGCGGCCGCCGGTCTGTCCAATGACGCCTTCTACCGGCATTTTCCATCGAAGGACGCACTCATCTCCGCCCTCATCGAGGATGGCGCCGAGCGCCTGGTGCGCTATGCCGCCCGTCGAATGCGCAAAGCGGATACACCGGAAGACCAGGTGCGCCGGTGGGTCGAGGCGGTGCTGTCCCAGGCGGCCGATTCCACAGCGACGTTGACCAGGGCGGTGCTGTGGAACGCCGGTGGGTCAGCTCCGGATATAGATGCCGGATCGCCGACGCCGAGCGATCGGCTCGCCACACTGCTGCACGGCGCTTTCGCCGAATTGGGCAGCCAGGACCCGCAATTCGATGCCGCGCTCGTCGCACACGCGACCGTCGGTAGTCTGACCGATTTCCTCTGGCGTCGGGTGGAGCCGACCGCCGCCGATATCGACCGCACGACCGCCTTCTGCCTGCGCGCGATCACCCCGATCAACTCTGGAGATAGCGCAGCGGAGCGTAATTGGCCCAACCGGTATCCGGCCAGTTGAACCAACCCGCCGATGCCGATGTGCCACCGTCGGGATGCAGGGTGGTGCCGGTGAGGTAGGCCGAAAGGGCCGAGGCGAGGAAGACTACGCAGTTCGAGACGTCGGTGACCTCACCGGGGCGCCCCAGTGGGATGGCGACCCGAGCCCCGGTCGGATCGGACATGGCTCCGTCGCCGTGTGAGAACCTGGCCAGGTTGGGGGTAGGTACGAAGTCCGGGGCCACGTTGTTGACCCGGATCCGGTCCGGTGCGAGTTCGATAGCGAGCGTGCGGCCGAACTGTTCGACGGCCGCCTTCGCGGCGGCGTAGACAGCGAAACCCGGTGCGGCACGGTGCGCTTCGATGGTGGTGATATTGACGATGCTGCCGCCGCGCCCACCGGCCTGCATCCGCGGCACCGCCAATGCGCAGGCGTGGAATACATGCAGCAGATTGGTGCGCAGCAGCGCGTCCCAGCCCTTCGGCGTGGTGTCGGTGAACGGGGCACGGAAGGTGCCGCCGACGACATTGACGAGTATGTCCAGCCGACCCCAGCGCTCGTCGACGGCGGCGAACAGTGCCGTCAGCGTATCGGGATCGCGGGCGTCACCGACCTGCACCAGGGCATCGCGATCGGCCATCGAGCGGCGCAGGGCCTCGGCGGCTTCTGCATCGAGGTCGAGGACCGCGGGCCGGACACCGTTGGCGACCAGATCCCGCACAATCGCCTGCCCGAGTCCGCCTGCGCCGCCGGTGATCACGGCTACCGTGCCATCGAGGCCGCCGCGTTGTTCGAACCATCTCGTCACTCAACGACTCCGTTCGACCTTGTTGAACGGCACGTCGCGGTCGGCGGTGTGTTCGCGGGGCATGCCGAGTAGCCGTTCGCTGATGATGTTTCGGGCCATTTCGGTGCTGCCGCCCGCGAGGCTCCAGGCATTGCGGAACAGATAGTCGATGCCGAGTTGGCCGATGCCAGGACCATCCGGATCGCCGGTCACCGCCGCCGCACCCGCGATCGTGACCGCGGAATCGGTTTGCAGCAAGGCATTTTCGGCACTGAACAGGCGAACGATGGACCCGGCCGCGGGCGGCAGGGCGCCGGTGCCGATGGCGTGCGAGACATGCGCGATGAGTTGGTTGCGGACCACGATCATGGCCCTGGCCGCCCCGATATCCTCACGCACCCGCGGGTCGTCGAGGCGGCCGGTCGCGCGAGCCAGGTCGACCAGCGTGGTGGCCTCCGCGCCGAGATGCGGGCGCTGGCCGCTGGTGTAGGGCGAGGTGCCGCCCATGGCGGCCCGTTCGTGATTCAGTAGCCGCGACGCCGCCGCCCAGCCGCCGCCGACCTCGCCGATCACGGCCTCGGCGGGTAGCCGGACATCGTCGAAGAACTCCTGGCAGAACTCGGTCGACCCGGTGACCTGTTTGATCCGCTGGATGGTCACTCCCGGCGTGGCGACCGGGACGAGGAACAGGGTGAGGCCGTTGTGCTTGGGCACGTCCCAGTCGGTGCGGGCCAGGCACAGTCCGTAGTCGGCGGCATAGGCGCCCGAACTCCAGATCTTGGAGCCGTTGAGGATCCACTCGGCACCGTCGCGATCGGCGCGGGTGATCAGCCCTGCCAGATCCGAGCCGCCACGTGGTTCGGATAGGAACTGGGCCAGGATCTCCGCACCGCGCAGCACCGCCGTCAGATGCGCGCGCTTCTGCTGTTCGGTGCCCAGCTCGAGCAGGGTAGCCGCGCAGATCGCGAGCGTGGGCACATTCAGCACCAGCGGCATCTCGTAACCGAGCGACTCCTCGGTGAAGGCCTGCTGGTGGGTGGGGGTGAGCCCTTGGCCGCCATAGGCTTTCGGGAAACAGATACCCGCGAAGCCGCCTTCGAAGAGGATGCGTTGCAGTTCGCGCGCGCGATCCCACACCTCGTCGTGGTCGGCGCCGGTGTAGGTCTGCGTGGTTGGCGGGAGGTTTTCCTTCAGCCAGCGCCGGGCGCGGTCGCGGAAGCTGTCGACTGGTTCGAGATCGGTGGTCATGCGGCGCTGCGGACGAGTAGGTCGGTGATGCGGCGATGATGTTCCTCCGGGGTCCCGTACAGGGCCCGACCGTAGGTGACGCGCCGCAGAAACAGATGCAGGTCGTGTTCCCAGGTGACGCCGATACCGCCGTGGATCTGGACGCAGTCCTGGACGATCACCGGCGCCTTCGTCCCGACATACGATTTGGCGACGCTGACGAATTCGGCTGCCGTGGACAGGTTTTCGTCGATTGCCGCGGCTGCTGCGCGCGTGGTCGCGTGGCAGGCCTCCAGCCAGGTCTTGTTATCGGCCATGCGGTGTTTGAGGGCCTGATAGGAGGCCAGCGGGCGGCCGAAGGTGTAGCGGTCGAACATCCAGGTCACGGTGGCGTCGAAGGCGCGCTCGGCAGCGCCGACCGATTCCGAGGCGCTGAGCGCAGCTGCGATATGCAGTTGCGATTGCGTTGCCGCGGTGGCGGTTTCGCCCTGTTGGACCACGGCATCGGCCTCGACGAAAACATCCGCGAACTCGACCCGGGCGGTACGGCGAACGAGGTCGAGCGTCCAGGTCGGGGTGACTGTCACGCCCGGGGTATCGGCGCGCACCAGGAGTTGGATCGGGCCGTTCGGGCCATGTGCGGTGACGAGGAACACCTCGGCGCGGTCACCGGCTTCGACGCGATCCTTCCGTCCGGTGATCCGGTAGCCGGTGCCATCGGGCTCGGCGCGGGTGTCCGGGGCGGTGAGATCCAAACCGTGGCCCGGCTCGTAGAGCGCCCATGCGGCGATGGCATCGCCACTGACGATCTCGGCGATCACATCGGTGAACCGATCGCCCGCGGCCGCCAGTCCGGCGAGTACGGCGCTGGTGGGAATCAACGGGCCGGGCGCGCATGTGCGACCGAACTCCTCGGCCACCAGCGCGAGTTCGGTCAGCGGCCGGCCGGAAATCGAGCCGCCGCCGAGACTTTCGGGCACCAGCATCGCCGTCCAACCCAACGCCGCACCCCGGCGCCACCACTGGTCATCGAAACCCGTTGCGGTATCAGCCAGTTCGCGGACCGTCTCGATCGGCACGGTGCGGTCGAGGAACTCGCGGGCTGTCGTCTGGAACAGCCGCTGATCGGCGGTCGGCTCGACACTCATGAATTTCGGTCCTCCGAATCAACCACTGAGCAACCTGCTCACCGGGCTGAGACGCGCTGGTCGGAAACCGCGCGCCGCCGGCTCCTATTTGACGGTCTCCGATACCGATGTGAGAATCGGATTCAACAGTTATTGAGAGTAGCATTCTCGCGTGCCGGTCGGTAGATCCGTGGCGAGCGCGCGGTGCCGAAGGGAGCCATCAGTGGTGAACGACTTCGAGGAGATGGACTTCTTTCTCGGGCGGGAGCTCATAGCGGATCCGTATCCGTACTTCGACGCCATGCGCGCGCAGTGCCCGGTGGCGCGCGAGAACCACCACGGCGTGTACATGGTGACCGGCTACAACGAGGCGCTCCAGGTGCTGAACGACACCGAGCACTTCTCCTCCTGCACCTCGGTGACCGGTCCGTTCCCTGGTTTCCCGGTGCCGCTGGAAGGCGATATCGATGCGCTGATCGCCGAGCATCGCGACAAACTGCCGTTCAGCGACCAGCTGCCGACCCTGGACCCGCCGGTGCACACCCAGCATCGCGGTCTGCTGATGCGTCTGATCACCCCGAAGCGCCTCAAGGAGAACGAGGACGCGATGTGGACGCTCGCGGACCGGATGCTCGACAGCTACCTCGCGCCCGGCCGCGGCGACTTCATCCGCGACTTCGCCGGACCGTTCACGCTGTACGTCATCGCCGACCTGCTCGGCGTACCCGCGGCCGATCAGGAGGAATTCCTCCAGGCATTGCAACGCGACCCGCACCGGGAGGGCTCCGCCCTCGGCAGTACCGAGGGTGAATCCATGCACCACAACCCGATCGAATTCCTCTACGGCAGGTTCGCCGACTACATCGAGGACCGTCGTCGCGAGCCGCGCGGTGATGTGCTCGGCAGCATGGCTACCACGATGTTCCCGGACGGCTCCGAACCCACGGTGCTCGATGTCGTCCGGGTGGCCGCGAATCTGTTCTCGGCCGGTCAGGAGACGACCGTTCGACTGCTCAGCTCCGCGCTGAAACTGCTCGCCGAAAAGCCCGAACTGCAGCGATGGTTGCGCGAGGACCATTCGCGCGTACCGAATTTCGTCGAGGAGGTGCTGCGCATGGAGAGCCCGGTCAAGGGTGACTTCCGGTTGTCGCGGATGCCGGTCGACGTCGGTGGGGTCGACGTACCCGCCGGTAGCACCTTGATGGTGGTGAACAGTGGCGCCAACCGGGATCCGCGCCGCTTCGACGATCCGTCGACCTTCGATCCCGAGCGTTCGAATGCCCGCACCCACATCGCTTTCGGCCGTGGCATCCACACCTGCCCGGGGGCGCCGCTGGCCAGGGCCGAGGCCCGCGTGGCCATCGAGCGGCTGCTGGACCGCACGACCGATATCCGCATCGACGAAGCGGTGCACGGCGCCGCCGACGCACGCGCGTACGAGTATGTGCCGACCTTC
This sequence comes from Nocardia sp. NPDC049737, assembly GCF_040674755.1. NCBI lineage: Bacteria > Bacillati > Actinomycetota > Actinomycetes > Mycobacteriales > Nocardiaceae > Nocardia > Nocardia sp. NPDC049737. The sequence goes on along the minus strand of NZ_JBFANH010000005.1, from coordinate 301,808 downwards.
GTCCTGCGCGGCCTGACCGCGCTGCATCTGGAATTCGATACCGCGGAAGGTGGTACCCGATGAAGGTCTCGGTCGATTCCGACCGCTGTCGCGGACACGGTGTGTGCCTGTCGTTGTGCCCGGAGGTGTTCGCCCTCAACGACGACGGGTACGCCGAAGTGCAGACTCCCGAGGTTCCGGCTGACTCCGCCAGTGCCGTCCTGGTGGCGGTGTCGGCCTGTCCGGAGCATGCCATCACCGCGAGTTGATCGGCGCAGCTGACCGGCATCTCGAGGAAGAGCGTTATTCTATGGCCGAGAATCACATTGCCGAGCCAGGCGATCCCGTGGCGGGCGACGTTGGTGTGCGGACCACAGCGGCACCGATGACGCCCGGCTGGCATGCCGGTCGGGTACCGGATCGCCCGGCGATCGTGCTGGCGGCCAGTGGTGAGGTGGTGACCTACGCCCAGTTGGAGCAGCGGTCGATCCGGTTTGCCAGGGCCCTGCGCATGCGCGGGCTGGCGGTCGGCGACCACATCGCGATTCTTATGGAGAATAATCGCCCGTTTCTCGAGATCACGTGGGCGGCGCAGCGCTGCGGTTTGTACTACACCGCGGTCAACCGGCATCTGAAAGCCGGTGAGGTGCAGTACATCTTGGACGACTGCGGCGCCACCGCGCTGGTGACCAGCGAGTCGATGGCCGAGGTGGTGGCCGAACTCGACCTCTCCGCCATCCCGGTCCGGATCGTGGCGCTGGGGGAGCTTGTCGGTTTCGAGCAGTACGAGGATGTGCTGACGGCGACATCGCCGCATCCGCTCGGCTCCGACGAATGCGAGGGCCGGGAGATGCTGTACTCCTCGGGAACGACCGGGCAGCCCAAGGGAGTTCGCAAACCGCTGCCCGGCGCTCCGCTCGGCGATCCGGATTCGGCGCCGGTGCAGATCGCGCGGGGTCTGCTGGTGAGCGGCGCCAGCGCGGATGCGGTGTATCTGTCGCCAGCGCCGCTGTATCACGGTGCGCCGCTGGTGTTCTCGATGTCATGGCATCGAATCGGCGCGACCGTGATCGTGATGGAACGCTTCGAACCTCGGCAATGTCTGGAGCTGATCGAGCGTCATCGGGTCACGCACGCGCAGATGGTGCCGACCATGTTCGTGCGCCTGCTGCGGTTACCGGAGGCCGAACGCGAACGCTACGACATCTCCAGTCTGGTCGATGTGGTGCACTCGGCGGCCCCGTGCCCGGTGCCGGTGAAGCGGCAGATGTTGCAGTGGTGGGGGCCGATCATTAGTGAGTACTACTCCGGGACCGAGGATGTCGGAAACACCTACATCAGTGCCGAACAGTGGTTGGCACATCCGGGTTCGGTGGGCAGACCGGCGCTGGAGTGTCACATTGTCGGCGCGGATGGCGAGGAGTTGCCGCTCGGCCAAGTCGGGGTGGTGTATTTCGGTGGGGGACGGCCGTTCGAATACCACCACGATGCCGCGAAGACCGCGTCGGTGACCCATGAGAAGGGTTGGCGCACCCTCGGCGATGTGGGTTATCTCGATGCTGAGGGCTACCTATATCTGACCGATCGGCAGGCCCACATGATCATTTCCGGCGGGGTCAATATCTACCCGCAAGAGGCCGAGAACGTCCTCGCCGCACATGCCGCGGTCGCCGATGTCGCCGTGCTCGGCGTACCGGACGAGGAAATGGGCGAGGCGGTGAAAGCCGTTGTCCAACTGGTCGACCCGCCCGCCGCCGGTGCCGAAATCGCGGCCGAGCTGATCGCCTACTGTCGTGCGGAATTAGCCGCCTACAAATGCCCGCGCACCGTCGATTTCGTCACCGAATTGCCTCGTGATCCCAGCGGCAAGCTCTATAAACGCCAACTACGCGCCCGGTACTGGAAAGGCCACGACACGCTGGTCAACTGACCCACCTGCCGGCCGGGCGGCCACTCGACGCGTGGCGATCGAGATCAAGCGGAGCTGGTGGCTGGGGCGGCTGATGCCGCCATGGTTTCCACCTGATCTTGATCGCCGGCGGCTCGCGAGTTGGGGCGGGGCCAGGTCCGTCCGTGTAGGCGCTCGATGTCGCTGTTGAAACGTTCTAGGTAGCAGGCGAATTCGGCGCGGTCCTCGGTGGTCCAATCCTGTGTCACCGCTGCCAGTACGTCGATGATGCCCGCGCGCTCCTGGTCGAGGCGCTGATCGCCGGCAGCGGTGACGCGGAACTCGCGTGCGATACCGCCCGCCGGATCGGGGATGCGTTCGACGAGCCCGGTGTGCAGCAGTGTGGCGGTCTGCCGATGCAGCGTCGACACATCCAATCCCAGTGCGTCGCTGAGCTGACGCAGCGACATCGGGCCCTGGATCCGCAGTCGGCTCAGTAGCAGATACGAGCTGCGCTCCAGGGGGTCGTCGGTGCTGCGGGCTCGGTCGGTAGTGGCCGAGTAGCAAGGTCTCGAACTCGATCAGTTGTATGCGCTTGTCCATGCCTTCCTTCCCCGGATATGTGCATCGCACACAATGCGTGTATTGTTCACGCGTAATGCATGCTACACATTTAGTGTACGATACACGCTAGTTGTTGTGAGTCCGAGGGAGATTTGCGTGGACAAGCCTGATTCCGCCGTCCGGCCGGGCGCCATCCTGGCGGTGCTGGCATATACCGGCATCGTCGCGTCGCTGATGCAGACGCTCGTGGTGCCTTTGCTCGGCGAGTTGCCGCAGATTCTGAATTCCTCGGCGGCCAATACGTCCTGGGTAGTCACGGTCACCCTGCTGGTGGGTGCGGTCGCCACCCCGGTCGCCGGTCGCCTCGGCGATATGTTCGGCAAGCGTCGGATGGTGATCGCCTCGACCGTGCCGCTCATCGTCGGCTCGGTGGTTTGTGCCATGGCGGGTTCGTTGCTGCCGATGATCATCGGCCGCGGCCTACAGGGACTCGGTTTCGGCACCATCCCGCTGGCCGTCGCGCTGCTGCGAGATGTGTTGCCGCCCGAGCGACTCGGCTCGGCCATCGCGCTGATCAGCTCTTCGCTCGGCATCGGCGGCGCGCTCGGTCTGCCCTTGGCGGCGGCGGTCACCGAGTACAGCAACTGGCGGGTGCTGTTCTGGGCCGCGGCGGGGTTGGTCGCGATCGCCACCGCACTGATCACGGTGATCGTTCCGGAGGGTATTGCCGAAGGGCCGTCGGGTCACTTCGACGGACTCGGTGCGGTGCTGCTGGGGGGAGGTCTGGTGTCGCTGCTGCTCGCCGTGTCCAAGGGGGCGACGTGGGGTTGGACGAGCGGCAACATTCTCGGCCTGTTCGGTGCCGCCGTAGTGCTGCTGCTGGTGTGGGGTTGGTGGGAGCTGCGGACTGTCGAGCCGCTGGTCGATCTGCGGGTAACTGCGCGGCCGCAGGTGCTCGTCACCAATCTCGCAACGGTCGCTATCGGTGTCGGTATGTACGCGTTGCAGCTGAGTGTTCCGCAGTTGATGCAGCTGCCCAGCTCACTCGGCTACGGTCTCGGCCAGTCGATGATGGCGATGGGTCTGTGGATGGCGCCCGCCGGAATCATGATGATGCTCATCTCCCCGGTCGGCGCGAAGCTGTCGGCATTGCGCGGTCCGAAGTTCACCCTTGTCGTCGGTGCCGTCGTCATGGCCATCGGCTACGGCGCCGCGCAGGTTCTGATGGGCAGCACCTGGGGCCTGCTGATCGTGAACATCATCTGCAGCTCGGGTGTCGGTTTCGCCTACGGCGCCATGCCCGCCCTGATCATGGGTGCGGTGCCGCAGTCGGAAACCGCTGCCGCCAATGGCTTCAACACTCTGATGCGCTCGATCGGCACCTCGACCTCCGCGGCGGTAGTTGGCGCGGTGCTCGCACAGCTGACCGTCACGGTCGGCGGTCACAGCATCCCCACCGAGAACGGCTTCCGGGTCGCGTTCATGATCGGCTGTGGCGTATCGGTCTTGGCGGCCTTGGTCGCCATGGCGATTCCGGTTCGCCGTGCGCTGGCTGTCGGTCCGGCCGAGCAGCCCGAAGCGGAAGTCCCAGCACGGGTCTGATAGCTCAACCGTGCAGCGTGGCGCGGTGGGAACGGCGCCCCGAACCTGCACCTGCAGCAGGTTCGGGGCGTCGCCGCAATGGTTGCGGGGCGTCACGCAGGTGCTCGACAGGCTCGGGGCGTCGCGTCGGATGTGGTGTCAGTGCCGCTGGTCGATGGCCGTGTCGAGCAGGCCGAGATCGGTGCCGAGTTCGGCGGCGATCGATCGGACCGCCGCGACATCCTTACCGACGAATTCGCCGACCGATGCGCTGAATTCGGCGACCGACCCCCGCCCCGCGACACCGGTCAGCGCGCGACTCGCCGCACTTCCGTGCGGCAGCGCGGACAACAGGGTGGTTTCCGCGACGCCGAGCCGCTTCCCGAGATCCACTGCCGCGGTGAGTATTCCGAGCTGAGCGGCGAATACGGCATTATTGACCAACTTGACGCGCTGGCCCGCGCCGAGCGGACCGACATGCAGAATCGGGTCACCGTAGGCGGCCAACACGGGCCGGATCCGGTCCACGGTCTCGTCCGGGCCACCGACGAAGAGGGTGAGCCGTCCGGCCGCGATATCAGGTGGGCCGCCGCTGACGGGGGCGTCCAGCACCTGGATGTCGTGCGAGGCAATGGCTTCGGCGGCAATGGCCGCGGTCGTGTGCGGACTGCCGGTGGTGTGCAGGACGAGAGTCGATCCGGATGGCATGGCGGCGAGCAACGGTGTGCCGAGACATACCGCGCGAACCTGTTCATCGGTGAAGACGCACACGATGACCAGATCGGCGTTGGCCCCGACGGCCGCGGCGGCGGATACCGCCTGCGCGCCGATCTCGGTAAGGGCCTGGCGTGCTTCGAGCGACCGGCCGAGCGCGCACACCTCATGTCCGGCTTGGACCAGCCGTTCCACCATGGGACGCCCCATCCGCCCGGCGCCGAGGAATCCGACGCGCATCAGCGCGGATGATCGATCATCGCGAGGGTCGCGTCCGCGGCGTCGAGCACGATGCCGGGTTCGACGCCCACGACTTCGGCCAGATTCGCGATCAGGCCGACATCCTTGCGCAGCAGCGGCCCGGCGTGCGCGGCGATGCGGTCCAGAGCGCCGCCCGCGGAGACGATACGACCGAGCGCGAAGCTGTCGGCGGTGCCGTGCGAGATCACCTCGCCGAGGCGGGAAGGATCGATACCGATCGCCGAACCGAGCGCGAGAGTGCTTGCCGCAGTGGCGAGATTCGCGGTGAACAGCAGGTTGTTGAGCAGCTTGGCGGTCTGTCCGGCGCCGAGCGGGCCCAAGTGGACAACGGGATCGGCGTAGGTCTCGAATATCGGGCGAGCGCGTTCGACGATATCGGCAGAGCCGCCGACCATCACCAGCAATCGGCCGTCGGCGGCCGCCGCGCCGCCACCGCTGACCGGAGCGTCGACGATCGAAATCCCCTGTGTCACAGCGATATCGGCGAGATCGCGGCAGGTGTCCGGATGCACCGTGCTGTGCACGGCGAGGATCGAGCCCGCGGACATACCGGCCAAGACGCCATCGGCACCGGTCACGACCTCGCGCACGTCGGCGTCGCCGACTACGCAGAGGCAGACGAGATCGCTCGCGGCGGCCAGTTCAGCGGGTGATGCGGCGACCTTCGCCGGCGTATCGGCGTACGCCTCGAGCGACGCCGTTCGCCGCGCCCACAATGTTGTCTCGTATCCGGATTCGACGATCCGGCGCGCCATCGGCCCACCCTGGCTGCCGAGTCCGATGAATCCGACCCGCATCACACTTCGCCTTTCGCTTCGGGTCGCCAGAACATGGCGAGCAGACCCGCGGTGGCGACCAGGCCGACACCGAGGGCGATGCCGCCACCGGTCCAGCCCGTTATCTCGATATCGGCGGCGTGATCGATGGACAGCCACCCTGGGCCGAGCAGTGCCAGCGCCAGCGAAACGACCGCGAGCACGAGCACATACTCGTACCCCTCTTTGAATACGAAGAATCCGTTGGTGCGGTGTGCCAGCAGACCCGCGACCGCCATCACCGAGATGACCGCCGCACACGCCAGTGGGGTGAGCAGGCCGACGATCAACAACACGCCCGCACCGATTTCGGTGACGACGCTCAGCCACGCGTGCAGGATGCCGCCGCGCAGTCCGAGACCGCTGAACCAGCGCGCGGTGCCCGCGATCTTGCCGCCGCCCACCCAGTGATTGACGCCGTGGGCGATCATGGTGCCTCCCACGACGAGTCGCACGAGTGCGATGGCCACGTCGACGACGTCCATCAGTTCGCCTCCTGTGTAGCGCCATTGAATTGTATTGCCGGGCTGGAGAATTCGCCGATGTTCCGGGAGACTGCGGTTTCTTCGACGAAGGCCAGTAGTCCGAGGTGGTAGGCGGCGGCTGTATGTCCCATGCTGAGGTTGTGTCCGCTGTTGGGTTGGATATTGAGCACAACCCGTGGCGCGGCGGTGAACCGGGCGGCGACTTCGGCGAGTGCCTCCGGATCGTTGCGCCACACCCGTTCGTGGTCGCCGACGGTGAACCGCACCGGAATCCGAACTTCGGCGGCAAGCGTCGGGAAGGTGACCTGCGGCCAGTCCTCGACCGAATTCCCTTCGTAACGTGGACCATACGAGCCGATCCGCGCACCACCGACCAACTCGGGCGGGTAAAGCCGGGCCGGGTACCACAGCAGTTCGGTGACTCCGCCCGGTACACCGTCACGACGCATGCGGCGGCGCCCCTGCGGATCCGGTCCCCACAGGATGTCGTAGGCCTCCTGCTGATGTTCCAGCCCGGTCCCCGCCAATTCGAGGCCGAGCAATTCGCGTCCGCGTTCGTCGGCCGCCATCCGCAGTGCCAGTTCGCTACCCGCGGAATGGGCGAGCAAGAAGGTGCCCGCGCCGTGGGGCCGCGACCCGAGATGCTGCTCGGCCGCCGCGTACATCAGATCGACACGGCGCTGTGGGTCGGCGAGTTCGTCCGCATGCGTATGCGAGCTGCCGTATCCGGGCCGGTCCAGGGCCAAGACGGTGTATCCGGCCGCGGCGGCCAGCCGCAGCAGTGACAGTCGCGGATGATCCGGGCAGTCGAAATACGCCGAGGTGGTGGCCCCGCCGTGCAGGGCCAGCAGCACCGCCCGTGGTGCCCGCGCCTCGGCCAACAACCCCGACATCGGGATGCCGTCGACCTCGGTCACGACCGGAATCGGTTCGTCCCCGGTCAGCAGTGAGAAATCGGATTCGGTAATCGTCATGAATCGCTCCGCAGCAGCATTGCCCCACCGGGGGTGAGCCCGCCGCTGGACACCACACCGATGCGGGCATCGGCGACCTGACGCGCACCGGCTTCACCGCGCAACTGCGCAATCGCCTCGTACAGCAGGCCCATGCCGTGGGTGCGGCCGTGCGAGAGCTGGCCACCATGGGTATTCAGCGGCAGCAGGCCGTCGCGGGCGATGTTCTTACCGCCGTCGAGGAAGTCCTTGGCCTCGCCGATACCGCAGAATCCGAGCGCCTCCAACCAGGACAGACAGTTGAAGGTGAAGCCGTCGTACAGCTCGGCGATGTCGACATCGGTGGGGCGCAACGTGGTTCGGGTCCACAGGTGCGCGGCTGGACCGAGCACCTGTGGTTCGTGGGTGAGGGTGCTCTGATCCCATTCGATCCGCTCGATGATCTGGGTGCCGACAGCCTCCACGAGAACCGGTGGTTTGGCCAGATCACGAGCCGTGTCCACGCTGGAGACGATGACCGCGATCGCGCCGTCACAGGGCACATCGCAGTCGTAGAGGCCGAACGGGGTGGTGATCGTGCGCGCCTCGAGATAGTCCTGCATGGTCAACGGATCTCGGTAGATCGCGGTCGGCTCGAGTTCGGCATTGGCGCGCTGATTCAGTGCGATCCAGCCGAGGGTTTCGCGGGTGGTGCCGTAGCGGTGGAAATGCCGTTGTGCGTTCTGCGCCAAGGTATGTGCCGCCGAGGTGGCGCCGAAGGGGGCCATCCATCCGGGTGTGCGCCCCCCGGAGGGCTTGATCTTGCCCGTGCGCATCAGATCGTTGAAGGTGGCTTCCCATAGGGTGCGGAAACACAGCACATGCCGGGCCAGCCCGCCCGCGACCGCCAGCATCGCAGCGATGACCGCCCCACCGGGGCCGAAGGTTTCGATGCCGCCGTTGTACCAGGTCGGCCGGATGCCGAGGGCGGACTCCAGCGCAGTGACACCGCCCTCGCTGAATCCGCCCATATTGCCGCCGCCGGGATAGGTCGACAGGCCGTCGATATCGTCCAGCGTCAGTCCGGCATCGGCGATCGCGCGTTCGCAGGCCTGGATGGTCAGCCGCAGCGGTGGGACCTGCAGCCGCCGCCCGATCGCCGACCTGCCGATACCGGTGAGTGCGACCCGGTCCTCGAACTTCTCCGGCCGCACCATGGGCCGCACGTGCCGCCAGAACTCTTGTGGCGCAATATCGTCCACGGGCAGCGGAGCCGGTTCCGGCTGCGTTTCGACGGGCCGGAACAGCGGCAGCCAGATGTCGTCGTCCTGTTGGAAGACCACCTCGAGTCGCATGCCGAGGACCAGGTCGTCCGGATCGCAGTCGATCACATTGGTGGTCAGCCGAACTCGCGGATCCTCCTCGATCGCGACCTGCGCCACCACATAGGGCGCGGGCAGTCCCGGCACCCCGAAACGGTGGTTGACGGTGAAACCCGCGAGTGTGGCGAAGCCGGAGACGGCACGCACTCCCATCTCGTGTCCACGGCAATACCGGCACACCGGCTGCGGTGGATGGATCAGTGCCGCACAGGATTCACATTCCTGTATGCGCAGCGTGCCATCGCTCCCCGAAGTCCAGAAGAACTCGTTTTCGAGGGTGAGCAATGGCAGTGGACGTCCCGATGCTTCGCCCATATCGCCTCCTCGCTGTGTCGTCAGATCTGGGCGTCGCCCTTGCGCACGGTGACCGGTTCGGCCAGTCGTTGCTCATCGCAGACGCGCTGCAGTTTCGCCAGGGTTTCGTCCAGTCCGGCGCCCAGCCGAGGACCGGGGGTGAAGCCGGCGGGTAGATGCCGCATGCCCTGGATGACGCCGATGGTGTCGTAATGTACGGCGTCCGCGGGATCGCAACGATAGTCCGGCATCCGGTCCAGCACCGCGAGCAGCATTCTCTTGAACACCATGCGCGCCATATTGGAGCCGATGCAGCGGTGTACGCCGAGGCCGAAACTGTAGTGACGATTGCCCCGCCGTTCCATATCGATCTCATTGGGGTTGTCGAACACCTCGGGATCCCGGTTGGCCATCGCCCACGACAGCCACAGCCGCTCACCTTCGGCGAACCGCGTGCCCGCGACCTCGCAATCCTGGGCGAAGGTACGGCCGTCACCCGGTGCGGGGGTGAAGTAGCGCAGGAACTCCTCGGTCGCCGAATCCAGGATGAGATCGCGTTCCCGGCTGAGCAATTCGCGCTGATCCGGATTCTCCGACAGCCATTCCAGCGCGTGCGCGGTGAGCGCGGTGGTGGTGTCGAAGCCGCCGCCGATAATGAGGCTGAGCATGCCGAGGGCGTCCATATCGGAGATCGGCTCGCCGTTCAGGGTTGACTCGGCGACCGCGTGCAGCATTCCCGGACGCGGATTCTGTTTGACTTCGACGTAATTCGTCAGCAGATCCAGACCCATGGCGCGGTGCATCTCGGCGATGCGCGGGGTGTCCGGTGAATCCGGTGGCGTGTATACCGAGGCGTGCGCCGGTTCGTTGTAGATGGTCCACTTGTCCAGCGGGATGCCCAGCATCGCGAGGGTCAGCACCGCGGGCACGATATTGGCCAGCTCGTCGACGAAATCGATGGTGCCGCTTTCGATTTGCTCGTCGATGCTGGCGCGCACGATTTCGTCGACGAACGGAATCCAACGCTGCACCGCCGCGGGGGACAGGTACGGATTCAGCGTCGAGCGCAGTTCCCGCTGTTCGGGCGGGTCCATTTCCAGGATGCCCGCGCGGATACCCTGGCCGCGTTCCGGGGTCGGAATGGAAATCCCCTTGTAGCCACGGCGTTCCCCGTTGGGGTCGTTGTCATTGGAGATGTGCGGGCAGCGGGCCAGTTCGAACACTTCGCGGTTACCCGCGGCCACCCAATGCCCGCCGTAGGTTTCGGTCCAGGCGACCGGGCACTTGCTCTGCATCTGCTGGGTGATGTCGACGAATTGTTCGCGATATTGCGGAGTGTGTCGATCGAAATGAAATTCCGGCCGTCTGCGCTCGGCGTCGGATGCGATGTCGGTCATCGGCGGTTCCTCTATTCGGTGCTGGAGATCGCCCGTTCGGGGCAGGACCGGACGGCCTCGCGCACGTTGTCCTGCTGATCGGCGGGAACGTCTTCGCTGACCGGTGACGAATGTCCGTCGATTTCACTGAGCTCGAACACTTTCGGGGCGATCATCGCGCACAGCGTGTGCCCCTGACAGCGCTCGGCATCGACTCGAACCTTCACGGTATTTCTTCCCTTCAGACGCGGTAGTCGTACCACTTCAGATAGCCGCCGGCATCGACGCGCAGCTGGGTACCGGTGATGAAACGGGACTCGTCGGAGGCCAGGAACAGCACCGCGTTGCTGATCTCCTCCGGCTCGACATAGGGGACCGGCATGGCCTGCTGCACGAAGAAGGCGGGTTCGGCGTCGGCACGGGTGGGATGTTCGAGATCCGGGCGGAACGACCGGTACATCGGCTCGCTGTGCAGCATGGGGGTGTCGCAATTGGTCGGGTGCACGACATTGGCCCGAATACTGCTTGCCGCCAAGTGGGTGGCTATCTCGTGGATGTATTGCGACAGAAGGCGTTTGGCAACCATATAGGCGACACCGCCGGGATCCTTGCCCGGCTGATCGACCTTCGAAAAGTCCATCAGTGCCGCGGTCGAACCAGTGGCGATGATCGATGCGCCTGCGCCGAGATGCGGCAGCGCCGCCTGTACGGCATTGATGACGCCGATCAGGTTGGTATCGATGACATCGGACCAGGCCTGCCATTGCGGCTCGCCCTTCATACCGGCGATACCGGCTTGCGCCACCACGATGTCGAGATGGCCGAATTCGGCGATACCGCGCTCGATTACCGCGGCGAGTTGCGGTCGGTCGCGCACGTCGGCCTGTTCGGCGATGATGCGCCGTCCGGTCTTCTCGACGAGGCGGGTCGTCTCCTGCAGATCCTCCGGGCGCGATAGCGAGTACTGGATGCTCTCGATATCACGGCAGATATCGACCGCGATGATGTCGGCACCCTCCTCGGCAAGTTTTACCGCGTGGCTGCGGCCCTGGCCTCGCGCGGCTCCGGTGACGAAGGCGACTTTGCCCTGCACACGTCCCACGGGTCTTCCTTTCGGTCCTACTATTTCTGGGCTGCGCCACCCGTGCCGGGCACGGACGGGTTCAGGTATTACGGCCGCCGTTGACGCCGAGGATCTGCCCGGTGATGTAGCCCGCGTCCTCGGAGATCAGGAACGAGCACGCGGCGGCGATATCGGCGGGTCGCCCGACCCGGCGCACCGGGGTGCGTTGGATGTGCTCCTCGATGGTTCCGCCGAGCAGCTGCTTCTCCTCGGATCGGCGCAGCATGGGGGTGTCGATAAAGCCCGGCGGGACCGCGTTGACGGTGATTCCGTACGGACCCAGTTCCAGGGCAAGCGATTTGGTGAGGCCGTTGAGTCCGGATTTGGCCGCCACGTACGCCGCCATGAACGGCTGGCCGGAGTGGGTGCTCGAGGAGGAGATATTGACGATGCGACCCCAGTTCGCGGCCGTCATATCCGGCAGTACGGCCTGGACAGTGTGGAAGACGCCGTGCAGGTTGACGTCGATGATGTGCTGCCACTCCTCGAAGGTGAGGTTCTGGAAGCGGCGGTACTTCTCGATTCCGGCGGCATTGACCAGCACGGTGATCGGACCCAGCTCGGCGCGCACATCGGTCAACGCCGCGGCGATCTCGTCCGGTTTCGTCACATCGGCTTGATAGGCGAAATCTTCCTCGGCGGCCGGGTTCAGGTCGAGGGTGGCGACGTGCAGGCCGTCAGCGCGCAGACGCTCGACAATCCCGAGGCCGATGCCCGAGGCGCCTCCGGTGACCACAGCGGTTTTCACGCAAGAATCTCCCTTCCGAATGCTGAGAACCGTACTCTCGCGCTGATCGTATGCGCAAGACTTCCCGGGTGCTGCCGGGAATCGGCATGTGAGGGCTGATGGTCATCCGCGCGCAACGGGGTGTTGCCCATTTCGGAATGTTGCTACAGTCGCGCAAGCGTTGAACGTATGATTCTCCAATAGCGAGAATGAAGTTTCCATTTGCTGTCGAGGAGACCGGATGTCAGTGCAAGAACAAGTGGCCGCCCGGCCGGAGCAGGTTCCGGCTCGGCGGCTGCTCGTCGACGGACAGTTGATCGAGACCGGGCGCACCCTCGCCTCGCTCAATCCGGCGACCGGCGAGGTGTACGGCTACGCGCCGGAGGCGGGCCTTACCGAGACCGACGCGGCCATCGCCGCGGCCCGCCGGGCCTTCGACACCACGACCTGGGCCACCGACGCCGCCTTCCGCGCGCACTGCCTCGAACAGCTCTACCAGGCGTTTCGCGATAACGTCGAAGAACTCCGGGCGCTGACGATCGCGGAGGTCGGCGCGACGAGGCAGCTCACGCACGGTAACCAGCTCGAAATCCCCTTCGAGATCGTCCGCTACTACGCCGAATTGCTGCCGAAGTTCACCTTCACCGAGGAACTCGACGACGTCGAATTCCGCGGTCAGCGCCATCGGCGCTGGGTCGAGAAGGAGGCCGCCGGTGTGGTGGCAGCGATCGCGGCCTACAACTATCCGCACCAGCTCGCATTGGCCAAACTCGCGCCCGCGCTCGCGGCCGGATGCACGGTGGTGCTCAAGGGCGCACCGGATACGCCGCTGGCCACCCTCGCGCTCGGCGAGATCATCGCCCGCCACACCGACATTCCCGCGGGTGTGGTCAATGTGCTCACCTCCTCGGATGTTGCTGTCGGCGAACGGATGACGACCCATCCCGATGTCGACGTGGTCACCTTCACCGGTTCTACGCCGGTGGGACGCAAGATCATGGCCGCGGCAAGTGCGACGCTGAAGCGGGTATTCCTGGAGCTCGGCGGGAAGTCGGCGGCGATCCTGCTCGACGATGCCGACTACCGGACGGCGGCGCAGTTCGCGGCGTTCAGCATTGTCAGCCACGCGGGCCAGGGCTGCGCGCTGACATCCCGGCTGCTGGTGCCGAGCAAGGACCACGACGCGATCGTCGAGACGGTCGCGCAGAACTTCGCGCATGTCCGTTACGGCGATCCGAGCGATCCGAAAACCTATATGGGCCCATTGATCAGCGAACGTCAGCGGGACAAGGTCGACGGTCTGGTGCAGCGTGCGGTGGCGGCGGGTGCGAAATTGGTCAGCGGTGGCGAGAAGGTCGACCCGGGCTTCTTCTATCAGCCGACGCTGCTGGCCGGCGTCGATCCGGACAGCGAAATCGCCCAGGAGGAAGTCTTCGGGCCGGTGCTCGCGGTGATCCCGTACGAGGATGACGACGATGCCGTACGGATCGCGAACAACTCCATCTACGGCCTGTCCGGCGGCGTCTTCAGCGCCGACGAGCAGCGGGCGCTGGCGGTGGCGCGGCGCATCCGCACCGGCACCATGAGCATCAACGGCGGCAACTACTTCGCCGCCGACGCACCCTTCGGCGGCTATAAGCAGTCCGGTATCGGCCGGGAGATGGGAGTCGACGGGTTGACGGAATTCCTGGAGACCAAGACCTTCGCGGCGGTGGCGCGATGAGCGAGCGCAGCGAGCGAACAATCAACACAGCCGGGCGACCGCTCGTGACGCCGCCGAGCGCTAGCGAGGCGGCGGCATGAGCGGGCCACTCGACGGGATCCGCGTCCTCGAGGTCGCGATGTACGGGTTCGTGCCCTCCGCGGGCGCTGTGCTCTCCGACTGGGGTGCGGACGTGATCAAGGTCGAGCACGCGGTCACCGGTGACCCGCAGCGCGGGCTACGCCAGATCGCCACCTTCAAGGTCGAGGGCGAACCCAATCCCAATGTGGAACATGCCAATCGGGGCAAGCGCAGTATCGGGATCGATATGTCGGTGCCGGAAGGCCGGGCAGTAATCCACGACCTGGCCAAGACCGCGGACGTATTCCTCACCAGCTTTCTGCCGCAGCACCGAAGCAAGTTCGGCATCGATGTCGACGACATTCGCGCGGTGAACCCGGCGATCATCTACGCCCGCGGCAGCGGTCTCGGCCCGCGCGGCGCGGAGGCCGACAAGGGCGGCTATGACATGACCGCCTACTGGTGCCGTGGCAGTGTCGCCGCAACCATCACTCCGCCCAATATCGACGGACTTATTCCCCCGCCCGGACCCGCGTTCGGCGACACCATCTCGGGAACCAATCTGGCCGGTGGTATCGCCGCGGCGCTGCTGAAGCGGGAACGCACAGGTGAGCCATCGATCGTGGATGTGTCACTGCTGAGCAGCGGGCTGTGGTCGATGGGCCACACCATCGCGCTCTCGGCGTATATGGGTGAGCCGCTGCGGGCGTTTCCGACCGGATCACACGGTTCGCCGTCGAATCCGCTGTCGGGGTTGTATGCAACCAAGGACGGTCGGTATCTGTCGCTGGTCATGTTGCAGCCCGGCAAATTCTGGGCCGACGTATGTCGACATATCGATCGTCCGGATCTCGCCGAGGATCCGCGCTTCGCCGATGCCGCGGCTATCGCGACCAATACCGCTGTGGCCGTGGAGATCCTGCGCGAGGTATTCGCCACCCGCACACTCGCGGAGTGGACCGAGCGTTTCGCGACCCTGTCCGGTCCTTGGGCTCCGGTGCAGGACGCACTCCAGGCCGTCGACGATCCGCAGGTGCAGGCGAACGAATATGTCCGCAAAGCCGGTGAGCTGCAGCTGGTTTCGAGTCCGGTGCAGTTCGATCTGACCGCACCCGAGCTGCGTCCCGGCCCGGAGTTCGCCGCACAGACCGATGAGGTCCTGCTCGAACTCGGCCTGGACTGGGACCGCATCATCGCGCTCAAAACCGCGGGTGCGATCACGTAATTCGTTGGAGTACCCATGACATACATCGCTTCGATAGGGACCTACCTGCCGTGCTGGGGCGCCCAGCGCCACCGGGTGCTCGGTGACGACGAGGACGCGATCACCCTGGCCGTGGAGGCCGGTCGGGCCGCGCTATACGATGCCGGTCCGGTGGAACGGGTGGTCGTGGTCAGTCGCGATCTGCCGCTGGTGGAAAGCAGTAATGCCGCGGTCCTGCTGGCAGGGCTGGGTTTGGATCCGGAACTGGAGGTGATCGAGCGGCTCGGCGGCGCGCCCGCCACCCTCGACTCGCTCAGTTCCGCCCGGCCGCGCACGCTGATCATCGGGGTGGATACCGAGCCCGCGGGCGCGGCCGCGGCGTTGATCTCCGATCGCGGCCTACAGGTACGCACCGCCGCCAGGGTGGCGCGCAGTCTGCCGGTGCGCACTCGCAACGCCGTTGGAGCCGTGCACGATTACGGCGATCCGCGACTGCTGCACACGCGTGGCCTGTTGGCCTCGTTGGCGGCGGCTTGGCTCGATACGCCGGTAGCGGTGGCCGGGGTCGAGGATAAACAGGCGGCCGCACTGTGTCTCGGCAATCCGCCGTCGCTGCCGACGGTGGGCGCCAGCGCCGGGCTGTTCGCGTTGGCGGCCATGGCGGAATGGGGTAGCACCGGTTTGCTGGTGGGAGTGGAGCAGGCCAGTCTGTCCGGCATCACGGTGGCCGCTGGTACGGCCGTGCTGCACCGGCGCGAGTCGACGGCCAGGATGCTGCCCGAAGGCGACCTGTGGCCCGGATCCGAGATTCCGATCTCGCTGGCCGCCTACGAGCGCGCATTCGAGGCGAAGGTGCGATGGGAGGCCGGAAAGCACTCCGGCAGTGACGATCTGGACTTCCCACCGCGCTATCGGGTCGCCGCGGACGGCGGTCTGAGCACCGATTACACCCTGGTGCCACTGCCACGCACCGGCAGCGTGTACACCGAGGCCACCGTCGCATTGCCGGTGCCGGGTCTGAAGAGTCCGTACACGCTGGTGATTGTCGAACTCGATGACGTCGGGGTGCGGGCGCTGGCGAAGGTGACCGGCGCCGACCCGGGCACCGTGGCGATCGGGGACCGCGGCCGCATGGTGCTGCGCAGGGTCGCGGTGCGCTCGGGGGTGCCCGACTATGGCTACGCATTCGAACCGGAGGTCGTGCTATGAGGGAAGTGGCCATTGTCGGCGCGGGCATGACACCCTTCGCCGAACATTTCGCACTCGGCGTCAAGGATCTGGTGCCGATGGCCTTCGCCGAATGTGCCGCCAGCATCGATAAGGGCTTGGCCACCTCCGATCTGCAGGCGGCCTGGTTCGGTGCGATGGGGAATACCGACGGCTTCCCTGCCGGGATTGTCGCTGATGCGCTCGGCCTCCCGGATCTGCCCGTGACCCGCGTCGAAAACTCCTGTGCGACAGGCAATGACGCGGTGCGCAACGCCCTGTTCGGCATCGCCTCCGGTGCGTTCGACGTGGCCTTGGTGGTCGGTGCGGACAAATTGCGCGAGACAGCGCAGAAGGACATGCTGTGGGAATGGGAGGCAATGGCGCGCGATATGGCCTGGGACTACCCACTCGGCCTGATCGCGCCCGTCGGATTCGCGCTGCACGTGGCCCGATATCTGCACGAATCGCCCGCGACCAGAGAACATTTGGCCATGGTCGCGGTGAAGAACCATCGGCACGGTGTGCGTAATCCCAAGGCCCGCTTACGTTTCGAGATCAGCATGGAACAGGCGTTGGCGGCGCCGATCGTGGCCGGACCGTTCGGGCTCTACGATTGTGCACCGCAAAGCGATGGTGCGGCGGCGCTTGTACTCGCCGCGGCGGATGTGGTCGACCGCTACACCGATCGCCCGGTGTGGATCCGCGGCGTCGGCCTCGGTCTGGATTCGGTGATGCACCAGCACAAACAGGATATGACGACCTTCCCGGCCAGCGTGCGAGCCGCCAAGGCGGCCTTCGCGATGGCGGGCCTGACGCCCGCCGATGTCGATGTCGCCGAGGTGCACGACTTCTTCACCGGTATCGAACTTATCAGCTACGAGGACCTCGGCTTCGCCGAGCGATTCGGAGCCGCGAAACTGATCGAGAGTGGGGTCACCGAGGTCGGCGGCGCGCTGCCGGTGAATCCGAGCGGCGGCCTGAAAGCAAAGGGGCATCCGCCGGGGGCGACCGGCGTTGCCCAATGCGTCGAGTTGTTCGAGCAGTTGCGCGGCACTGCGGTCAATCAGGTCGATGGAGCGCGTATCGGCTTGGCGCACAACCTAGGCGGGCCGACAGCGGTGTCGGCGGTGACGATCCTGGAAGGACCCGGCGCTTGACGGCGGGGTCGAACGCCGTCGCACTGGTTTCGGGCAGCGCGAAAAGTCGTCGTGCCGTATTGGACTGGGCAGCGCGGTGTGTCGGCCCGGCGGGGACTGTGCACGTGGTCTGTGACGGGGTCTCGCCGTCGATGCTGTTCGGATCCATTGCGCTGAGCGGGCTGTTCGTCGACGCCGTCGGACTCGAGGCGGTGGACTTCACCAGCACCGCCCGCATTCTCGCAGTGCACGGCTGCGGCTGGAGTTGGTGGTGGGGGCCGGTCGGCGCGCACGCCGTCGCGGTGCGGCGGGCCGCGGCACTGGGCGCGGTCATGGCGCTGCCGACACGCTCGCTGACGCTCCAGGTGCGGGTCGCGGTGCGGCTGCCCGATGCCGACCACGACCTCGCGGCAAAGAAAGGTCGGGCCAGCTAGTCCGGCGCGACTCCGTCTTCGTGCGCCATCCAGTGCACGAAACGGTGCAGCGGATACATGGCGTCGTGTGGGTTGCCGATCGTGCTCGGTCCGGCTTCGCCGAGGCGGACGATGCGCTGCGCGCCGCCGCTGGCCAGCCGGTCGCGGTAGTCGGCCATCCGATCGAACGGAAAGAAGCCGACCGTCTGCGTCGCCACATTGACGTATCTCATCGCCGCATCGAGGCTGTCCACGCGAACCACGTTGGCGGTCTTGTTGATCGGATGGAAGTCCACCGGTTCATCGGAACGGATTACCAGTCCTTTGCCGTCGGTGCGGCCCCAGACCCGGAACTCATCGTCGAGCATCGTCAGGGTGTCGATCTGCTCACGCAGGTCGATATCGAGCGGTCGGGTGTCGCCCGTTCCGGCCGCCCGGTCGACGATGCGGGCGTGCAGCCGTGCGCAGAAGCGGTCGGCGTCGGCCTGATCGGCCTCGACATAGACGAAACGGCTTGCGACACAAGCCTCCTGGTTGAGCACCATCACATCGGCGGCGGCGAGTTCGGCTGCGCGGTCGAGCGCCTCGTCCGAAGCGAAGGCCTCCAGGCCGACCATCGAGATCGACGTCTTCGGATCGAAGGACACCAATTGGAAGCCCGGCCCGAGGTATTTGATCACGTTATCGATCGCATCGCCGCCACCCCAGGCGACGATCTTGTCGAAATACTGCGGCCGGTACAGCACCCGTTCCACCGCATCGTCGCCGCCGCGCCAATAGAGCGCGGACATCGACCGCACAATGGCATGGTCGGGATCGATATCGGCCATGGTCCGCAGGATCGCCACCGTGGTGAACGGATCGCTCGAGGACATCTTGAACAGATTGACCGCCTTGACAAGCGCGCCGTGGGCAATAGATTTCACCGCGACGCCGGGGGAGTTGCCGGGCAGCACATGGATCAGTCGGGGTGCGAACGCCCGCACGAAACTCTGGCGACCGGTGAAGTCGTGCTTGGGAATCCACTCGTCCAACGCCCGCGGGTCCGGAAAATTCTGTTCGACCACGGTCTCCAGCAGCCGCTTGTCGAGATATCCTGCCGCACCGATGACCTGCGCCCGCAGCACGGTGCGTGGCAGCACATGGGTGGCCGACATCCGGTCGATACAGTCGCGCACGAAGGGGTTTTCGGGGGCGCGCAGTCGTCGACCGGTCTCGACGAGGAAATCGATGATCTCCGCGAGTGGAACATTCAGCAGCGGCGGCACCGCGCTGCGCGGATGCACCGCACGGTCCATGGGTATGCGCGGTGTCGTGAAGGTGACGCCCAGATCGCGCGAGCGGTGCGTGACGTCCTCGCCCTCGAGTAATTCGCCGCGCAGGAAGAACGGGGCGGCTGCCACGGTGTCTGTGGTGGTCAAGACAGCCCCCGCACGTACGCGTCGACGGTTCCGGCGCAGCCGATCTTGTCGTCGCCCTTGATATCGGCGTATCGGACGATGTCATTGCGGATCGACGGCCCCTTGTTGCCACAGGCACAGGGGTCGACATCGAGTGCGATCTTGTCGCCGGTGATGATTCCACCCCAGCGTCCGTCCAGCGAGAGGTCGAAAAATGCGGCGCGGCCTTCGATTTCGCCGGATTCGTGCGGCAACAGGGTCGCACCGTCTTCGTCGAGGATGAACGGCACGATCCATGGTGGTATGTGATACCGATCGCCCCTGCGGCACTTGGGCATTCCGGAATTCAGTTCTTGCATCGAATAGTTCTGGAAGTCTCGGTCGGCCGGAATATTGAAGGTCTGATGGACGAATTGCTGGTAGTCCGGCGGCAATTGCGCGCGCTTGAGCCCACCGCCGACGTAGAGGCAGTTGTCGGGGTGGAAGTCCGCGGCGGAGTAGCCCAAATCCCGGACGATCACCGCCACCTGATACAGCGCATTCCACATGCCCGAGATGTAGAGCTTGTCCGCGCGATAACGCACGAGCGCCTCGGCCCCGGCAATCATCGCTTTGTCGAGCGCCTCCTGCCGCTGACGAGAGGTCCGGTCGAAATCGGCCAGTTCCTCCGGCCGGGCGGTGCCGTCGGCGATCTTCTTGCGCAGCACCACCATTTTGGTCAGCGAGCCGACGGTGATCGGTGGAATCGGCAGGCGGAAACGCTCTTTGGCCGGATCACCGAACGCCGCCTGCTGAGCCGCTGCGATGACGGTGTTCTTCGGGACGGATGCGGTGGCGGCGATCCCGACCATTCGCCGGTCCTGTGCGGGACGCACACCCGAACCCCAGGAGAAGACATTGACCGTATCCTTGCGCGACCATTCCATATCCCGGCCCGAGGCGAGCAGCATGGCCGACTTGCCCGTCGTTCCGCTGGAACAGGAGACGTAGTGCCCCGCGGCCTGCAACCGTGCGATCCACTCGTCGATATCGGCGATGTCCGAGGTGTCGATCGGGCTGATGGGGTAGGGCGATACGGTGCCGAGCCACTTGCCGAGCCGATCCCACTTCTCCTCGATCAGAAAGCTTTCCGGATAGCTCTTGTAGACCGAGTGCGGGAACAGCAGCTGCACCATATCCGCGCGGTCGCGGATATCGGTGACACCGGCCTCCCGCGCGCGGTGCCCCAGCAGCTTGATCCGGTCGCGGTGCTGCCGGAGCTTTTCGTCGAGTGCCGCCACCTGGGTTTCGCGCAGGTCGGCGGCGCAGTGGTCGAAGCGATCGGCGGCATCGGCCAGCCGTGTCAGAGTTTCGATGGCTGAGCTCACGGGGGAGTCCTTCCCGGTGACGTTGCCCGCTGGAAAAATGGCAACTCATGCGTATCATTATTAGCGATCGGAGGCACGATGACGCAAGCGGCAATTTCGAGGAGGCGGGGATGACGGAGGTCGGTCCGCCGATTCGGCGCGCGGCCGGGCGGCCCACGCGGGCACAGGCCGAGGCGCGGCACGAGGAATTGCTCGATACCGCACTGGATCTGTTCCTGGAGTACGGCTACGAGCTGGCGACGATCGACACGATCGCCGGTCGTGTGAATATGACCAAACGCACCGTCTACGCCCGGTATCCCGATAAGGCATCACTTTTTCTCGCCGCCGTCCGGCGCGCCATCGAGCGACAGGTCGTGCCCCCGGACGTGCTCGCGGGTTTCGATAACGGCGATCTGGCCGAGACACTGACCGCGGTCGCCCGGCTGCGGATCGATCAGGTGATGACGCCGAACGGGCTA
This sequence comes from Nocardia sp. NPDC049737, assembly GCF_040674755.1. Lineage (NCBI taxonomy): Bacteria > Bacillati > Actinomycetota > Actinomycetes > Mycobacteriales > Nocardiaceae > Nocardia > Nocardia sp. NPDC049737. Next base: position 280,714 of record NZ_JBFANH010000005.1, on the reverse strand, counting down.
CGCCTGCAACGCATTATCAATACCGAGAGCTATCGCTTTCCGGAGATCTTCGTCGCCAACTACGAACTCAGCGCCGGACCTGTCGTCGACTTCGTCGCGGGCGTCCTGGACCGCGCGATCGCCGCCGGTACGATCGCACCGACCAACTCCGATCAGGCCGCCCGCGCCTTCATGAGCATGGTCGTCGGCGGCCAGGTGCGCACCATCGTGGCCGGTCGCCCACCCACTCCCGAACAGCTCGAGGAGCGGGTCCAATTCACCGTCGGGCTCCTGCTGGATGGCCTGCGGCCCCGCTGAAATCACTGAGAGGCAACGACTTTGACATTCGAGGTAGGCCGTCCGGTCGCGGTCGTCACCGGAGCCAGTTCCGGCATCGGCGCATCGACCGCCGAAAAGCTGGTGGCACGTGGCTGGCAGGTGATCGGTGTCGGTCGTGACCGACAGCGTTGTGCAGCCGCACGAACGCGGATCATGGCCGCCGTGCGCGACGGCGGCGCATTCGACATGGTGCGCGCCGACTTCACCCTGATGAGGGAGGTGGCGCGTGTGGCTACCGAGATTGCGAGCCGCACAACGCGGTTGGATGTCTTGGTCAACAACGCGGGTGGCGTGCGGGATCGGCGGATCGTCACCGCCGAAGGCACCGAGGCCACCTTCGCGACCAACCACCTCGCCCCGTTCCTGCTCACCAGGGAACTGCTGCCGCTGCTGCGAAAGAGCGCGGCGGGCCTGCCACCTGGATCGGTGCGCGTGCTCGCCGTATCGTCGAGCGCACATCGTGCGACCGAGGGCTTCGATTGGGCGGATCCGCAGAGCCTGAACGACTTTCACCCGGCGACGGCCTACTGCCGCGCGAAACTCGCCAATATTCTGTTCACCCGCGAACTTGCGCGTCGAGCGGCCCCCGACGGCATCATCGCCCAGGCCATGCACCCGGGCGTCGTCGCCAGTAACTTTGCCGCACATGGTGATACGGCGATGCAGGCCCATATGGCCGCCGCCGATACCGTGTCACCGGATGAACCGGCCGAGACTCTGGTGTGGCTGGCAACCGATCCCGAGGGCGGTCGACACGGTGGGCGCTACTTCTACCGGAAGACGGTGGAAACACCGGCAACCGTCGCCCTCGACGATGTCACCGCCGACCGCCTCTGGACCGAAAGCGAGCGCCTGCTCGCGGATTTCGGGTTCTGAAAAGATATGCGCTTGCGCCACGAGCACGGATTGCCTTGCGGCTGTGGTCAGATCGGCTCCCAGATCGTCATCCGAGTATTGGCGGGATCGATAGAGGGGCTCAGCCGCATCCGGCCGTCCTTGGAGCGGGCGATCAGCTCCTTCATGACGATGTCGATATCGCCCTCGATGTCATAGACGGCCAGATATTCGACGGGCTGATCCCCGGTGGTCCGCAAACGATGGCGCGTACAGGATTTCACTCCATCGATCGCGAGCATATCGGGGACGTGGACGTCGTGCTGCCAGGTGTTGTATTCCTCGTCCCGGCCGGGCTGCGGGCGGGAGAAAACCATCAACTTCATATCGTCCCTCGGTCAGTGTGCCTGCTGGGCATAGGCTTCGGCGTATTGTTTGCGCGACTTCGTCGAAATATCCCAACCCGCGGCCTTCGCCCGCAGCGCGCCGACGGTGGCCTGCTCCTTCGGGGTGTGCTCGAACGGATCGAAATTCAGGAACCGGCAGGCGTTCTGCCAGGTGATCTTGTTGATATCGGTGTCGTCGGCGTGGGCGGCATTCAATTCCTTCAGCACGAATTCGGGTGCGTCGGGCCACAGCGAGTCCGAGTGCGGGTAGTCGCATTCCCACGCGATGATGTCCATACCGACCGCGTCCCGATAGGTGAGTGCGGTCGGGTCGGTGACATAGCAGGCGATGACGTGCTCGCGGAAGACCTCGCTCGGCAGCTTGCCGCCGAAGTCGCGCCGCAGCCACCTCTGGTTGGTGTAGTGGCGATCGGAGCGATCCAGGAAGAACGGGATCCAGCCGATGCCCCCTTCCGACAGCGCCACCTTCAGATTGGGGTAGGAGCGAAACGCGGGACCCCACAGTAGATCCTGGACGGTGATCTGGGAGACAGTCGGCGCCAGGCACATTAGATTGTCGATCGGCGCGTCCGGCGCCAGCTTGAGCGCCCCGAATCCGGTGCCGATATGCAGGTTCATGACCAGACCGGTTTCGTTCAGCGCCGCGAAGACCGGTCCCCAGAAGTCCTCGTCGAAATAGCTGGGGCTGCCCTGCAGGTGCGGTAGTTCCGCCATTGTGACCCCGTGGAAGCCCTTCGCCGCGACACGCCGGATCTCGGCGACGGCCAGTTGCGGATCCCACAGCGGCAGAATGGCGTTCGGGATGAACCGGCCAGGGTAGACCTCGCACCAGCCCTCGAGATGCCAGTCGTTGTATGCCTGGATCATCGCGACGGTGATCTCGTCCTTGAAGTGACTCAGGTGGCCGGCGCTGAATCCGGCGAAGGTGGGAAAGCACATCGAGGCCAGGATGCCGTTCGCGTTCATATCCCGTACGCGGGCGTGGATGTCGTAGACACCGGGCCGCATTTCCGCGTAACCAGCCGGGTCGTACCCCCACTCCTCCGCCGGCCAGGAAACGACCGCGTTGAGCCCGGTGACCCCCGTCGGTTTCCCGCGGTAGACCCACCGGTCGACACCCTTGTCGTCGACGATCACCTTCGGTGCCAGGTCGGCCCACTTCTTCGGTACCCGGCCGTCGAACATATCGAGCGGCTCGACGACGTGGTCGTCGATGCTCACCAGAATCATGTCGTCGATGTTCACGTGACTCCTCGCTGTTCGTGGGAACGCCGGGGGTGCGCCTCCACCCCGATCTCGACAAGCGGAGAGATGGTCAGTCTTCATTTCAGAGAATGTCACTCTCGCTGTGAGGTCGACCATACACCCTGCGTGCGGGCGCGGTCGACAAATTCCCACCGGGATATCGGCGGCGAGCTGTCGCAGCCGAGTAATGCCCCTGCTGGATGCTGAACTAGTGCTCAAACTCTGACTGAGCGTACGCACGGATCACGAATCTGCGGCCTCGATTGTGGTCGCGGCAGATTCGGTTGCGGTCGCCTCGAACCTGGCCAGGTACTGCTCGACGAATGCGACCAAATCGGCGTGGCCGAGCGTGACGCCCACGGCATTTTCGGTCGCGATGACGCCGGAGATGCTGGCGATCAGCAGTGATATCACCACCGGTGGCAGCGCGGTGAGGTCGAGCCCGTTGGCGCGGGCGATAAAAGTCAGCGCGGTGACCTGGATATCGCGGAAACGTTCGATATAGGCGGCGATTTCGGTGCGGATGGCCGGGCGCTGGTTGGCCAGGGCCATGAATTCCTGCTGTAGCCGGGTGCCGTGCGGTTCCCGGCTGAGCTGCCACAGCGCATGCAGCGGCTGCTCGGAGAACACGGCTTGGCGCTGCCGTTCCAGATTGGCCTCCGCCCCACGGCGGAATACCGCCAGGAACAGGTCGTCCATGGTCGGGAAGTAGTAGTGCACCAGCGCGGGTTTGACCCCGGCCAGCGCGGCGACCCGCCGTGACGTCGCCGCGGCATGTCCCTGCTCGAGCATGATCCGCGCGGTGGCGTCCAGGATGGCGAGTCGGGTGGACGAATCCTGCGCGCCGACCCGGCGTGACCGGGTGGTGGTGGTGCCGGCTGTCGACTCGTGCGCGCTCGAACGGCTCCTTGACCTGTCATCCGTCACGGTGTTAAGCATATGCATATCTTGAGTTTGGGCAGTAGTTCAGCATGCCGAGGCGCAACGACTCGCGTGCTGCCGTACCGAAGAGGCGCATCATGACCGTCACGGCCATCCCCGTCACCGACCACATCGGACTGGAAATCACTGGACTGTCCGGCTATCAACTCGCCGACCGGCGCGTTGCCGACGATCTGCGCGCCGCGCTCGACCGATACGGGGTGGTGATCTACCGCGACGCCCACATCGACGACGACGCGCTCGTTGCGCTGAGTCGCCTGCTCGGCGAGGTCGTGGTCGCGCCGTTCGGCGGGGAGAAGTCGCATCCGGAGGTATCGGCCATCACCCGCGATCCGGCCAAGAGCGTGCTTGCCGCCTATCGGGAGGGCACATTTTTCTGGCATATCGATGGCGCGACCGATGCCATCCCACAGCTGGCCACCCTGCTGACCGCGCTCGAGGTGGCCACCGATGGCGGTGGCACCGAATTCGCCAATACCTTTGCCGCCTATGTGGCGCTGTCGGACGCGGAGCGAGCCGAACTCGAAACCCTGCGCGTGGTACACAGTTTCGCGCATGCGCAGTCGCTGGCCAATCCGGATCCGACGGATCGGGAGCGGGCCGCCTGGGCGAAGGTGCCGACCCGGGTGCATCCGCTGGTGTGGACGCGCAAGAACGGCCGCAAGTCGCTGCTGATCGGTGCGACCGCGGCGCAGGTCGTCGGCATGTCGGCGGACGAGAGCCGGGCGCTGCTGGATCGGTTGCTCGAATGGTCGACCCAGTCGCGGTTCGCCTTGCGGCATCAATGGCGGCCCGGCGATCTGGTGGTGTGGGACAACACCGGCATGCTGCACCGTGCCCAGCACTATGAGGTGAGCTCACGCCGGTTGATGCACCGCACCACCCTGGTCGGCGAGGAAGCCGTCGCCTGACGGCGGCGGTATCGACCGGCCCGCCTCCTTGTTTCCGCCGCAGAATGTCATTATCGTAAGACGAGAATTGCATTTCCATTCGAGTTGGTAGCGCAAGCGATGACGCGGGAGTCCCCATGATCGACAACACCAGCGAAGCGCCGATCGACCTGATCTGGGAGCTGACCCACGCCTGCGATCTGTCCTGCATCCACTGCTCGTCCAGCACACCTGGCCGCGATCCGCGCGAGCTGAGCACCGCCGAATGCAAGGCGCTGATCGACGAACTCGAACGGATGCGGATCTGCCGTATCGATATCGGCGGCGGCGAGCCCACCGTGCGCCCCGACTTCTGGGAACTGGTCGACTACGCCACCGCCAAGCGCATCGGAGTGAAATTCTCCACCAACGGAATTCGGATCACGCCCCATGCCGCGCGGCGGATCGCCGGGAACAGCCACATCGATGTGCGGATCTGCCTCGATGGCGCGACCGAGGCGGTCAATGATGCGATGCGCGGCACCGGGGCGTACCGGGCGGCGGTGCGCGCGATGGAGTTGCTTGCTTCGTCAGGCGTCTATGGATTCGAGCTGTCCGTCACGATGACCAGCCGAAATATCGGCCAGATCCATGCTTTCAAGGCAATCGCCGATATGTTCGGTGCGCAGCTTCGGCTGACCCGGCCATCTGGCCGCGTCTCGGACGAATTGCACCCCGCGGCGGACCAGGAGCGGATGCTCGATGACTGGCTGCGCCAGCACGAAACCGATGTCCTGACCGGAGCGTTCTTCCACCTGTCCGGCTACGGCGAATCGTCGCAAGGGTCGAACTTCGGCCGGGTGATGTGTGTGATCGACCCGGTCGGCGGTGTCTGCGCGTTCGCCGACCACAACCAGTTCCACACCGCAAACATCCGTGCCGCAGGCGGATTCGAATTCATCTGGCGGAACTCGGAACTGTTAACCGAACTGCGTAGCCAGCAGAGCAGCACGGCGTATACGGAATGTATGGATGGAGATGGTGATTCGGCGCTGGCGGGGGTCGGCCGCATAGCCGGGTCGAAGCTGTCGGAGGACTATTCGCATCGGCGGCGACCGGTTGCCGAATATCCGGCGGTTCGGAGGTCGGCGTGACTTCGCGTTCGGAGCATCGGCGAGTCGCGCTCGTCACCGGTGCGGCGCGGGGGATCGGTGCGGCAACGGTACGGGAACTGGCGTCTCGCGGCTGGTCTGTGCTCGCGGTGGATCTGGCGACCGATGATCCCGCGCTGCCCTATCCGATGGGCAGCAAACGTGAACTCGTCGCGGTGGCGACCGAGGCGAGCAGTCGAGTGAACCGGGTAGGTGCCGTGCGGCCGTATGTTGCCGACGTACGCGAGCCCTCGGCGCTACAGGCCGCGGTGGCCGAGGCGGTCGGGACCTGGGGCGGGCTGGATGCGGTGGTCGCGGCGGCCGGGGTGATCGCCGGTGGAGTTCCGCTGTGGGAGATGCCGATCGAGCAGGAGCGCGCGGTGCTGGATGTCTGCCTGGGCGGGGTCGTGAACCTGGCGCGGGCGGCCGTACCGGCGCTGCTGGCCCGACCCGCACCGCGATCAGGGCGGTTCCTGGCCGTCGCCTCCGCGGCCGCGACCAAGGGTCTGCCCCAGCTGGCCGCCTACTGTGCGGCGAAAGCCGGTGTGACAGGGCTGATTCGAGCACTCGGTGCCGAACTCGGCGGCACCGGGGTAACCGCGAACGCGGTGAGTCCGGGCTCCGCGGATACCGCGCTCCTGGCCGAGATAGCGCGCCTGTACCGAATGCCCGATCCGACGGGTTTCGCGGGCCGGCAGCCGATCGGACGGTTGCTCGACCCGGGGGAGATCGCCAGTGTCCTGGCCTTTCTGGCGGGGCCGGACAGCAGTGCGATGATCGGTGCGACGGTCGCCGTCGATGGTGGCCTCGCGCTGTGAACAATCCAGCGCCCGAGTGGTTTCTGTTCTTGCCGCAGATCAAGCTGCGCGTCGAGGACATCGTGGAACGGGCTCACGTGGCCGAGGACAGCGGGTTCGACGGCATCGCTTTCATAGACCACCTGGTCGCGCCCGGCGCCGAACAGTTGCCCCTGTGGGAGGCCATGACGGTAGCCGCATGGGTGGCTGCGCGGACCGAGCGACTGCGGATCGGACATCTGGTCCTGTGCGACTCGTTCCGGCATCCGGCGGTGCTCGCCAAGGAGGCGGTGACGCTACAGGAGGCATCGGGCGGCAGATTCGAACTCGGCCTCGGTGCCGGTTCGGTGCCGCACGAGCTGGTGGGATTCGATATCACCCGGGACCGCGCGGCCGCGCGACGCGATCGGCTGCGGCGCAGTCTCGAACTGCTGCATCAGTATTGGGGTGCACCGAATACCGAGGGACCGGCGCAGGTGCCGTCGCCGAGCACACCGATTCCGATTGTCATCGGAGGTACCAGCGCACCCCTGCTGGAATTGGTGCGTGGCTATGCGACCTGGTGGAATCTGCCTGCACCGCAACTGAATCGGCTGTCCGAACTACTGCCCGAGATCGGATCGGCGCGGATATCGATTCAGCAGATGGTCGGCTTCGTCGGTCATGGGCAGGATGCCGCGGAGGTCCGTGCGCGCAGCAGTCGGCGATTCGGTCAGCTGGGTGACGGCCTTGTCGTCGGTGACGCCGCACAACTCAGCACGCACTTCGGCGAGCTCGTCGAGCATGGCGTCGAGCGGTTCTATGTGTGGTTCACCGATTTCGCCGCGCCGGAGACTTTGGCGGAATTCGGCGCGACGGTCATCCGGGAGATGCCGCGCGCCTACCGCAGCTGATCCTTCATCACCTTCCCGGTGGCGTTCAACGGCAAAGCTTTCCGGAACTCCACGACGCGCGGCACCTTGTAACCCGCCATGCGGGTCTTGACCCACACGATCAGTTCTTGTTCGGAGATCGGGTCGATGGTCACGACGAACGCCTTGCCGACCTGCCCGAGCCGCTCGTCGGGAACACCGACCACCGCCACCTGAGCAACCGCCGGATGCTGTAGGAGAACGCCTTCGATCTCGGCCGGATAGGCATTGAAGCCGCCGACGATGAACATATCCTTCTTGCGGCCGATGATCCGCAGCCGGCCGTCGGCATCGAGACTGCCGAGATCACCGGTGTGCAGCCAACCTTCGGGGTCGATCGCCGCGGCGGTCGCCTCAGGATCGTCGAGGTAGCCCTGCATGACGGAGTATCCGCGGACGAGCACCTCCCCGTCATCGGCGATGTGCACCTCGACGCCATCGCAGGCGGTCCCGACGGTCGTCGCGATCTGCTCGAAGGTGTCGCCCGGGCGCGACGCCGTCGCGGTGCCCGCCTCGGTGAGCCCGTATCCGGTCATGATGGATCGGAACGGCAGCTCCTCGTGCACCCGGCGGATCAGTTCGACCGGAATATCGGCGGCCCCGGTGACCGCCGCACGCAGCGACGACAGCTCGTATCGGTCCTTGGCCTCCAACAGCGAGTGATAAAGGGTCGGCGGTCCAGGCAGCATCGTCACCCGCTCGCGCTCGACCAGCTCGAGCACCCGATCGACATGGAAGACCGGGACCGGCAGGATGGTCGCGCCGCGAATGAGCGACGCGATGATCCCGGCTTTGTATCCGAAGGTGTGGAAGAACGGATTGACGATCAGATAGCGGTCGCCCTCCCGCAGATCGGCCAGTTCGCACCATTCCGCATACAGCCGCAGCGTCTGCAGATGAGTCATCATGACGCCCTTGGGCTTTCCGGTCGTGCCCGAGGTGTAGATGATGTCGGCGATATCCGTCCCGCGCACCCGCCGTTCGAAGGGTGCGCCGCTGGACAGGAAGTCCGACTTCATATCGATCACCGGCACACCGTCCGGACCCGTGTAGTCCACGCCGAGGAAGCCCTGCTGCACCAGCAGCAATTTCGCGCCGCTACGGCGCACGATATCGTCGGCCTCCTCCGCCGTGAACCTTGTGTTGACCGGAACGAGCACACCGCCCGCACTCAGCAACCCGAACGCCGCGATGATCCACTCGGCGGAATTGGGCGCCCAGATCGCCACCCGATCGCCCGCGCCGACACCCGCCGCCGTGAATGCGCCTGCGGCGCGGCGGACCCGGTCGGCGAGTTCGGTGAAGCTCAATCGCAGTGACCCATCGACGACCGCTTCGGCCGAACCGAAGCGGTCGGCCGCCGACAGGACCATCTGCGGGATGGTCTCCCAGCTCATACGCTGTGCCTTCTTGGCGTATGTGTGGGGCCCTGCGTGGTTATGCTTCGCTGCCGTCTCCGGGCCTGACCACTCATACGCCGAGCAGACCCGCCAGGTTGCCGCCCATGATCTTGGCCTGATCCTCGACCGGCAGATGGGTGAGCATGTCGGCGAAGTGCGTGGGCTGGGCCAGGCCTTCGGGGTGCGGGTAGTCGGATCCGAACAGCACCCGATCCACGCCGATGAGATCGATCAGGTCGCTCACTCCCTCCTCGTAGAAGGGACTGACGAAGATCTGGTTTTTGATGGTTTCGATCGGGTTCTGCATGCCGAAGCCTTCGGGCGCCTTCTTGAAGGTTTCGGACAGTTTGTTCATGAGCGGGCCCAGCCAGGCGGCGCCGCTTTCGATGATGGCTACCTTCAGATCCGGATGCCGCAGCAGCGCACCGTGGCACAGCAGTGAGGTCACGGCGTCCTCCACGGGCCGCCATTCGTTGACCATGCTGAAGGCATTGGTGACGAAGGGCAGCATCTCGGCGTTGGCACCGTCCCATTCCTGGGTGTAGCGGGCGTAGCCGCTGTCGGAGGTGTGCATGGTCACCGCGACGCCCAGCTCGACCACCCGCTTCCAGAACGGATCGAATTCCGGCAGCGCGAAGGAGCGCGGACCGCGGAAGCCCGGCACCGGAGCGGGGCGGATCAGAATGGCCTTGGCGCCGTGCTCGACCACCCACTCCAGTTCCCTGATGGCCTCCTCGACGATCGGCAGGGTGATCACCGGAACCGCGAAGATCCGGTCCTTGTAGTTGAACGACCAGGTCTCGTGCATCCACTGGTTGAGTGCGTGCACGATGGCGTGGATGGCTTCCGGATCATCGCGCAGGCGCTCCTCCACCAGGCTGGCCAGGGTAGGGAACATCAAGCTCCGGTCGACCTTCAGCTCGTCCATGAGCGCCAGGCGCGGCCCGGGCTCACGGAAGGCGTCGATGGCCTTCATCGGCTCGCCGAAGATCTCGCGGCGGCTCTTGCCCTCCGGGTTGCCGTTCTTGAAGTAGTCCTCCATGGCGCCCGGACGCGCGACCACCGAGAAGGTGGGATTGGGGATGTACTGGCTGATCTGCCCCCGTACCGCGATCTTGGTCCGGCCGTTGACCTCGACGTACTGGATGATGCCCTCGTACCGCTTGGGTAGGTGGCGAGTCAGTGCTTCCTTGGTCTCGTACAGGTGGTTGTCCGCGTCGAACAGCGGATACGGCAGCGGAGTTTGTGCCGACATGAAATCCTCCTTCGCTATTTGAGAGAATCTTATTCTCATTCTCGGTTGGTGGCAATCGGTCGTGGGACGGTCGCCGCAGGGTCGGCTTGGTCGCGCGATACGGAAGGTCGACGTAGAACACATTTCCCGAATCAGTGACCTTAATTCTCCAAATATGGAAAGCTGCCTTCCCAGCGGCGAGAGCGCCAGATCCGGTGGGGCGCCGCTCGATGTAGAACAAGGACTCGGCCTCGACCGATCTCGGATCGGTGTCGCGGTGGCGTCCGTAGAGGAGGAAACGTGAAATCGCAGCGAATACTCGTTGCTCTGCTGGCAGCCACGCTGCTGGCGGCCGGCTGTAGTCGTGGTGGTGAGGAAGTCGAGGGCACCAACACCACCAGCTCGACTGCGTCGGGCGACTTCGGTGATCTGAAGAATGTCTGCCAGGGCGGCAAGCCATCGAGTTCGCCCGCGCAGGGCGTGACCGCGGGCGAGCTCGAGGTCGGTGTCTTCAGTGACGTCGGGTTCACCAAGAACACCGAATTCGTCGATGCGGCAAACGTTTTCACCTCCTGGTGCAATGCCGCCGGCGGTATCGGCGGGCGCAAGCTGGTGGCCACCGTGCGTGATGCGAAGCTCAGGGAAGTCCGCCAGCGGATGATCGAGGCCTGCCGCGAGGACTTCGCGCTGGTCGGTGGCGGCGCCGCGCTGGATTCGCTCGGCACCGAGGATCGGTTGAAGTGCCTGCTGCCGGACTTTCCGGCGCAGGTAGTCGACGTCAAGAACACCGGGTCCGACCTGCAGGCTTCCGGGTCCGGGGCGTCGGCATCTCGCCCGTACAACCCCTACACCGGCTACCACCAGTGGCTGATCACCACCTATCCGGCCTCCGCCGGTGCGGTCGGCATCATCACCGGCGATTCGCCGTCGACCAAGGTGATGGTGCCCAAATTCCAGGAATCGATGACCGCGATGAACGCGTCGGTCGTCTACAACGAGCTTTATCCGGCCACCGGCGTCGCGGACTGGACACCGTACGCGCAGTCGATCAAGAGCAAGGGCGTCAAAGGACTGCTCTTCCTCGGCGATTTCCGCAGCCTGGCCAAGCTGGAGGATGTGCTGACCGGGATGGATTACAAGCTGGACTGGATTGACGCCAACAGCAACGCCTACAACTCGCAGTTCCTGGAGCTGGGCGGCAAATCCCTTGCGGGACAGAATAATTTCGCCGATCTGGCCGGCATCGCGCCGGTCGAGGCGGGCGCGACGGTACCGACCGTCAAGCTGGTGAAGGACCTGTTCGCCAAGTACGCCCCCGGTAAGGATGTCACCTACCCGGTACTGCGTGCGTTCTCCGCGTGGCTGCTTTTCGCCAAATCGGCGGCGGGCTGCGGTGACCAGTTGACCCGCAAGTGCGTGTACGACGCCGCAACCAAGGAGACGGTGTGGACCGCGGGCGGTCTGCAGGCACCAGCGGACGTGCGGCCGACCGGGGGAGCACTGCCGAAGTGCTACAACATCGTGCAGGCAACACCGCAGGGCTGGCAGCAGCCCGCGGAATTCAAGCCCGATAACGGCCCGTACCGCTGCGATATGAACGCCTACGTGTACAAGAACGACTACGGCAAGGGACTGACCCTCGCCGACGTCGGACTCAGCATCAACGACTTCAAGTAGCGGAGTCGTTCGGCAATGGAGCAATTCCTCGCCTTCGGCATCGTCGGGCTGAGCACCGCGGCGATCTACGCGATCATCGGCAGCGGCCTGGTGCTCACCTACACCACCACCGGCGTATTCAATTTCGCGCACGGTGCGGCGGGCATGGTGTCGGCGTTCGTGTACTGGCAGTTGCATATCGGCTGGGGCGTGCAAGCGCCGCTGGCGATCGCCGCGGTACTGCTGGTATTCGCGCCGCTGTTCGGCCTGGTCTTCGCGTGGGCGTTGGCCCCCACCCAGGGCCTCGGTGACGCGGAGAAGTTGGTGATGACCATTGCCCTACTGAGTGGTCTGATCCTGCTCGCCCAATGGGTGTGGGACCCCAACACGGCCCGCACCCTGCCGAAGTTCTTCGACGAACAGCGACCGCTGCACTTCGGCGTCGTCACCGTCACCTGGCATCAGGCATTGACGATGGTGGTCGCGATCGCGGTGGCCTTTGGCCTGCGGATCCTGTTGTACCGCACCAGGACCGGGGCCGAGATGCGGGCCACGGTCGACGATCGTGCGCTCGTCGGTTTGACCGGCGCCGACCCGCGGCGGGCGAACCGAGTGGCGTGGATTCTGGGCATCGAGTTGGCGGCGATCGGCGGCATTCTGGTGGCGCCGACCGTCGCCCTCGATGCGCCCCAGCTGTCGCTGCTGATCGTCAGCGCCTACACCGCGGCGATCTTCGGTCGGTTGCGCAGCCTGCCGATGACCTTCCTCGGTGCGATTGTGGTCGGCTGTCTGGAGAGCTACCTCACCGGCTATCTGCCGCAGAACGAGTATTTGCCGGGCCTGCGGCTGGCCGCGCCCGCGCTGTTGTTGTTCATCGCGCTGCTGCTGTTCCCGCACGGACGGCTGCGCGGGCGCGATCGGCGGCTCAGTCCGGTTCCGCTGCCGACGATTTCGGGATCGGCCGCCTTCGCGGCGGCGGTCGTGGCGCTGGGCGTGGTGCTGGCCACCGTGCTCGGTGAGGCCGATCTGATCACCTACGGGCAGATCTTCGGTTTCGGCGTGATCGGATTGTCGTTCGTGCCATTGGCCGGATACGCCGGGCAGATCTCGCTGTGCCAACTCAGCATCGCCGGAGTCGGGGCGGTCATCTATGCCCAGTACGGCGCGGACGGGCAATGGTGGGCATTGCTGCTGGCAATGGCGGTCGCGGGTGCGGTGGGTGCGGTGATCGCATTGCCCGCGCTGCGGCTGTCCGGGGTCTACCTGGCTCTGGCGACGGTGGCCTTCTCCGTCGTCCTGGACCGGTGGGTCTTCACCTTGCCGACCGTGCACATATTCGGCGTGAAGATCACCTTCTTCGAACAGGGTTCGCTGAATCTGGTCGGGCCACGACTGTTCGGCTGGCATCTCGACAGCACCGCCCAGGTGACCGTATTCGCGGCGGTATGCCTCGCGATGGCGAGCTTCGCGATTGCGATGTTGCGGCGCAGCCGGTTCGGGCGGCGATTGATCGCGATGCGTGACAGTGAGGCCGCCTACGCGACCCTTGGTGGCAATCTGTTGATGGCGAAGGTGCTGGTGTTCGCGCTCTCGGCGGCGATCGCCGGACTCGGCGGTGCGCTGTACGGCATGCAGTTGCGTGCGGTCACCTCCGATCACTTCAACCTGGTGTCCGGATTGCCGATCTTCCTGATCGTGGTGATCGCCGGTCTCGGCGCGGTCGGCAGTGGCTTCTTCGCCGGTGTCGCGTATGCCGGGCCGCTGCTGGTGATTCCGGTGCTGTGGCCATCGCTGTTGAACCTGTCGCAGGTGTTGCCGTCGCTCGGCGGTATCGCCTTCGCGGGCGGCATGCTCGGTCAGGGTGCGATTGCCGCCATGCGGGAGGAATGGCTGCCGATGTTCCGCGATCGCGTGGTGGGGCCGGTGGTGCTGGTCGCCTCGGTGCTGCTGTGGGTGCTTCGAGTTGCTGATGTGATCACCGGCTGGCATTTCTTCTTCGGCCTGGTGCTCATGGTGATCGGTGCCCGCGTCTGGATCGCGCGGCAGCAGCGCGTGGCCGCCGAACCCGAAGTGCCGCTCGAATGGTGGGGGATTCGGCGACCATGGCGCACACAGGACGAGGAGGTGTTGGGCCGTGCCACCGCTGCTGCGAGTTGAGGATGTGAGCGTCATCTTCGGGGGCCACCGCGCGCTCGATGGCGCCGGGTTGGTGGCCGAAGCCGGTCGGGTCACCGGCTTGATCGGGCCGAACGGTGCAGGCAAGAGCACATTCTTCGATGTGATCTGCGGTCTGCGTAAACCGGCCTCGGGGCGCGTGCTCATCAATGGGCGCGATGTCACCCGACTCGGCACGGCCCGTCGTGCTCGGCTCGGGATGGCTCGCACCTTCCAGCGTCTGGAATTGTTCGGCCGGTTGAGTGTTCGTGACAATCTGCTGGTCGCCGCGGAACTCGGTCCGCAGCGTCGGCACGGCGCCCGGGTCGTCGACGAGATCATCGAACGGTTGGATCTGCGCGAAGTCGCCGACAGCAGTGCCGATGCGCTACCAACGGGAACTGGCCGATTGATCGAGGTGGGCCGGGCGCTGGCCGCGCGACCCGAGCTCATCCTGCTCGATGAACCCGCCGCCGGTCAGGACCGAAGCGAGACCGAACGATTCGCGGCGCTACTGCGTTCGCTGGCCGCCGACGGCACGGCGGTGCTGCTGGTCGAACACGATATGGGCTTGGTCATGAATGTCTGTGACGAGGTCTATGTGCTCGACCTCGGCAAGGTCATCGCCTCTGGACCACCCGAGGTGATCCGGCGCGACGAAACCGTGCTCGCGGCCTATCTGGGGGCGGCTTGACTGTGGACAGCATCGAAACAGCCACGGCGACAACCGATCTTGCCGCCGCCCCACTATTGGAACTGCGCGAGGTGCGCGCGGCCTATGACGCGATCACGGTGCTGCACGGTATCGATCTGAGCGTCGTCGCGGGTCAGGTGGTCGCTCTGCTCGGGCCGAACGGCGCGGGCAAGACCACCACCCTGCAGGTCGCCGCCGGTGTCCATCCGGTCGCCTCCGGCCAACTGCGGTTGGGTGGACGGGATATGACCGGTGCCCACCCGCGCGACCTGGCCAGGGCCGGGGTCTGCCTGATCCCGGAGGGGCGCGGTGTCTTTCCCAACCTGTCGGTGCGCGACAACCTGCTGATGATGACCTTCACGGGCCGCTCTCGTGAGGAGATCCAGGAGATCGCCTTCACCCGATTCCCGATTCTCGGGAAGCGGGCCGATCAGACGGCGGGCACCATGTCCGGCGGTGAACAGCAGATGCTCGCGCTGGCCCGCGGCCTGGCCACCGATCCGGCGGTACTCATGCTCGACGAGTTGTCGATGGGGTTGGCGCCGCTGGTGGTCGGCCAGCTCTACGAGCAGGTCGCTGAAATCGCCCGGCAGGGCGTGGCCGTCCTGGTCGTCGAGCAGTTCGCCGCGGCGGTGCTGGATATCGCCGACCACGCGGCCGTGCTGGTGCGCGGTCGCATCGAAAAACATGGCCACCCCGACAGCGGTATCCGCGACGAATTGGCGGCCCTCTACTTAGGAAGTTCCGAATGACCGAAACACGCGCGGACCGATTCGTCCGCGAACTCAGTGAAGCCAAGATTCCCGATCCCGCTGCCGGGCGGGCCGTGCTGTGGCTGCGCGCCGGCGTGACCCTGATGGTGCTCGGCCTGGTGCTGGCCGTGCTGGCCTACTTCATGTCGCACGGTACCAAAGACCCACTGGCGCAACGCGATGCGATAACCCTCGCAATCGGCGGCGTGGCCGCGAGCGTGGTGGGATCGGCGCTGTTCCTGCGGTATTCGCTGACCGGATTCTTGCGCTTCTGGCTGGCCAGACAGTCCTACGATCTCGCCCAGCTGGGGGACCGGTTGAACGGAAAGGCGATCACCCACGACGGTGCCGCCGCCCCCTAGTGTGGCGGCAGCGGTCCGTGGTGCCGCAGGCCCGAACGATAATGTAATTCTCATGAATGAGAGCCTGGAGCCGTTGCCCACCGAGGAGCACCACGAAGGTGGGTTTCGGCCGGCGCGGTCTCAGTCGGTGGATCGCACGCCCGACATCTCCCGTGGCGGTCCGCATTACGGCGAGTTCATCGAACAGGTTCGGGGACTGATGGACCGTGTTCGACTGGCCTCCCCTTCCGATGACGTGGCATTGGAGGCCATCACGGCGCTGAAGGAACTCAACGGCCTGTTGGACACGGTCCTGGTCGATGAGTGGTCGGTGCCCGGTTGGGTCCGACCCGACGTGCCCGCGAACGGCAACATCACCCTGCCGCCGTTCGTCGTCGATCGCTCCGACCGCGACGGTGTGTCGGCTCGAATTACCTTCCGCCGGTTCCATGTCGGCGGCAATTCGGCGGTGCACGGCGGTCATATCGCGCTCGCCTTCGATACCGTGCTCGGCATGAGTGGGGTCGCCTATTCGGGGGCGGCGATCCGCACCGCATCACTGACCGTCGACTACCGATCCATTACCCCGCTCGACACGGAGCTGACCATTCGTGCCAGGGTCGAGCGGCAGGAGGCGCGCAAGATCTTCTTGGTCGCGACCCTGCACGACGGCGACCGGTTGTGCGCCGAGGCGCGCGCACTATTCCTCACCTTGCGGCCCGGACAGCAGTAGTCGCCAATATTCGCAAAACCCCTCTGGTTGCCCGCATCCGTTGTAAGAATGACATTCTCCATATGGAGAGAGAGATTCGCGCAGTGCAGAAGGAAGTTATCCCGCAGATGAGGAACCTCGCCGCGGTGGCCGTTCACCGGCAGAACCGCTGAGGGGCAGAAGTTGTGAACCGCCTCAGCCGACGTGTATCAGCCTGTCCGTGCCCAGTGGTGCATAGCCATGCCGATCTTGCATGCGGGCATGACGCCTTTCTATTCCTTGGCTGCGCCCTTAGTCGCCTTGGCATTCTCTTTCTGTGAGATCGTGATTCTCTCTTTTTTCCAGCTCGAATATCAGTGAGGCAGCAACATGCATCAGATACCCAAAGCGGCCGGATGGGCGGCCGTCGCGATCGTGGCCAGCACGATTTGCGCCGGAACCGCAACCGCCGAACCGGACCAGGCGACTACCCCGTCCACCGCCGCGGTAGTCGATAGTTCCCAGCAGCAGCCCGGTGCGGCGCCCACAGATCCCGGGCAGGAGTACCTGAACGCGTTCACCTCGATCACTGGCGCCTTCGCCAGCGATTCCACGGCCGGCCGGGTGGTCGGGACGACGATCGGTGTGCTGGTCGGGTGCCCATTGGGTGCGGTGACCGGCGGAGCCCTCACGCTCCCGACGGCCGTATTGACACCGGTAGGGATCGTCGGCGGCTGCATCATCGGTGCGAGCACCCTCGGCTTCCTGGGCGGGACCGTCGGCAGCATCGTCACCGGCTCACCCGCGATGAGCAATGCCCTTGGCCAGCAATACAACTCGCTGCATTCCAAGGGACTGATCGCGCAAGAGGTCCCGAATCCCGATTCGGCCCAGTAGCTCTACACCCGACCCAGGAGATAGATGACAATGAACCTCAAGACTCGTGGCGTGGCCGTCACCACCTTGACCGCGGCAGCGGTCGCGATCGCCGCTGGTACCGCGCGCGCCGACGCGGATACCACGGTCGCCGTCGATGCCCAGCAGAATCAATCCGTCACCACGGACGTAGCGCCCGGCGTGCATTTCAGCGACGATCTCGCCACCGGAAAGTCGGTGCTCAGTACGCCGTTCGGCACTGTAGTCATGCAACAGGGCCAATTCGATGTCCGTGATGCCACGGGCCGGACGGTCGCCGGAGCTCCCATTCAGGACGACGCCACTTCGGCACCGGCTGTCCCCGACTCGAGCGCCACACCTGCGGCGCTTCCGGTCACCGCGGCCGCGGCGCCGGTGGCGGGTGACCCCATGTCGAACTTCAACCAGGCTGTCGAGGCTGCGAATCCGCATATGGGTGCCGCCTTCGCGGTGGGTTCCGCGGTGGGTTCGGTGATCGGCGCGGTGGTGGGCTGTCCGTTCGGCATGGCGACCGGCGGCACCCTGATGACGCTCATGTCGGCGGGCACGCTGACGGTCCCCGCGCTCGCGGCGACCTGCCTGATCGGTGCGGTCGCGGTGGGCGGCTTCGGAGCCACGGTCGGCGGTCTCGCCCTGGCCATCCCGGTCGGTCTCGCTGCCGGAACGCAGAAGTACAACCAGCTGCAGGCTCAGCACGCCACCGATGCACCTGCGGCTCCCGCCCATTCGTAATCCCCGCACGCAGTTACCAGCGGGGCGTTCACCGGCTGTGCTCCGATGATCGCCCCGCCGGTGCCGCGACCGCGCTGGTTCCTCGAGACCCGGGGTGTCGTCGTTCCCCGCCGCTCGCCATCCGCGAACTCGCCGGTGCGGCGGCTCGCGGGTCGGTAGGTCGGTTCCGGTCTGTGATCGAGACCGACGACTGAATCCGAAAAGTGCTCGCCCAGCGATCGACCTGAGTTACGGGGTGGTGGTGTACCCAGGTACACCATCATTTCGGGACCGCACTCCCCTGGGCTCCCTCCTGCGGCGACGGCATTGTTGATCTCAACGAACCCGTCGGCCTCGCACCGAGCCGATATCCAGAGAGGACAGCCAGCATGGCAACGATGAAGTCGGTTCAGACCAGCACACCAGGCGCGGTCACGGTGGTCGAGCAGCAGCTCCCGACGCCCGGCCCCGCGGATGTGCTGGTGCGGATCCGGGCGTGCGGAATCTGCGGTACCGACGCGACTTTCGTGCACATGGGTGGTATGCCCAAGGTGCTCGGGCCACAAGTCAAGGCCGAGGCTCTGACGCCGGACCAGATGCGGCCGGTGGTGCTCGGCCACGAACCCGCAGGCGAGATCGTCGAGGTCGGCGCGGACGTCACCGGACTGCGAGTGGGTGATCACGTCGTGGTCAATCCGCAGGCCGCCCCGTCGGGCATCATCGGTTGCGGCGGACCGCTGGGCGGTATGAGCGAATATCTGCTCATCGAGAATGCCGAGGTCGGCTCCAGCGTCGCCATCGTGCCGGATTCCGTGCCCTTCGCCGTGGCCGCGCTCAACGAGCCGATGGCTGTATCGCGGCATGCGGTGAACCGCTCCGAGGCCGAGCCCGGTGATAAGGCGATCGTCTTCGGTGCGGGCCCGATCGGGCTGGGTGCGGTGATCTGGCTGAAGCTGCGCGGTGTCGAGCACGTCGTCGTCGCCGACGTGATTGCCTCGAGGCTCGACACCGCGCTCGCGGTCGGGGCCGACGCGGTCATCAACTCCGCCACCGAGGATGTCGCTGCCCGTCTCGGTGAACTGCACGGTCACGGTCGCAATGCCCTCGGCGCACCGCGCCCCGACACCGACATCTACATCGATGCGGCAGGCGTCGCCGCTGTCGTCAATACCGCACTCGCCAACGGCAAGTGGGGTGCCAAGCTGGTTACCGTCGCCGTGCACAAGCGGCCCGAACCGATCGACCTGGGTGCCATCCTGCGTAATGAGATGACCATCATCGGCTCCCAGGGCTACCCCTCCGAGATCTTCGAAGTGACTTCCGAAATCGCCGAGCACGCCGACCGCTTCGCCCGGCTCATCAGTCACCAGGTGCCCTTCTCCGACGTGCAGAAGGCCTTCGAATTGGCCCTCACCCCGGGCGCGGCGGAAAAGGTGGTCGTCACCTACGAGTGAGCCGCAGTGTGCTCCCGCTGGACGGGAACGACGCTGGTGGGCCATCGACCTGCGAAATAGCATTCTTAAATTCGAGAACTACTCTCCCGTCCGATCGACAAGGACTGTGAATGACCGAAGTTACGGCGCGACCGTCCGAACACGCCGAGCCCACAGTGCGCACCGCCGCGGGGTCGGTCCGTGGTCGACGGGAGCACGACGTGGTCGTCTTCCGTGGGATCCCTTTCGCGCAACCACCGATCGGTACCGCGCGCTTCGCGGCACCGCAGCCGGTCGCGAAGTGGGACGGTGTCCGGGACGCCTTCGAATTCGGCCCACCGCCGCCGCAGGAAACCTCGTTCGGCAACCGCTCCGGCACTGTCGCGCTGCCGGACGGCGACGACTGGCTCACGGTGAACGTCTGGACACCCGATCCCGATCCGGCTGCACGTCGGCCGGTGCTGGTGTGGATCTACGGCGGCGCATACAAGCTCGGTTTCTCCGGCAGTCCCGGCTACGACGCGCAACACATCGCGCGGGACGGCGACCTCGTTGTCGTCACGCTGAACTACCGGGTCGGTATCGAGGGCTTCGCGCACATCGACGGCGCACCAGCCAACCGCGGTCTGCTCGACCAAGTCGCCGCCCTCGAGTGGGTGCGGGAGAACATCACCGCATTCGGCGGGGATCCCGATCAGGTCACCGTCTGCGGGGAATCCGCTGGGGCAGGGTCCATCGCGGCGCTGCTCGCCATGCCGAGGGCGGCCGGACTGTTTCGGCAAGCGATCCTGCAGAGCATGCCGGGCACCTTTTTCTCCGATGAGCTCGGCACCGATATCGCGAGGGCCATCGCCGCGCACGTCGGCCTGCGACCGACGGTGGCGGACCTGTCGGGTGTGGATCCACGGCAGTTGACCGACGCGGGAGCCGAAGTCGGCGCATCGATGCGGCAGTACGAGCGATGGGGTGCGGTGGCCCACACTATTACCGCGTTCTCGCCCGTGGTCGACGGCGAGGTACTGCCGAAGGCGCCGTGGCAAGCGCTCGCCGGCGGCTCTGCCCGCGACGTCACGGTGGTCATTGGGCACAACCGGGACGAATTCCGGCTGTTCCTCGCCCTCGGCGGCCAACTCGGCACGATCGATGACACGCAGGCGGCCGGTGCGCTGCAGGTGTTCGGCCCGGGATCCGACGGTGCGGACGCGTACCGTACGGCATTCCCCTGCGCCGGACCGGAGGAACTGTTCGAACTGGTTCAGACGGACTGGCTGTTCCGGATGCCCGCGCTGCACTTGGCCGATGCCCAGGCCGCAGGCGGTGGCCGAGCCTATATGTACGAGCTGACCTGGCCCGCACCCGGAAACGGCGGTGTCCTGCGCGCCTGCCACGGGCTCGACGGACCGCTGTTGTTCGCCGCCTTCGGTGCCCAGCTCGGCCCGCTGCTGCTCGGTCCCGAACCGTCGGCCGAAGCGCGGGAACTGTCGGCCTATATCCGTGCGCGCTGGAGCGGGTTCGCCAGGACGGGCGAACCAGGTTGGGCCGCTTATGATCCCGAGCAGCGTCTGACCCATATCCTCGATGTGCACCCTTCGGTCGCCCCTTATCCAGAGGAAACCTCCCGAAGTCTGTGGCGCGACCACGTCTTCTCCGCGCTGCCTCTTCGTGGTCAGCGGTAGCCGACGGCGACGAGCACCGCTCTCGGGTAATCAGCGGCCGATGAAGCCCGGCACGCGTTTGGCTTTGAACGCCGCGATGCCCTCGGCGACATCAGCGGTCTCGAAGAGAGCGGACTGGCCTTCGCGCTCCAGATCGAGTGCCTGCTCCAGTTGGGCGAGGGCCATCGCATTGAACGCGCGCTTGGTGCGGGTATATGCCGCCGTCGGCCCATCGGCGAGCTTGGTTGTCAGCCTTGCGATTTCGGCATCGTAGTCGTCATCGGGCACGAACTGGCCGATCAAGCCCCATTCGGCCGCCACCGGTGCGGGAATGCGCTCGGCCAGCATGGCCATGCGTGCGGCGCGGGCATATCCGATCAGACTCGGGACCAGAGCGGTAGCGCCGCCATCGGGCATCAGGCCGATATTGGCGAAGGCGAGCAGGAGATAGGCGGATTCGCGGGCGACGGTGATATCCGCGGCCAGGGCCAGTGAGCAGCCGACGCCGACGGCAGGGCCGTTGATCGCGGCGAGCACGGGTTGTGGTGCGGCGCGCAGGGCGCGGATCAATCGGTTCGCCGCATCGAGGGTCGCGACCTGTGGACCGTTGCTGGCCGAGTTGGAAAGATCCGCTCCCGAACTGAAGGCCCGCCCGTTGCCGGTCAGCACGAATACCCGAACAGTCGAATCGTCGCCGAGTTTTTCGATGACCGCCGCGGCCTCGTTCATCATGTCGGTGTTGAGGGCGTTGAGCCGTTCGGGGCGGTTGAGGGTCAGCCGCACGATCGCGTCGGTTCGTTCCACGAGGACATCGGGCTGGTCGGGCATTGTCGGCCTTCCGGGTCGAGATCGGATCTGAGCTAATCTAACCAGATTAGGTATACTCTTTCCGGTCGAATGCGGCCATGGCCACTGGAGCGTCGATGCAGTTGGCCCGTCTCGCCGGCACGGTTAGTTTTTAGCTATGCCGGATTCGGAGATCGATCTGTTCGACGAGTTCGCGGTGGAACTCACCGCGGACGGAACTCCGACCGCACCCATGGTGGTGGTCTCGCTGGACGCATTCGGCACAGAAACACCGGACCGAATCGCCCGGACCATCGAACGGATGAATCAGGCACTACCGCTGGTGATCGGGGTGCTGCGCGGCCCTGTGACACCGGGCCTTGCGCCGCTGCTGGAGGCGGCCACACTTACCGTCGCGACGGATGCCACGGCGAGTTCGCTGCCGCAGGCCGTCGTGGTGGACGGTGTCGATGCCGCGCTCGATCTGTTACGGGCGGCGGTGCGGCGTTCACCGCGCGCGGCCGTTGCCTGCGGGCAGCTGCTGCGCCAGACGGTGCGATTGCCGACCGTGCCCGCGCTGGCGGCGGAGGCGGCGGTGTACTCGATGCTCCTCGGCGGCACCGAATTCGAGCGTTGGCTGGTCGAGCGCGGCGCGCCGCGCACGGTCGAACCACCATCGCATCCATTGGTCCGGACCTCCCGCGACGACGAGCGCCTGACGATCACGCTGGATCACCCGCAACGCCGCAACGCACTCAGCATGCGGCTGCGTGAGGAGCTGCTGGAGGCGGTGCGCCTGGCGGACCTCGACCCCACGCTCACCACAGTCGAAATCAACGGCGCGGGACCGGTTTTCAGCAGCGGCGGTGATCTGGACGAATTCGGTACAGCGACGGATCTGGTGGCCGCGTACCTGGTCCGGCTGGACCGGGCGCCATGGCGGATCATCGACCGCATTCGGGAGCGCGTCACGGTGCGCGCCCACGGCGCCTGCATCGGGGCGGGCGCGGAGGTCGCCGCCTTCGCGGGCACGGTGATCGCTGCCCCCGACACCTACTTCGCATTCCCGGAAGTGCGAATGGGCCTGGTGCCGGGAGCGGGCGGTACCGTCAGCGTGCCGCGACGGATCGGTCGCTGGCGCGCCGCCTGGTTGATGCTGACCGAACAGCGGTTGGCGGCGGCGGCCGCGTTGGAATGGGGCATGGTCGATGCGGTCGAACGGACGAGGAGGTGATCGCAACGGGTACCTCGGCTACGGCAGCGGTGCTGCGGGATTGGGTGTGCTCGCTGTGCCCGTCCGATGTCCTGTCGCGCCCGCTCGAAACGCAGCCGGAGTGCGCCGCGCTCGCCTGGGCCGCATCCGGCGGCATGGATCTGACCGGACGCCGCGACAGCGCCCCCGCCCTTTCTCCCGCAGCGGCGTACGGACTACTCCTCGAGACTGCCGAGGCCCTGGCGCGAATCACCGCAGAGGTCGGCTCCGAAGTCCGAGCCGACCCAGGGCTGTTACTGACCGGCCGAGCCGGACTCCTGAACCTACGACGCGCCGGTCAGCAAACGGCAGGCGGCGCCGGTCGATTACTGCGAACCTCGGACGGCTGGTGCGCGATCACCTTGAGCCGCCAAGACGACATCGACTCGATACCTGCGATCCTCGGCGTGGATTCGGTGCCCGACGATCCCTGGGAAACACTCACCGAAGCCGCCCGCGAGTGGACCGCAACCGACCTCGCCGACCGAGCACAGCTACTCGGCGTTCCCGCCGCCGCGCTACCCTCCGCTGTCCACCCTGCCGCCGCGCCCCCTGCCGCCACGCGCCCCGCCGCCGCACTTCCTGCCGACCCGCTCCCTAGCGCTGCGCCCCCTGCCGCCGCGCCCCCTGCCGCTACCGAGCTGTCTGCCGCTGCGCGCCCCGCCGCCGCACTTCCTGCCGACCCGCTCCCTAGCGCCGCGCCCCCTGCCGCCGCGTCCGCTGGTGCGCGCCCCGCCGCGGTGCCCGTCGACGCGGACTCTGCCGCCGCGGTGCCCGCTGCCGTGGACCCCGCCGCTGCGCCGTCTGCCGCCGTCCGCCCTGCTGACGTCCGCCCTGCTGACGTCCGCCCTGCTGACGTCCGCCCGGCCGACGCACGTCCTCCCGCTGACGTACGCCCTGGCGCCGCGCCCCCTGCCGCTGCGCTGTCTGCGGCCAGGCGCCCGGCCGACGCGCGTCCCGCTGCTGCGCCGCCTGCTGCTGCGCCCCCTGTCAGTGATTTGCCCGATGACGCGGTACGTCCTGTCGCGGGACCATCAGCCGCACCGTCCGCGACGCCGGGTCCCCAATCCCCCTGGCAGACAAGGCGGATCGCCGAACCGGTCGTCGGAGCACGGCTCGACGGGGCGGTGGTCGTGGACCTGTCCTCGATGTGGGCGGGGCCGCTGTGTGCCCACCTGCTCGGGCGCGCCGGGGCGCGGGTCATCAAGGTAGAAAGCACCCGACGTCCGGATGGCGCACGCCGTGGTGATCCCCGGTTCTTCGATTGGCTCCACGACGGGCACGAACAGCTCGCCGTCGACTTCCATACGCCCGAAGGGCAGGCCAAACTGCGCGAGCTCATATCCACCGCGGATGTGGTGATCGAGGCATCCCGGCCGCGGGCACTGGCAGAACTGGGACTGGCTCCCGGGGAGCGCGTGCATCGCGACGGGCAGGTCTGGCTGAGCCTTACGGGGTATGGTCGCGCCGAGCCGATGCGGGTGGCGTTCGGCGATGACGCCGCGGTGGCGGGCGGGCTGGTCGGCTGGGACGGGGCTGAGCCGGTGTTCTGCGGTGACGCCATCGCCGATCCACTTACCGGAATCTGTGCTGCCCTTGCGGTGTGCTGTGCCGTTCTGGGTGGCGGAGGACAGCTGATTGATCTGTCCATGCGGGCCACCGCCGCCGCCTTTGCTGCGGCCCCCGCGCTCACCCATGGACCGCATCGAGTACTCGCCGATGGCGCGGATTGGGTTGTCGAATGCGCGCGATACGGTCGTTCGCAACGGGTGCTGCGCCCGCGGGTACCGCGCCTGGGTGGCGGGACATGAACGAAATATATTGTTCCCCATGCTGATTCGTGACGCCGAGGTATTCGGTTCCGGTCGGATGGACGTGCGCACTCGCGGCGGTGTCATCGTCGAATGCGCAACCGGATTGGTTCGCCTGCCAGGTGAGGACGAGATCAACGCAGCCGGTGGCTGGTTGTTGCCCGGACTGCACGACCACCACATTCACCTGCGTTCACTCGCGGCGACCTACGAATCCGTTCCGCTGGGCCCACCGCAGGTGCGCACCGCAACGGAGCTTGCGGCGCGACTACGGGAGATTGATCGAAAGCTGAAGCCGGGCAAGTGGATTCGTGGCACCGGCTACCACGAGTCGGTAGCCGGACCCCTCGATCGCGCGGCGCTCGATCGGATAGTCCCGCACCGTCCTGTGCGCGTACAGCACCGCACGGGTGTGCTGTGGCAGCTCAACTCGATGGCGTGCGACCTGGTCGACCTGGACAGTAATGATGCACCGGGTGTGGAACGCGACGAGACCGGTCGGCCGACCGGGCGATTGCGCCGACTGGACTCCTGGCTGGGGGAACGAATCGACTCGCGCACAACGGATCTGGCCGCCGTCAGCGTGGCTGCGGCGGCAATGGGCATCACCGGATTCACCGACGCGACCCCGGGACTCGCACAGGCCGATATCGACCAATTGGCCGAGACGGTCGACGCCGGGCGGATTGTCCAGCGCGTGCACTGCATGGCTCCTCCCGAAGTGTCCGAGCCCGACGGCGCACGTTTCACGTTGGGCCCAACCAAGATCGTGCTCGATGATTTCGATCTGCCTGCCTTCGATGAATTCGCCGACCGGCTGCGCGTGATTCATGCGGCAGGCCGGTCAGTCGCGGTGCACTGCGTCACGCGGGTGCAGTTCATCTTGACCATGGCCGCACTGGATTCGGCCGGTGTGCGCGCGGGGGACCGGATCGAACACGGCGCGGTGATCCCGTACGAATCACTGGATTGGCTACGCGGACAGCATATTTCGGTCGTCACCCAACCGCATTTCGTGGTTGAACGAGCCGAGCAGTACCGCGCCGAGGTGCCCGCCGAGGATCTGCCGGATCTCTGGCGTCTGCGTTCGCTGCTCGATGCCGGGGTAGGGGTCGCAGCCGGATCCGATGCGCCATTCGGCGCGCCCGATCCGTGGTCGGTACTGCGTGCCGCGGTACATCGCCCGCCGGAATTCCATGCCGCGGAAGGAGTGTCGCTCCTCGCAGCGCTGTCACTGTTCTTCGGCGCATCCGACACCCCGGCGACACCGCGCCGGATCACACCAGGCGCGGTCGCTGACTTGACATTGCTGTCGGTGCCGCCGGATCAGGCCGCACACCACATCGATGCCGAGCTCGTCTCGGCGACCATCGTGGCCGGTGAGCTGGTGTATTCGGGTCAGTAGACGCCGCACATACCGTCGATCGAGACCTCTTCGACCAGCCCGTCAGCGTTCACCAGGTCGGACTCGTGCGCAGTGCCCTGTTCCGTACGCCCTTCGAACCGATATTGTCAGTTTGTGACGAATATCGAACGATAGCGATGCCCACTAGCGGGCTCGGTTGGATCCCGGTGAGCGGGATGACCTCGAGTATGCCCGGTCTTCGCGTCGGTAGCCGCTTTCCGTAATCCCGAGACAGCCTCGCCAACCCGACCCGAGCTCGGCTTTCACGACTATGATCGGCAGGTCGGGGTCGGCAGTTCAGCCTCGAGAGGTGATCGTATGTTCCGACATTGCGGCTTCGGGGGTTCGCACGCATCGACGACGGTCGATTAGCCGATTCGCCATGCCCGATTCCGAGAGCGACCGCACCCAGCGCGATATCCAGTTCGGAATCGTCGCGGAACTGACCGCCGCCGGATTCGAGGATGCCGAGGAGATCGGTCGCGGAGGTTTCGGGGTCGTCTACCGGTGTCTGGAGCGCTCGCTCGATCGCACCGTCGCGGTCAAGGTGCTGACCTCGGAGATCACCGGCGACGAACGCGAGCGCTTCGTCCGCGAGCAGCACGCGCTCGGCCGACTCTCGGGCCACCCCAATATCGTTGCGGTCCACCAGGCCGATGTGACCGCCGACGGCCGCCCGTTCATCGTCATGCCGTTCCATTCGCGCGGTTCGCTGGATGCGCGATTGCGCGCGACGGGCCCGCTGCCGTGGCAGGAGTTGCTGTCGATCGGCGTGAAGATCGCCGGGGCGCTGGCCGCGGCGCATGCCGCAGGCACATTGCACCGTGATGTGAAGCCCGCGAACATCTTGGTGACCGACTACGGAGAGCCGCAACTGGCGGACTTCGGCATCGCGCATATCGGCGGTGGATTCGAAACCTCCGACGGACGCATCACCGGCACACCGGCATTCACCGCACCCGAGGTGCTGCGGGGCACGCCGCCGAGCGCGGTTGCGGACATCTACAGCCTCGGCGCCACTTTGTTCACCCTGCTGACCGGGCACGCGGCCGTCGAACGCCGCACTGGTGAGGCCGTGCTCGCGCATTTCGTCCGAGTCACCTCGACTCCCGGGCCAGACCTGGGCGAAGTCGATGTTCCCGCCGAACTCCGCGCCGCGATCGAAGCGGCGATGGCCACCGATCCGGATCGAAGACCGCGTACGGCAGTCGAATTCGGATATCTGCTGCGCGATGTCCAACGCCATAGTGGGCTCGATGTGGACGCCATGGCGGTGCCCGCGGACGCGCAGCAGCCGCGGTCCGGTCCGATAATGGTTCCCGCACAGCGTGGGACCGGCCCGCGCACCACGGCGCCACCGCCGGTCCCGTCGACCAAATATCGCCCGCCGACCTCGGCCCGTCCCCTGGTGGACCGGCCGCGGCTGCTGCGCAAACTGCAGGAGGGCGGCAATCGTCGACTACTGCTCATCCACGCGCCGCCGGGCTTCGGCAAGAGCACGCTGGCCGCGCAGTGGCGCGATGTGCTTACCGCACAAGGGATGTCGGTCGGCTGGTTGACGATCGACCACGACGACAACAATGTCGTCTGGTTCCTCGCCCACTTGGTCGAGGCGATTCGCCGAGCGCGCCCGGATCTGGCCGGCGGGCTGGTGACAATGCTGGAGGAGCGTTCCAGCGATGCCACTCGCTACGTGCTGGCATCGCTCATCGATGAAGTGCACGACAGCGGTGCGCCGATCGCCGTCGTCATCGATGACTGGAACCTGGTCACCGATGCCGGTACCCGCGCCGCCATGGAATTCCTGCTGGATAACGGATGTCATCACCTGCGGGTGATCGTCACCGGCCGAACGCGGGCGGGATTGCCGCTCAGCCGGATGCGGGTCGGTGACGAACTGGTCGAAATAGATTCCGACGACCTGCGGTTCGACGATGCCGAGTCGGCGGCGTTCTTGCTCGATATCAATCGGCTGAGGCTGGACCGATCGCAGGTCGCCGAACTGCTCGACTCGACCGAAGGCTGGATCGCGGCATTACAACTCGCCTCGCTGTCGCTGCGCGGTAGCCGTGACCCCGCCGGATTCATCGATCAACTCTCGGGCCGAAATCAGGCGATCGGCGAATACCTCGTAGAAAACGTGCTCGATACGCTGGATCCGGAGCTGCTCGACTTTCTGCTGGCGACCTCGATCACCGAAAAAATCTGTGCCGGACTGGCCGAAGCACTGTCGGGCCCTGCGGCTGCGCAGCTGTTGCAGCAGGTCAAGGCCCGAGATCTGTTCCTGCGCAATGTCGACTCCCTGGACAATATCGGCGGCGAATTCGAGTGGTTCCGCTATCACCGTATGTTCGGCGACTTCCTGCGTCGCAGGCTCGCCGAACAGGATCCCGACCGATGCCTGCGGCTGCATCGCATCGCGGCCGACTGGTTCGCCGATCACGCGATGTTGAACGAGGCGGTGGATCATGCACTGGCCGCGCATGATTCGGTGGGTGCGCTGCGATTGATCGAGGATCGCGCGACGGAACTGCTCGAGAGTGCCCGCACGGCCACGCTGCTCGGGCTGGTCGCGAAACTGCCGACCGCGGTCGCGGTATCGAGTGCGCGTCTACAACTGTTCGTGGCATGGGCGAATATCTCGCTGCAGCGGCCGGTGCCAGCCGAGGCGGCGTTGGATCGGGCCGACGCGGTGCCGGGTGCTGGTCAGCCGGATATGGACGACATCACCGATCTCCATGTCGAGGCCGCGCTGGCGCGTGCCGCGTGCCGACTCACCTCCGACCGAGTCGCGGAAATGCCGGAGCTCGTCGCGCATCGGCTCGAGACGGAGGTCAACCCATTCATCGCGACCATCGCGGCGGGCGTTGGATCGGCCGCCGCCCTCTATCGGTTCGACTTCGACGAGGTGTACCGGTGGCAGCGGTGGGTGGCGCCGCATCGGGCCCGGGTCAAGGGACCGACCGGCTTGCTGCACAGCTACGGCCTGACCGGTGTGGCTGCCTTCGAACAACTCGATATCGCGGCGGCGCAGGCGCATCTGGAAACCGCTCGGGCGCTGGCACTGGAGACCGGCCGCTATTCCTACATCACGCGCATGACGGGCGCCTTGCTCGGTGCACTGTGTTATTGGCGGGGCGACATCGACGAGGCCAAGGGGCTGCTCGACGAGAGCGTCAAGGCGGGGCCCGAAGGTGGTGCCGTCGAATTCATGTCGGCGACCTATGGCATCGGCACGCGAATCGCGGCACTGCGTGGCGATCTCGAGGCAGCGCGGGAGCGGCTCGCCGAGGGGGCGAAGATGGCGCACAATCTCGCGCTGCCCCGGTTGGCCGCGCGCATTGTCAACGAACGGGTCCGCCTCGGCCTGCCCATCGCCGCGGACGAGGTCGCCGCACTCGAGCGACTGGAGCCCTACCGCGCCGAAGGCGACGGGATCACCATCCTGACCTCGGAAATCCAGTGGGATTCGGCGATCCGGCTGCTATTGGCGGATCGCTCGGCTGGAAGCATCGAGACCGCCACCGTACTGGCCGAGCGGTTGGTCCGTGGCCTCGAACACCAGCGCCGCCCGCGGGCGCTATTGGAGGCGCGACTGCTGTTGGCGTGCTGCCTGGCGAGCGCGGGCCGTTTGGAAGAGGCTGTCGCGGTGCTGGATCCGGTATTGGCGCAGTGCGCTGAACTCGGCCTGCCGCGGTTGGCGGCTGATGCCGGAACTGCCATCGAGCCCGCCGTCGTCGCGCTCATCGGTACCGATCCGGCGCTGCGCCGGACGCCGCTGACATTTCTGACGCAGTTGCTGCCCGCCGGTACCGGGCGGCAGTAGCTCGGGAAAACATTTGTGGCGTGGATCACAGTCGTTCGTCTTGGGTCGGCCGCAGAGGCTATATTGAGTGCACTAAATCTGGCTGTCACTCATTCGCCGGTCATCGCGTGCGAGGAGTGGACACATCGATGTGTTGCATGGCGAGGACACGACAATGGCTCGACACAATTCACCGACGGCGCTCGTATGCCAGCCCGAATGGAACCCGATTTCGCTGCGCCGGTCTCGCCCGTGTGGTGACGATTGCCGCATCCGAGTGCATTTTCACGGGCACCCCACGCTGCAGTATCGTGCGGCGCGGGAGGCCGCCGAGTGTTTCGCTGCGGCCGTGCGCGGATTGGGCGTGGATGTCGACATTGATACCGAGCTCGACGAGGGGCTGCTTCCGCTGCCCTGTGCGCGGCTGTGGACCTCTTAGCCAGATCCCGACAATGAGGAGTCTCTTTTCGCATGACGATGATCGATGCCGCGATCCTGGTACTCCGGCTGGTGGTCGGGCTGACCATGGCCGCGCACGGCTATAACCACCTGTTCGGCCCGGGTGGTGTGGCCGGTACGGCGGGGTGGTTCGCCTCGATGGGACTGCGGCCGCCCCGGGTGCACGCGATATTGAGCGGTGCCGGGGAGTTGGCGGCCGGAATCGCCTTCGCGGCCGGGCTACTCACCGCGCCCGCGGCGGCGTTCATCGTCGGCAGCATGGCGGTGGCCGCGGTCATCGCGCATCGGAAGAACGGCTTCTTCGTATTCAAGGACGGCTACGAGTATGTGCTGATGCTCGCTGTGGTAGCCGGTTGTATCGCGGCCATCGGGCCGGGCACGGCCTCGCTCGATAGCGCGCTCGGCATCGATACGACGCTCGACGGTGGTCTCGGATTGGCCGTCGCGGTAATCGGTGGCGTCGGCGGCGCGGCGATTCTGCTCGCCGTGAGTTGGCGGCCGAAAACGCAAGCAGAATAAGGGAATTCGACGACCCCGCACCGTCGTGATGCGGGGCAGTTCGCTATCTCAGAACCACGCGCCTCGCTCGCCCATGGCGACCAGCTCGCCGAGCGCTTCGCTGGGCAAGGCGATCCGTGGCGTGGCAGGTATATGGCGTGGCCGGTCCGGCTGCGGTGTGACGCCGAACAACTTCTCGGATATCGCGTGCGCGGTATTGGCGACCAACGGCGCCAGTCGTTCGAGTGCGGCCTGGGCGTCGCAGACGATGGATATCGCGCCGATCGGCCCGTCCGGACCGCGCACCGCCGCACCGACACAGGCGATATGCGAATAACATTCGCCGCGCTCGAAGGCCAGGCCGTTGCGCCCGCGGATCCGGCTCAATTCCTGATGCAGGATGCCGATATCGCTGATGCTTCGGGCGGTTCGCCGCTGGATCGCGCCCTTGAACTGTTTGTCGACCCGCTCGGGTGACAACCAGGCGAGCATGCTTTTGCCGATGGCCGTGCAGTGCGCGGGGGCGCGGCCACCGACCCGTGATGGAATCTCCACCGCGGCCCGGCCGCCGAATTTATCCAGGTAGTAGACCTCGGTGCCATCCAGTACGGCCAGGTGCACGACCATCTCGGTGCGCACCGCCAGCGCGTGCAGTAGTGGGAAGGCCGCGGCACGCAATGCGTTGTGGCCGTCTTCTCGACCGCCGAGACCCAATGCTAGGGATCCGAGGCCGTACTCCCGGCCGTCGCGCTCGAGCCAGCGCAGCTGAACGAGATGTTTCAGGATGCGGTGGGTCGAGGACCGGGGTATGTTGGTCCGGCCGCTGACCTCCTCGAGCGTGAGGCGCGTCTGGGCGCCCCCGAACGATTCCATGATCAGTGTCATGCGTTCCACGAGCGAGGGGGATAACGCAGACTGCTCTGCGGCGTCGGCAGCTTCACTGATCCTCAACATCGAGGTCATCTCAGCGCCTCCTAACTTGGCCGGACTCGTACTTCAGCGGCCAGTCTAAACACGCGAAGGCGCCGGATCGGCGGAAATCGCCGAAATTTATACAGATCGGTACAGAGAACTTTTTGGAACAAAGAGGATACTGATCTGCCTCCCGGCTGTTACTCGCCGCCGGGCGTTCCTGGGCTCAGCCGGAAATGGGTGCTTCCGGCCGAGCCTCAGGCTACTGAATATTGCTCGTGCTCAAGCAATCTCGGGTATCGAGCCTGTCATTCGGCGGCGCCCGCGAGGTCGAGTGCCGCGAGGTAGGAGAAGACGAGAGACGACCCGACCGGTGTCCCGGCGCCCGGGTACACCCGGCCGGACATGGCGGCCATCGTGTTACCGCTCGCGTACAGGCCCGCGATCGGCTCGCCGTCCTCGCGCAGCACGCGAGCGTGCTCGTCGGTCTTCACACCACCCTTGGTGCCGATGTCGGCGAGTGCGATGGTGGCGGTGTAGTAGGGCGGAGTGTCGATCGGCGCCACGAGCGGGTTCGGGTAGCCGTTGTCGAGGGGCTGCACGTAGTTCATCACGGGTCCGGCGGGGAACCCGATGACGTACTGGGTCATCTGGTCCCAGGCGGTCTCGCCACGGTGGAACTTCTCGTCGACCCCCTTGTCGGCATAGGAATTGAACTCCTCGATCGACTTACGGAGGTTCTCGGCGGGCACGGCGATGAGATCGGCCAACTCCTCGATGGTGTCGGCCTTGCGCAGCGCACCCGATTCGAACCACTCCGGGCGGGGCGGCACGGCCGGGTCGCCACCGAAGCTGTCCCGGTCGATGTGGCGCTGATCGAAGATCCAGTGGCACGGAGTGTGCGCGACGCCGGTCTCCTTGTGCAGACGCAGCATCTCGCGCCCGGCCCGGTCGTAGGGCAGCAGTTCGTTCATGAAGCGCTCGCCCGCGCTGTTGACCCAGATGCCGCTGCGGCTACCGGTGTGGAAGACCGGTCGTCCGCCGGGTTGCATGAGACCGGGGATGTACCACGCTTGGTCCAGCAACTCGGTGGCCGCTCCGATCGCGACGGCAGCCTGCAGCGCGTCGCCGGTGTTCCCAGGAGCGCCATCGGACCAGTCACCGTGGTACGGGGCGACCTTGTGCTTCTCGCGCAGCTCGCGATTGCGCTCGAATCCGCCCGCGGCGAGGATGACGCCGCGGGTAGCGCGAATCCGGACCCGCTCGCCCTTGCTGACCGCCTCCACGCCGACCACTCGGTCGCCCTCGACGATCAGGCTCTCGAGCGCGGTCTCGAGCTTGTAGGAGCCGTTCCCGGTCTCCAGGAACGCCTTCAGCGTTCGCGCTATGAGCGCGCGGCCGCCGGTGAGCACGGGTGCCGGCTCTCCGCCCCAGATCTCGATGGGCAGCAGGTCGCGGATCAGCGGGGCGAGATCACCGAGTTCGGCGGCGTCGATCTCGGCCGGGAAGATGGTGTTGCCCGCGACCGTCGCGCCCGGCTTCTCCGCGAAGTAGTCGGGCACGGGCTGGTAGAAGAAGGACCCGAACCGCGGGTTCTGCTCGAGTTCGTCGATCAGTATCGGCCCGGTGCGCAGGTAGGCGTCTTGCAGGGCTTCGCGGGACGGGTCGTCGACGATCTCGCGGAGGTAGCCGCGCACCGTTTCGACATCGTTCTCGACGCCCGCGCGGCGCAGCGGGGCACTGCCCGGAAACCACAGTCCCGCACCGGAATAGGCGGTTGTGCCGCCGAGGCGGTCGGTCTTCTCGATGACGAGCGTGCGCAGGCCACGAGACGCGGCGGCGTAGGCGCCGACCAGCCCTCCTCCGGACCCGACGACCACGACGTCGTAGGTTTCCTCGTCAGCGGGCATGAGTATCTCCTTGCTTCCAGACCGCGAATCTCCTGCCATCGCCCGCCCAGTGACCTGGGTCACCCGGGGCGTGGATCTCCTGAGTGTGGGGGCTGCGGCAATCGGGCCGGGATCGGTTTCCGCTGTGCGGAAGGGGTGCCTGCTCCGGCCACGGCGACCGCGCGGCTTCCGGTGGGCGGAAATTCTCCTGGTGGCGCGCGCCACACGAATTAGCGTTCCTGGCCGTCAATCGATTTCAAGGAGAGCTTGCATGACTCTTTCCCACGACTACGATCCCGGCCCGCAGATCGCCCATGCCGGTGGCATCAATCTCGGCACGACGGACCTGGAGCGTTCGCTGGGGTTCTTCCGCGACCTGCTCGGCATGGAGGTCGTCGCGCAGACCGACGACGGTGTGGCCTACCTGCGCGGCTACCAGGAGCTCACCCACCACTCGCTCGTGCTGACCCAGCAGGACGAGGCCACGGTGAACACCTACAGTTTCCGGGTCCAGCGCCCGCAGGACGTCGAGCTCTTCCACAAGCAGCTCGAGCAGCAGGAGATCGAGTCGATCGAACTGCCCGCCGGGCACGAACTCGGCCGCGGCACCGCGATCCGCTTCCTGGTGCCGGGCAGTGAGCACCCGTTCGAGCTGTACTACGACATCGAAAAGCCGGTTGCCCCACCGGAATTACGCTCGAAGCTGCTGAGCAACAGCTCGCGCCGTCGCGGTTTCGGCGTGCGCCGCCTCGACCATCTCAATGTGCAGACCAGCGCGAGCACGGTGAATCAGTCCGAGCAGTGGCTGCGCGAAGCGCTGGGCTTCAAGCGCCGTGAGTTCGCGATGATCCCGCAGTTCCCGGAGACCATCATGGCTTCCTGGCTGTCGGTGACCCCGCAGGTGCACGACATCGCGATCGGTGTGAACGCGGAGGACGCGAAGGCGCGGTTCCACCACATCGCCTTCAATATCGAGAACTACCACGACATTCTGCGGGCCGCGGACGAGATCCGTGATCTCGAGATCGACTTCGGGCACGGTCCGGGCAAGCACGGCATCGGTCAGGCCATGTACCTCTACATCCACGATCCCGGCTCCGGTCACCGCGTCGAGCTCTACTCCGGCGGGTATTTGATCATGGATCCGGATTGGCAGGCGCTCGAGTGGAAGGTGCCCGAGCTGATGTACGGCCAGACCTGGTACGGCGATGTCCTCGACGTCGGCCCCGGCGCCGGATTCCTCACCACCTCGCCGTCCGCGGGCCTGAAATGACGCAGCGGACCGCTGACGTCGATGGGCTCACCGTCAACTACCACGAGGTGGGCGAGGGTGAGCCGCTGATTCTGTTGCACGGTTCGGGGCCCGGCGTCAGCGCCTGGTCGAACTTTCAGCACAATCTGCCGGTCTTCGGCGAGCAGTTCCGGGTGATCGCGCCCGACCTGCCGGGCTTCGGCAGTAGCGCGCTTCCCGAACTCGACGAGATCTACCCGGTGGTCGCCGCGAAGCGAATCGCGCGGCTGATGGATCACCTCGGCATCGATTCCGCGGTGTTCATCGGCAACTCCATGGGCGGAGCGGTAGTGGCAGAACTGGCCGCGCTGCATCCTGAACGGGTGCGCCGGATGGCCATCATGGGCTCCGGCGGACTTTCGGTCGGCATCTTCCAGACCGACCCCAGCGAGGGCTTTCAGCGGCTGTTCGAATTCCTCGGCGATCCCACCCGCGACCGCATGATCGCCTGGATCAAGGCGATGGTCTTCAACCCCGCGCTGATCACCGACGAACTCGTCGACGAACGCATGCGCAATGCCACCGCCGAGGGCGTGGTAGATCGGATGAAGGTGATCTTCGGTTCGATGTTCGATCCGAAGCTGCGTCAGACGTATACGCCGCTGTGGACCAAGGCCGCCACCATCACGACCCCGACGCTGATGCTGTGGGGCCGCGACGACCGGATGCTGCCCTACGACCAGGCGCACTTCGCGAACCGCTGGCTGCCCGATGTCGAACTGCACACCTTCGCCCGCTGCGGGCATTGGGTGCAGATCGAGCGCAAGTCCGATTTCGAGCGGGTGGCGATCGAATTCCTCACCCGCAAACCGTCCGCCACGTAGTCCACTCGACTCCGGCGCACCATGCGTCTTTCCAGTGAGCGGAAAGTCCGTGGTGACCGAATGGACCAAGGAATCACAATGACCCAATCCCCTCGCCAGATCGGCACTTTCGGTGGCCATCGCGGCGGCACCTGTAGTTTCCCAGTAAGTAGGAGGTGTGCGTCGTGGCACACGAAGTAGTCCAACGTGTCGAGGAGCTGGGGCCGGAACTGGCCGCACTCGCCGAGGAGAACGAGAAGCTCGGCAAGCTGAGCGACAAGACCGCCCAACTGCTGCGTTCGGCCGGGGTGATCCGGCTGCTGCAGCCCAAGGAGTTCGGCGGTTATGAAGCGCACCCGCGCGACTTCGCCGAAGCCGTGATGGCGGTCGCCCAGCACGACCCCGCCGCGGGCTGGGTGTGCGGCGTCGTCGGCGTTCATCCGTGGGAGATGGCGCAGATGGATCCCCGTCTGCCGCAAGAGGTTTGGGGCGAGAACCAGGACACCTGGATCGCCTCGCCCTATATGCCGATGGGCGTCGCCGATCCGGTCGACGGCGGTTACCGGCTCACCGGGCGCTGGCCGTTCTCCTCGGGCACCGACCACTGCGACTGGGTCTTCCTCGGCGCACTGCTCGGTGACGGCACCGGCAAGCCCGCCGGGCCGCCGACCGTGTTGCATGTGGTCGTTCCCCGCGCGGACTACAAGATCATCGACGATTCCTGGGACGTGGTCGGCCTGTGCGGCACCGGCAGTAAGGACGTCGTGATCGAGGGGGCGTTCCTGCCCGACTACCACGTCATCGTCCAGGACGAGATCATGCAGGGTGCGGCGGCCGAGAAGCGCGGGCTCACCGATACGGTGTACAAGCTGCCCTTCACCACCATGTTCCCGCTCGGGCTCACCGCCGCGGTCATCGGGATCTGCGAGGGCGGACTGGCCGTGCACCTGGCCCAACAGCGCGACCGCGTCGCGGTGACCGGTGTCCAGGTGCGCGACGATCCGTACACGCTCTACGCCGCGGGCGAAGCGGCTTCGGAGATCGAGGCCTCGCGGATTCAGTTGATCGAAGGCGTCAGTCGGCTCTACGACCAGGTGGAGGCCGGAAAGCCGGTCACGCTGGAGGATCGGTCGAATATCCGGCGCAATCAGGTCCGCTGTGCCTGGCGGGCGGTTTCGGCATTGGACGAGATCTTCGCACGCTCCGGTGGAAACGCCGGTCGGCGTAGTAACCCGATCCAGCGGTACTGGCGTGACGCGCATATGGCACTGCAGCACATGATCCACGTCCCCGGTACGGCCTACCATGCGAATTCCCTGGTCAAGATGGGGCTCGAGCTGCCGCCGTCGATGATCGTGATGGTCTGACGCGAGCGCGGTAGGGAGGACCGATCATGAACGAGATCCGATCGATGCAGGAGACGGTCGTGGCGATCAACGCGCGCCACTTCCGGGATGTGCTCGGCCATTTCCCCACGAGCGTGGTCGCGATCACCACACTCGACGACGATCGGCGCCCGCACGGGTTCATCGTCGGGACGTTCACCTCCGTCTCGCTCGACCCGCCCCTGGTGTCGTTCCTGGTGGACACATCTTCCACCACCCTGCGACGCATCCGCGAGACCGGGCGGTTCTGCGCAAATGCGTTGGCGGGCAACCAGGAACACGTGTCGCGGCGAATGGCGTCCAGGAGCGGCGACCGGTTCGAGGGCGTGCCGTGGCAGTCGTCCGCATTGGGCAATCCGGTATTGGATGGCGTTGTCGCGTGGGTGGACTGCACCGTTGCCCAGATCGTCGAGATCGGTGATCACGTCCTGGTCGTCGGGCAGGTGCACGAACTACGGGTGGAGTCGGTGCGTACTCCGCTGCTGTTCTTCCGCGGCGGGTACGGCGACTATCTCGCGAGCGCGCCGCTGGTATTGGAGCGGCTCGTCGGGTGGTAATCACCTGAACCCGGTGTGGCAGTGCGCAATTCGGCGACCCCGATGGCAGGGCAGGCCATCGGGGTCGCCGTCTGTTCAGACCAGCATTTCGTCGACGTACAACCCGAACGCGCCGCGGCCGCACAGCGCCAGTGACGATTCGACGTCGTTACCGGCGTGGATGCTGCCCGTATGCGCGTCCCGCCAGGCTCTTTCGATCGGATTGCCGCGACGTCGTGACATACCGCCCGCGGCCTGGAAAACCAGATCGATCGCGGTGATCGCGCGCTCGGTGCCGCATACCTGATCCCGGCGGCCGCGCAGTCGTAGCTCCATCGAAATGTCCTCGCGGCGGCGCGCCCGCTCGTACAGATCGTGCAGGTTCCGGTGCAGCTGCAGGACGGCGGCGTCGACATCGGATTCGGCACGTGCGACGGCGATCTGCACGGACCGGTCCGTGCTGAGACCGCCGCCGCCGAAACTCGGTCGGTTGAGATTGCGCATGCGCGTGAGGAATTTCTCCAGACAGCCTTCGGCCAAGCCGATCATCGGCGCGGTGACCGAATAGCTGTACATCGTGCCGAACGGCATGCGATACAGCGGGCCGGTATTCAGTTTCTGGCCGGGACCACGACGATGGGTGACGTCGTAATTGCGCGTCGTTCGATATTCCGGGACGAAAATACGATCGATGTGCAGATCATGGCTGCCCGTGCCGCGCAGGCCGACGGCGTCCCACACCCTATCGATGCGGTAGTCCGCGCGCGGTACCAGCGCGGACACGATATCCACCGGATCACCGTTGTCCGCGTAAACAGTGCCGCCGAGTACTGCCCATGACGCATGCGCGCTGCCGGATGCGAAGCGCCAATGTCCACTGAGTTCATAGCCACCTTCGACCGGCGTCAACCGGCCGACCGGCGCATAGGACGGACAGATCAGCGCATTCGGGTTATCGGACCACACCTCGCGTTGTGCGCGTTCGTCGAAAAGCGCCATATGCCACGGAACGACTCCGAGTACCGAGGTCACCCACCCGGTGGAGCCGCAGGTGCCCGCGATCATTCGGACCACGTCGTAGAACTGATTCGGATCGGCCTCCAGGCCGCCGGTCCATTTCGGTTGCAGCAGCCGAAAGACCCCGGTGGCGATCAGGTCCCTCATCGTCTGTTCCGGAATTTCGCCGGTCACGTCGACCTGGGCCGCGCGTTCGGCCAGTTCCGGCAGCAGCCCGTGTACCGCCTCGGCTACATCGTTGTCCATGCGGTAATCCTGCGCCTCGAGCACCGCGTACTCCAGCCGCACACCTCGGATTCGCACGCGGCTGCCGCTCAACGGGAATACCCGCCGTGGCCGCCGCGGCGGCGGTTCGGCCGTCCCGCTCTGCGGAAGTTCGCCGCCAGTCGAATGTGCGGGTCATCACACTGGTGGAGCTTTCGTCCTCTGGACGGAATTGCTCGCGACGAGTGAACAGATCGAAGGAGATCCGTAGATGAAAAAGTCGGTCTATTTCAGATTGCAACGCTGGTCGGCGTGGAGCGGATTCCTGGTTCTCGTACTCATGCTGACCGCCTACGGGGTCGGCCATTTGCTATCACCCATGAGTCCGACGATGAGCCAGGGCGAGATCGTCGACTTCCTCGTGGAAAACCAGCACGGAATTCTGCTGTGTGTGGCCATCATGGTGCTGACGGTGCCATTCGAATATCCGTACGTGGTCGTGACCAGCATGCAGATGAAGCGGGTCGAAGGCGGCTGGGGCTGGCTATCGATGGTCCAGCTGACCACCGGTGTGGTCGCGCCGACCGGTTTCTTCTACCCCTTGGCGATTCTGGCCGCGGCCGCATACCGGCCCGAAAGCCATTCCCCCGATGTGCTGTCCGCGATGACCGACATTTTCTGGCTGATGTATGTGGGCAATGCCTGTATCTTCGTCCTGCAGGTCTGGTCGATCGGATTCGCTTCCTACTTCGACCAGCGCGCCAAGCCGATTTTCCCGCGCTGGTACGCGCACCTGAGCATGCTCCTGGGTGTACTGCTCATCTCGGGCGCCTTCGTATTCCTCAACAAGACCGGCCCGTTCGCGTGGAATGGCATTCTGGCCCAGGGTATTCCGGCGCTCGCCTACCTCGTGTGGAAGGTCGCCACGCCGCTGGTACTGCTGAAGGCGATCAAGGGCGAGGAAGCCGAACTCGCCGAAAAGGACACCGTCGAGGCGGAGCCTGCGACCGCATAACTCTGGTGCAGGCTGCCGGTTTCGTGCGGGTGGCACGAAACCGGCAGGGCACGTCTTCGAAGCCGCGGGGCACGGCATGTTCCTCGGGACAGCACCGGAGGACCGGGAGAGGGCCGGGGAAATCCGCCGATTCGTCGACGAGCGTTGGGCGGGGCGCTGACCCGAAACTGCGCCGGGTCTCGCAATTCTCATTGCGAGACCCTGCCACAGTCGTTGCTGCGCAGCGTAATTCGGCTAGACGGAGAGTGCGAAACCGCCTGTTACGCGGAGCGTTTCGCCCGTGACGAAGGACGCCTTCGACGAGACCAGATAGAGCAGTGCCTCGACGATGTCGCGCTCCTCGCCCTCGCGCTGCAGAATCTGCTGACCCATGACGCGCTCGGCCTCGTCGCGAGCGAGTTCGGCGCGAATGGTCTCGGTGAAGATCAGGCCCGGTGCGATCGCGTTGACGCGAATGCCGTCGGGGGCGAATTCGCGGGCGAAGGACATGGTCAGGCCGCGCACGGCGAGTTTGGAGACGCCGTAGACGGTTCGGTTGGCGTAGGCCGCAGACGACGAGATATTGACGATCGATGCCCCCTCGCGCCCGGTCATCGCCTTGTGCGCCGCCAGGGTGCAGTTGACCACGCCCATAACATTGACATCGAATACCCGCCGGACCTTGGCCAGGCCGAGTTCGGTGAACGGTCTGTTGTATGCGGCGTGCAGGCCCGCATTGTTGACCAGGATGTCGATACCGCCGTGGCGTTCGGCGACCGCGTCGATCATCGCGGCGACGCCGTCTTCGTCGGCGACATCGCAGGCCACGCCGGTCGCATTGCGGCCCTGCGCGATCAGTTCCGCGGCTGCGGATCCGGCGACCTCGCCGTCGATATCGGCGAGCACGACGTGCGCGCCCAGTTCCGACAATGCGGTGCCGAATGCCTTACCGAAGCCGCGGCCACCTCCGGTGATGACCGCGATCTTGCCTTCGTGGTCGGACATCGCGTCCTCCTTCGAACAGGGCACCGTAATGCGATGCCCGACTTGAACTTTCGCGTTCGGAACCGCGATCACTTCGGGGCGAAGCGCTGGCCCGCGTCCAAGCGCAGGCACTGGCCGTTGAGCATGGGGTTGTCGATGATGGCGAGGGCGAGTTTGGCGTACTCCTCCGGACGGCCGAGCCGCTTGGGGAAGGCGGCGTCCTTGACCAATTGCGTCCGCATCTCGTCCGGGATTTTGACGGTTATACCGGTGTCGAACAGGCTGGGCGCGATGGCGAGCACCCGAATGCCGAGGGAGCCGAGATCACGGGCCATGGTGAGACACATACCCGCGATGGCGGCCTTGGCGGCGCCATAGGCGACCTGACCGATCTGGCCTTCGAAGGCCGCGATCGACGAAGTATTGATGATGACGCCGCGTTCGCCGGTCTCCTCGGGATCCTCCGGTTCGTTGCGGCTCATATGCACTGCGGCGAGCCTACTGATGTTGAAGGTCGCGACGGCGTTGAGGTCGAGCACCTGACGGAAGGTCTCGAGGTCGTGCGGACCTTCCTTGCCGAGCGTGCGCTTGGCCTTGCCGCCGCCCGCCGTGGTGATCGAGACATGCAGTCCGCCAAGGGAATCCACCGCATCGGCGAGTGCCTGCTCGGTCGCTGCGAAGTCGGTGATGTCGACGGGGTGGAAGCTGGCGCCGAGTGCGGCGGCGACCTCGGCGCCCGCCGTACCGGGACGGTCGAGCACCGCGACATCGGCGCCGCGCGCCGCAAGCAGTTCGGCACTGGCCCGGCCCATGCCGGAGGCGCCGCCGAATACGACGACCTTCTTGCCCTTGATTTCCATGGAATTCCTTCTCGCTCAGACGGATGCGGGCGACTCTTGCAGCAGAGTGCACAGCCGGTCCCGATGGACGGTGACGCCGCCGTAGAGGACGGCGTCGGTCTCGGCTCGACGCAGGTAGAGATGCAGGTCGTGCTCCCAGGTGAACCCGATGCCACCGTGTAATTGCAGGGCGCGGGCCGTGACCTCCCCGGCAGCGGAGGAGGTATAGGAGGCGGCTACACATGCCGCGCGCACGGCGTCATCGGCTTCGGCGGCCATCGCCGCGTAGTAGGTGGCCGCGCGAGCGCCGTGCACGAACATCGCCATATCGGCGCACGCGTGCTTGACGGCCTGGAAGGTGCCGATCGGACGCCCGAATTGCACGCGGGCCTCGGTATATTCGACGGTGAGTTCCAGCATGCGCGCCATCGCCCCGAGGGCATCGGCGCATCGCAGTACCGAGGCGTAGTCGAGCAGCCATTGCACCTCGGTGGGCCCGACCTCGAGGCGACGCTCGGCCGGAACGCGCACCTGCTCGAGCCGGACTTCGTAGAACGCGCGCGTCAGATCCAGCACCTGCTGGCGCCGCAGGGTGACCCCGGGACTGTCCCGGTCGACGAGGAATGATGTCGGGAGGCCCTCGTGCCGCGCGGTG
The DNA here is from genome assembly GCF_040674755.1 of Nocardia sp. NPDC049737. Classification (NCBI taxonomy): domain Bacteria; kingdom Bacillati; phylum Actinomycetota; class Actinomycetes; order Mycobacteriales; family Nocardiaceae; genus Nocardia; species Nocardia sp. NPDC049737. The sequence goes on along the minus strand of NZ_JBFANH010000005.1, from coordinate 238,079 downwards.
ACCAGCAGCCAGCGGGCGCCGCCCGCATCCTGCACCGCGGTCTTGACTCCGTCGAGAATGAACCCATCCCCGTCGCCCCGGGCTTCGGCGTGTACCCCGTCCAGAGTCCACGGTGCCCGAGGTTCCGCGAAAGCCCAAGTGGCCCAACCGGATCCCTCGGCAAGTGCGGGCAGCGCCTCGGCTCGCAATGCGGGTGAACCCGCGGCGGCGATCGCGGCACCGACGACGGCGGTCGATATGAACGGGCCGCGCCCGAGCCCGCGCCCGATCTCCTCGGCGACGAGTGTCAGCTCGACCAGGCCCTGGCCAGCACCGCCGTACTCCTCGGGTAGAGCCAGGCCGGGCCAACCGAGCTCGGCGGTGAGCCGCCACAGCTGCGGGTCGACGTCTTCGTCGCGTTCCATCCAGTTCCGTAACGTCTCGATCGGCGCCCGGTCCGACAGTAGGTCGCGCGAGGCAGCGCACAACATCGTCTGCTCGTCGCTGAGCTCGAAGTTCATCAGTCACCACCCGATGCCGAAGACATAAACGTCATTGCGAAGGTATCCTTTTTTACATCTCGAGTCGAGATTCACCACGCTTTTCGCCTCGGATCTTTCAGGCGGCGCAGTAATAGAGTACAACGAATTATATGACTGACGCCGTTTTGCTCTCCGCCTGCCGTACCGCCATCGGCACCGCCCGCAAGGGCACCCTGCGCGATACCAGCGCCTTCGATCTCGCCACCGTTGTCGTCCGGGAGGCGGCGCAACGCAGCGGCCTGCCGCCGGAGCTGATCGATGACGTCGTGCTCGGCGAATCCGTGGCCGGTGGCGGCGATATCGCCAGGTATGCCGCGATCGAGGCCGGGCTCACGCACGTTCCCGGCTTGGCGCACAACCGGCATTGCGCTTCCGGATTGGCCAGTATCGCGACCGGCGCCGGGAGCGTGCTGGCCGGGATGGATCGTGCGGTGATCGCCGGTGGGACCCAGTCGTTCTCGACCGCTCCCGTTTCGCGGCGGCGGATTCCCGGTACCGACGACTGGCAGGACCCGTGGAGCTCGCCGTCGCACGTGTCGACGCCCGAGGCGCCGAGCAACGATATGGCGATGCTCGTCGGTTGGAATACGGCGCGGCTGGCCGGAGTGTCCCGGGAGGAGATGGACGCCTGGGCTCTCGGGTCGCACGAGCGGGCCGTCGCGGCGATCGATGCAGGCCGGTTTCTCGACGAGATCGTCCCGGTCAAGGTCACCGATCGGGACGGCGGGGTGTCGGTCTTCGACGTCGATGAACATCCGCGCCGCGGTTCCAGCATGGCGAAACTCGCGGCGCTGAAGCCGCTGCATCCGGAGATCGAGGGTTTCTCCATCACCGCCGGTAACTCCAGCGGATTGAACGACGGCGCGGCCGCGGTGGTCGTCGCCAGTTCCGAACTGGCCGCCGAACACGGGCTCGCACCGCTGGCCACGGTGCGGTCGTGGGCCAGCATCGGCGTCGATCCGGTACGCACCGGCCTCGCGCCGATCGATGCGATCCGAAAGGCATTGGACCGGGCCGGAATCGGCATCGGCGATGTCGATCTGTTCGAGATCAACGAGGCCTTCGCGTCGGTGACGGTGGCCGCCGTACGCGAGTTGGGCCTGGATCCCGAGCGGGTCAACCCGTTCGGCAGTGGTTGCAGCCTCGGTCACCCCATCGCGACCACCGGCACCCGAATGGTGGTGACCCTGGCCCACGAGTTGCGCCGCCGCGGCGGCGGCACGGCGGTCGCGGCCATGTGCGCGGGCGGCGGCATGGGTTCGGCACTGGTACTGACGGTCTGAACGCCCGTGATCGAGAGGCGGGACGAAGGACTGGGTGCCGCAGGGTCGGACGCTGACAGTCTGACTGTCGAAGGCGTAGGTGTTGAAGCGCCGAATGCCGGTGCTAGTGGGTTGGATGCCGGTGGGTCGGACGCCAGTCGGCTAGGTGCTGGTGGGCTGGACGCTGGTGGGCCGGATGTCGGAGGGCTGGATGCCGGTCGGTTGGATGCTGGTGGGTTTGATCCGGGTCGGTCGGATGCCAGTGGGCTGGCCCCTGGTCGGCGAGACGCCAGTGGGCTGGATGCCGGTGAGCTGAACGCTGGTCGGTTGGATGCCGGTGGGTTGGATGCCGGTCGGGCTGGCCCCTGGTCGGGGGGACGCCAGTGGGCTGGGCGCCGATGCGCTGAATGTCGAAGGGCTGGACTGTCGCTGGGGGGACGGCGTGCTGTGGCTGACCCTGGACCGGCCGCGAGTGCGCAACGCGATGACGATCACCATGCGGCGGGGGCTGATCACGGCGATGCGTGCCGCAGATGCCGATGCGGCGACCCGATTGGTGGTACTCACCGGCACCGATCCGGCATTCTCGGCGGGGATCGATCTGAAGGAGGCGCTGGGCAACGGCGCAGGATCACCGCGCGGCGCACGCACCGACCCGGCGGCGGTCGTGCGCGCGGCCCGTACGCCGGTACTCGGGGTGATCAACGGGTTGTGCTTTACGGGCGCACTGGAATTGGCGCTGTCATGTTCATTCCTCATCGCCTCGGAACACGCGAGTTTCGCCGACACCCATGCCGCGATCGGATTGCCGCCGGGCTGGGGAATGAGCGCACTGCTACCGCGGGCCGTCGGTGTGCGGCTGGCGCGTCAGATGATGCTCACGGGGGAGCGGATCGATGCGACCCGGGCGCTGACGGCGGGGCTGGTGAACGAGGTCCTCCCACATGATCGGCTGCTCGACCGGGCTCGGGAACTCGCGGATCTGATCCGTCTCGCCCATCCGGACGCCGTCGCGGGAACACTCGAACTACTCGCCGACGGAGAAGGCACCAGCCTGGCCCATGCCCTCGCCCTCGAGTCGCGCGCCAAACTCCGCTGGCGCTCAGACGTCATAGACGTAGCCCGCCGCTTCACCTCCCGAACCCGTGCCCAGGGCACGCGAAACAACGACCGAGAATGTACTGGTTGAGTGGCGTTCTCGGCGTTTGCCGCCACCACTACATTCTCGTGAGCCAGTGGGGTGCTTCGCGAGCGAGCACTCTGGTTGTGGCGGCCAGAGTGCTCGCTGTCGGGATGCGGGGGTTCCTGTCTATTTGTTGACAGGTCTTTCCATTTCGGTCACTTCGCCGGTGCGGGCATCGGCGAGTTGATCGTGGTGAAGTACTGCATGGCCGCCATGATCGCGATCGGGGCGGTCACCAGGATTTGCCCGGCCAGGGTGCCCAGCGCACCGATGGCCAAGATCCCGCCGACACAGCCGATGGCCGCGGCAGGAATGAACGCACCGAACAATCCGACGATCGTCGCCGAGGCGACAGTGGCACCGGCGATGCCGCCGAGCACACAGCCGATGGCCCCGCCGGCGATGCCGCCGACCGTGCTGCCGATTGTCGCTCCCATCGTGATGGTGCCCATCATTCGGCCGAATGCGGCCTGTTCCCGGTCGTACTGAGTCTTCCAGGGGGCTTGGTCCTCGAAGGGCAGCGCGACCGGTTTGTACACCGCGTGTTCCCGGTCGAACTGCGGTGTCAACGTCGCGGTACGATCCGTGATCTCCGCAGCGATGGGAAAGACGAAATCGTCTACCCGGAAAGCCAATTCGGCACCGGCGAGGGTGGTCCCATCGGCTGCTTCGATCTTGAATACCCCGTCTTCCACAGCCATCGAACCGGCATCGGTCGTGATGATCGTCGATCTTTCGGTGGCATTCGCCGTGTAGTTCACACCACGGTCGTCGGCCTGTGGTGTGGCGGCCCCGGGGGGTGCGGTAACGGCGAGCGCGGATGCCAGTAACACACCGGCTGCTGCGATCTTCCTCATCCTCTGTTTCTCTTTTCTTTCGGATCCCTCGGACTTCGATGTGGAGGGACGTCTACTTCGGCACGACCTTCAGGTCCGGAATCTGCTCGCCGCAGGCCGGAGCGCCATTGGTGTCCGGGACGAACTTGTCGCCGCGCAGGATCGAGACGAAGGTGCAGTTGCCCGGGGAGCCGACCGAGTAGGAACCCCGGTTCTCGAAATCGGCAGGCTTCGGGAACAATCCACCGGCGGTCCAGGTCTTATCGGTGCGCAGCGCGGACATCAACTGCTCCTGGCTGGCATTGCATCCAGCCTTCTCGAGCCCCTCGATCAGCAGGTCCGCGCTGACCCAGCCGACCGCCATCGAGAAGGACGGGATACCGGTCTCCGAGCCCGCGTATTGCTTCAGTGCCGCCGAAAATGCCCGAGTCGCTTCGGTATTCATCTCCGTCGGTGCGAAGGAGGTCATGAAACCGACGCCCTGGCCCGCCGCGATCGCTGGCGGCGACTTCAGCAGATCGGCCCCGTAGCCGGTGGCCAGCAGCACGGACTTCATCTCGACCCCGGCTTGTCGCAGACCGGTCATGAGCGCGAATCCGGTATCCGGAATGACCGGTGCGTACAGCACATCGGCACCGGATTCCTTGATGCCGAGGACATAGGGGCCGACATCGGTGGTACCGAACGGAATGCGGATGTTGACATAACCGCGGGCGAGCCCGGCGTGCTCGGCCGACAGCGCCGCGCCTTCCGCCGACTTCGTGGCACTGGGGGTGTTGTAGGAGAGCACGGCGACCTTGGTGCCGCCGATCTTCTTCCAGTAGTCACCGAGGGTCGTCGCGGTCTTGTTGTAGTCGGTACCCGCCGTCGCGGCGAAGAGGTTGTCGTACTTCGGGTTGAACCACTGGTCACCGCCGTCGAACCCGGCGCCGAGGAACGGCGTCTTGCTCGCCTGGGTGCCCGCGTACTGCCCCGCGCCGTAGAAGTACGTGCTCACCGGCAGCACCGCGTAGACGTGATCCTGTTGCACCAACTTCTGTGCCGCGGTCAACGCGCCCTGCGGTGTGGACTGGTCATCACCCACAACGACGTCGAAGCCACGCGCGGCGCACTTTCCGTTCGCGGCCTGGTAGGCGGCGAAGCGGGCTTTCACCCCGGGTTCGGTACCTGCGTAGTTGGCGGTCGCGGCACCGCTGAGCGAGGTCAGCACCCCCACCTTGACCGGCCCGCTCGTATTGCCCGCTCCACCGGAGCCGCCGCTGCCGCACGCGGGAACAACAAACATTGCGGCGCATAACCACGCTGCGATCGCACCGACTCTGCGCATCTGCACTCCTCTAGCTATCGCCGGTCCAGCTACGGGTGCCGGACGGCTGTGAGGGCTACAGTGGAGCATATTCAGTACCCTCTGTATCCGATTTTCGGCGAGAATCCGGACAAAATACTTGACGGTGCCCCCCTATTAGCGCACTCTTACCCGTACCTCCAGAGCGTCGAACTTTTAGGGGCCCCACCGTTGCTCTCCTACGTTCTCGCCGGCCTAGCCCTCGGAGCGATTTACGCAATCGCCGCGGCATCGCTGGTCGTCACCTACGTTTCCTCGGGCGTTTTCAACTTCGCCTTCGGCGCCATGGCCTTCGCCGTCGCCCGCTTCTACTTCTTCCTGCACGTCGAGCACGGGTGGTCGATGCCGATCGCGGCCGTGGTCGCGATCGGGCTGTTCGGCCCGGGTCTCGGTATCGCGCTCTACGCGTTGCTGTTTCGCTATCTGCGACTGCGTTCGCCACTGGTCAAGATCGTCGCGACGATCGGCCTATCCGTCGCTTTGCCGCCGCTGGTCAACCTCGTATTGGGGCATCTGGTGAACACCACGGCACCGGGTCTGGCGCCCCAGCCGCTGCGGATATTCCACGTGTTCGGTGCGGTCGTCGATATGAACCAGGTGATCACCTATACCGGGCTGGCGGTGGTGCTACTCGTCGGCACGGGGCTGCTGCGGTATACCGATATCGGCCTACGTGTTCGGGCCTTGGTCGACTCCGAGGCACTGACCGCTATGTCCGGTGTCAGCCCGACGCGGGTGTCGCTCGGCGTGTGGGCATTCAGTGCACTGTTGGCCGGACTTGCGGGTGTGCTGATCGCCCCGACCTCGGGACTGACGGTCGAGGGCATGACCTCCCTGATGTCGGCCGCCTTCGCGGCGGTGGTCGCGGCGCGGCTGCGCAGTCTGCCCATGGCGGTCTCGGTCGCGCTCGCAATGGGTGTGGTCACCAATGTCATCCAGCGCTACCTCGACCCGCAGAGTCCGTTCTCGGCGCAGATCGTGCCCAGCATCCCGTTCATGTTCATGCTGGTCTTCCTGCTGTACTACGCGGTGCGTGGACAGGCGGGCGATACCACGGCGGGCGGCGCGCTCGATCGCGCGATCCGCACGGCGAATGCCGGAGCACCCAGCGCCTCGGTCGGATCACGCACCGGGCGGACCCGACCGACAGCCGCACTGGTCGCAGCCGTGATCACGTTGATCATCGTTGCGGTACTGCCCCTGGTACTCGAGGACTTCTGGGCCGGTCTGGTCGGTGCGGGTATCGCGCTCGCGATCGCGCTGCTGTCCTTCACGCTGGTCACCGGTGAGGGCGGCATGATCTGGCTGTGTCAGATCACCTTCGCCGGACTGGGCGCGATCTTCGCCGCCGATCTGACCACGAACTCCGGATGGTCGCCGCTGGTGGCGGTTCTGGTCAGCGCGCTGTGCATCGTGCCGATCGGTGTGATCCTCGGATTGCTCACGATCCGTTTGGGCAACCTTTACGTCGCCCTGGTCACGCTGACCTTCGGCCTGCTCGCCCAGAACCTGATCTTCATGCGGGATCGGTTCTACAACTCCGGCCAGGGCATCTATATGCCGCGTCCCGAATGGGCCACGGACAACGCGACATTCGCGCTGCTCGCGCTGGTGGTGTTCGTCGGGCTGGGTCTGCTCGTGGTCAATCTGCGGCGTTCGACCGCGGGACTCGCGGTGACCGCGGTCCGGTGGAGCGAGCCCGGTTCGCGCACACTGGGCTTGAGCATTCTTCCGGTCAAGGTGCTGGTATCGGCGCTGGCCACCTTCGTCGCCGCGATCGGTGGCGGCTTCCTCGCGCTGAATTACCAGTCGGCACTGCCCGATTCGTTCAATGCGTTCACCGGCCTGGTGTGGCTGGCCGTCCTGGTCACCCTGGGCTCGCGGTCGATCGTGGGCGCACTGGTCGCGGGAGTGGCTTTCGCCGTGCTGCCCAGCGTATTCCAGACCTACCTGCCGACGAGCTGGGCCGAGATTCCGGTCATTATGTTCGGTTTCGGTGCGATCATGCTCGCCCGCAATCCGGACGGGATCGTCGCCATGCACGCGCGCCAGCTCGACGATGTCATCCGGTGGTGGCAGCACCGACGGCCTGTCACGAGTTCTGAGATGGGAAAGGCAACAACAGATTCCGACACGACAGCGGCTGCGAACGTGCGTGTCGAGGAACCACAACTGACCCCGGGAGAGCTGGCATGAGCGAGCGAAGCGAGCGATCATTCAACACAGCCGCCAACGCGGTCATGCCGGAACCGAGCGTCAGCGAGGTGCGGGCATGAGCGAGCGAAGCGAGCGATCATTCAACACAGCCGCCAACGCGGTCATGCCGGAACCGAGCGTCAGCGAGGTGCGGGCATGACCGCGACCACCGATAGCACCCCAGCGCGAATCGAGGCCAAGGGCGTGACCGTCCGCTTCGGCGGACTCGTCGCCCTCGATGAGGTCGACCTGCGGGTCCCACCTGCCTCCATCGTCGGTCTCGTCGGCCCCAACGGCGCGGGTAAGAGCACCTTGTTCGCGGTGCTGTCCGGACTGTTGAAACCGAGCTCCGGTTCGGTCCTGATGGGCGGTCACGATGTCACCAAGGCGAGTGCGCAGTCGCGCGCCCGACGCGGCCTCGCCCGCACCTTCCAGCATCCGGAACTGTTTCCCGGACTGACCGTCCGCGAACACGTGGTGCTCGGCTACCGGCTCCGGCACGCCCGCAGCCGGATGTGGACCGACCTCGTGACGGCGGGCGGTTTCCGCCGAGCCCCCGCCGACGAGGACCGGCGGGTCGGCGAGATCCTCGCCGCACTGCAGCTGACCGGGCACGCCGATCTGCCGGTGGCCGGACTGCCGCTGGGCACCAGTCGGCTCGTCGAGATCGCCAGGGCGCTGGCCGTAGATCCGTATGTGCTACTGCTCGACGAGCCGTCGTCCGGGCTCGACGCCCGCGAAACCGATGAGCTCGCAGGCACATTCACTCGTGTCGTCGCCGATCACGGTGTATCGCTGCTGCTGGTCGAGCACGATGTCGATCTGGTGCTCGGGCTCAGCGATGTCGTCCATGTGCTCGATTTCGGCGTCAAGATCAGCGAAGGCACCCCAGCCGAGGTCCGCGCGGATCCGGCCGTGCGCGCGGCATATCTGGGCGAGGGCCCCGACGAGGAAAGGACCTCGGCATGACCACAACGTCTTCCCTGCTCGCCGTCCGCGATCTGAGTGTTCGCTACGGCGCCGCGCGCGCACTGCAGGGCGTGACCTTGGACGTGCACCCGAACAGCGCCCTCGCCGTGCTCGGTCCCAACGGTTCCGGAAAAAGCACCCTGGCCAGGGCTCTTTCCGGGCTCGTTGCACCGGCGGGCGGAACCGTCGAGCTAGACGGCCGCGATATCACCGGTGCGACACCGGACCGGATCCGGCGCGCGGGCCTCGTGCATCTGCCCGAAGGGCGCGGCGTATTCCCGACCCTGACCGTGCTGGAGAATCTGCGCATGGCCACCGCGGCCGACCGGCGGCGCAGGGCCGTGGCCATCGATCATGCCTTCGAGATCTTTCCCGTGCTGCGGCAACGGCAGCGTCAGGCCGCGGGGACCCTGTCCGGCGGCGAACAGCAGATGCTGTCGCTGGCCAGGGCGCTGATGGTCGAACCGCGGTTGGTGATCGCCGACGAGATGTCGCTCGGTCTGGCGCCGAAGATGGTCGATGTGGTCTTCGAGAGCCTGCAGCGGGCCAGGGCAGCCGGTGTCGCGGTGATCATGATCGAGCAGTTCGCCAGTCGCGCACTGGCTTTCGCCGACCACTGCATCATCCTGCAGCGCGGCCGGATCGCCTGGTCGGGTGCCGCCGACGAAGCCGGTGACGAACTGCTGCGCGGCTATCTCGGTGACGCCACCGCGGCCTGAGGTATTCGAAAAAGGGACCCAGTTGCCTTGGCCTCCGTCGGATCACGCCGCTTCGATGACGGAAACCGCCTCATAGCACAGGAATTCGATGCCCAGGGAGATGGCCGGCCCGTTCCAGGTGACGATGATGCCGCCGAAGCCGTAGCGCGGGTAATGCGCAGCGAAGACTTGAAAGAAGGTGTTGCCGCATTCCTGGAAAAGCGCCCACCGCAGTGGCGGGGGCGCTGACCAGTCAGGCGACGTCGACCGGGGCCTTCTTCACGCTCTTGTCGAAGCCCACGACATCGGCCAGAGTGCCGCCGAGGATGATCGCCCGCTCGTCGTCGGGGACCCCGTCGAAGTTGAAGTCGATGCATTCCTTGCTACTGCGGAAGGTGCCTTCCGCGTGTGGATAGTCGTTGCCCCAGATGACGGTCGACATTCCGGTGATGTGGCGGGCCTTGACGGCCACCGGGTCGTCGGCGAACTGCACATGGATCTGACGTTGGAGGTATTCGCTGGGCGCGAGCGGGTAGGGCCATTTCCCGTTGATGGCGAACAGTCGTCCCATGGTCGGCTGGTCGTTCGGCGGACGGGTGTCGTCCCAGAACCCGAGCCACCAGTCGGCGTCCTGGCCGATGCCGGTCCGCCAGGACTTGTCCATCATGCCCATGAACGAGACCAGCCAACCGGCCCCGAACTCGGTCAGGTTGAAGTGCAGGTTCGGGAATCGTTCACAGACACCGCCACCGATGAGGGATGCGATGATGGCCTGCGGGCTGGCCGATGCGGTATTACCACCGCCCATGGTCCGGCCCGCGACCATATCGTCGGTGAGCTGTCCCTTGCCCATATTCATGGCCGTCATCAGGCCCTTGACGGTGGTCGCCGTTTCCGACACCGACTCCTTGACCATCACCCCGCCGGTGGCGACGTGGAAGAACACCGGCAAGCCGTGCGCCTGCGCGGCCGCCCACACCGGGTCGTACTCCCGTGACCAGTAGGGCAGCGGCGGGATCTCCGGCAGTAGCAGGGCGCCCAACCCCATGCGCGCACATCGCTCGATCTCGGCAACCGCATCTGGAACGTTGGTGAGCGGGATCGCCGCCGTCGGGCGCATCCGGTCCTTGTACGGGAGATACCGTTCGACGAGATAGTCGTTCCACGCCCGCGCGTGCGCCATCGACAACTCGTGGTCATCGGTGAACAGGACGAACAGCGACAGGTTTGGGAACATCACCGAGGCGTCGACGCCATCGAGATCCATATCCCGGATGATGTTCTCCGGCTCGCCGTCCGGTGTTCGCCCGCCGAGCTGGCGGTACTTGGAGATGGTCCAGCCGTCGAACCCGACGGTGTGCAGTTTCTTGAACTCGGTGTGCCCGCCCGCCACGATCGGTTCGTCGAGGGTGAACTCCTCCTCCCAGAGGGCGCGGTCCCGAAGATGTTTGGGCAGCCGGGTTTTGAACAGGTCGACCGGCTCGATGATGTGCGTATCGCCCGATACGACGAAGAAATCCGACACGTTGACACCTTGCTTTCTTGACAGTTCCGCGCACCGGGCGCGATTAGGAACTTTGCCTCATTAGTGAGACTGAGTGTCAGACTAGCGCGAAAGATTCAGTTATGTCACGAAATTGCAAAGGGTAGCGTCATGCCCATGAGCGGAACCAAGCGCACGAGACTGATCGCCCGCGCCGCAGTGCGAGCCGACCTCGCACAGGTCGCCTATGAACTGACCCGTGAGCGGGGGTTCCACAACGTCACCGTGGATGACATGGCCGCAGCTGCCGGGGTATCCCGCAGCACTCTCCTGCGATATTTCGGCAGCAAGGAGGAAGCGGTGCTGAGCGCCTTCGACGCACACGCCGACCGGTTCGCGGACGCGCTACGTGCCCGGCCCGCCGAAGAGGACGACTGGACGGCGCTGCGCCGGGCATTGGCCGGGGTCACCGAGTTCTATCTGGAGGACCCGGTTGCCGCGCTCGCCATGACGCGACTCATCTTCGATACCCCGGAGTTGTCCGGGCGGCAGTTGGAAAAACAGCACAGTTGGCGACCCGCCCTCACCGCTGCGCTGGCCGAGCGGGCGGGCGTGTCGGGACCCGTCCCCATCGCGGTGGAGATCAAGGTCGCCGCTGCGACGAGTTGCCTGAATATCGCTGTCGAGCGCTGGTCGGCGTCCGATGGCGAACTCGATCTGGCGCAGTTGCTCGATGAAGCTTTCGACGCGCTCTCGTCAGTGCGCAACGGGCGCGTCCACTAGTGAATCGGCGGGGTCGCCCGCTCAGGGGTGACCCCGCCGAAGGGTGGTCAGATGATGGAACCGACGTCTTGCGCCACGATGTGGTCGAGTGCGCGTTCGGCGACGGCGGCGATGGTCATCGATGGGTTGCAGGCAGCGCTGTTGCCCGGGATCAGCGCACCGTCGAGCACATAGAGTCCGCGCTGCCCGTGCACGCGGCCTTCCAGATCGCAGACCGGGCCCATATTCGCACCACCGAGCGGGTGCCAGGTGGACGGGGCCGCCAGGTTCGTATCGCCGAGAACGCTTGCCGGGCCGGCGATCTTCTGCACCAGCGGACCGATGGTGCCGTTCTGGATCACCGCGTCCCCGTCCTTGGGCCAACGCAGCACGGCCTCGTCCTTGCCCGAGTCGTAGACGAAGCGTCCGCGGGCATTGCTGACGCCGTAGCCGACGAGCATGGTGGTTCGCGCATCAATGCCCGCAGGCGGGATCGATGCCTGGATGACCGTGGCGGCTTTCGTGGGATCGTCCCAGTTCAGGCTGCCGTAGACGACCGGTCCGCCCTGCGGGTAGCCGAGATCGCTGTCCAGGCAGGTCCAGGTGTAGATGCGGTCGGCGTTGGTGCCCCAACCGCTGCCGAGTCCGTCCGGCAGATCCGGGATGGTTCCCTTAGCCTTGGCTCGCACCAGCAGTCTGGTGGTGTTGAGGCTTCCGGCGGCCATGACCAGTGTGCCCGCGGTGAGGATCTTGTTCTCCAGCACCGTGCCGGAGGAGTCGGTCCGGTCGACGTAGACGGTCCACCGTCCGTCCCTGGCGCGTTCGACCGCGGTGACGTGGTGGAGTATTTCGACCTGCACCCGGCCGGTGGACTCCGCCGCGGCGATATAGGTGACGTCGACGGAGTGTTTTCCGCCGTTGTTCACGCCGAGCGCACCGTCACCGTTGGTATAGGAGGGCTTCATCTCGCCACGGAGTTCGGCGAGCGCGTAATTCCAGTCGATCGGCATCGGAATCTTCGACACCGGCAAACCGGCCTTGCGTACATGCTGTTCGAAGACCCGGACGGCCTGATAGTTCGGACTGGCGATCAGTTCGTCCGGGGCGACCGCGAGCTGCAACATCTGCGCGACGCGCGGATAGTGGACCCGGTTCATTGTCGGCCAATCCAAGCCGTCCGGGAACTGCGTGGCGAATGCAGCCTGCGATGGCTGCAGCGACATGCCTTGGTACACAAGCGATCCGCCGCCGACACCGGCCGCGCACAGCGCCGTCATATTGTCACCTGACACCGTCTCGAGCAGTCCGGCGTAGGGGTCGAACGCCACCGGCTTACCGAACAGCTCCGGCGCGGACTCGTACCAGAGAATGCGCTTATCCGGCGACGTGGCATGCGGGAACGTCTCCGTGTTCGGGCCTGTCGGCCAGCGTAATCCGCGCTCCAGCATCAAGACCGGAACTCCGGCCTGGGCTAGGCGCAGCGCGGTGACGCCGCCGCCGAATCCCGTCCCGATCACGATGACCCGATGGTCTTCGCGGACGAGCGGGACACTCCTCATATTTGTCGCGATACCGCTGCCGCCGGCGGCAATTCCCGTACCCGCCAATGCGACTGCGGCACCGGCGGCGCCACCGAGAAACGACCGGCGCGTGAATGCGGACATGTTTGATCGACCTCCTGATCGCGGTGATCGGATCGGATCCCCGCGGGGATGTTGAGAGCAAGGAATACCGGCCCGCGCGGCAGTGGATTTCGCGCGCGGGGTGTCGGGGGAACTCCCGGCGGCGAATCCGGCGGGACGTTGAGAGGAGGAATACCGGCCCGCGGCAGTGGATTTCGCGCGCGCGGGGGTTCGGGGGACCTCCCGCGGATGTCGGTGAGTGCAGGGAGTTGACGACATCCGCGGGAGGTCTGGCCCGCCGACCGGACGTGGGCTCGATGGGTGACGGCCGTCGGCGGGGGATCGGGTGTTGCGGGAGTGGGTTATTCGGCGTGGTCGGCGCCGCCACGCGCCGCTGCTCGGCCATGCCGCAGCATCACCGCCAGGACCAGTGCGATCACAGCGGTGCCCAGTGCTAGCCAGAAAGTCTGGGTGTAGCCGCTGTCGCCGAACACCTGCGGTATCGGCTGGACGACGTGGTTGCCCATGACGTCGATGCTCGCCTTGATCGGATTGTTGTTGAGCAAGGCAGTGACAACCGCGAGGGAGACCGACGTGCCGAGGTTGATGGTGACACCGAGCATGCCGGTACTGATGCCTTGCTGTTCCTGCGGTACCGCGTCGACGACGAGATTGGCCACGGCGGCGTAGAAGAAGCCGAACCCGATCCCGGACAGCGCGTAGAACACCGAATAGGTGGCCCAGCTGTAGTCGACCAGGAGGTAGCCAACCCCCGCGACCACGTTGACGGCGAAGCCCAAGATCGCCGGAATGCGGGCGCCGTATCGGTGCGCCAGCCAGCCGCCGAGTGGGCCGGCGATGACGGCGACGAGCCCGGCCCAGAGTCCGACGTGCAGCGCGTACTGCAACATGGTGAAGCCGTTGCCGTAGCTGTAGCTGGGATCGAGGACCACCTTCACCATGTCGACCGGGAGCGTGGCTCCGGTCATCTCATGGGCTTTGGCCACGACACCCTGTGCGACCTGGTCGCGCAGCCCGTCGGCATTCGGGGTCTGGGTCATGTACGCCAGCGTCAGCGGCTGTATCGCGATGATGCCGACACCGAAGAAGGACATCAGCAGCACCATGCTGACCTTGGGGTTCAACAACAGCCGCAGGTCGACCATCGGGCGGCTCACCCGGGTTTCCACCACGAAGAAAAGTGCCAGCAGCAGCAGTCCGCCAACCAGCCAGGCGATGCTGGTTGCGCGGCCCCAACCCCAGCTTTGGCCGTTGTCCAGGTAGAGCAGAACCAGCAGCGTACCGGCGGACAGCAGCACCGCGCCGAAGGGATCGATCCGATCGCGTACCCGCAGCTTCGATTCCGGGACTACGAGCATGACGAGCAGCGTCATCACGGCGGTGAAACCGCCCAGACCCCAGAACAGCGACCGCCAGGAGAAGTGGTCGAGCATCACACCGCCGATCACCGGCGCTATCGCAGCGGCAATACCGATCCCGGCGCCGACGAAGCCGAGCGCGGTCGCCACGAACCGCCGCGGCATCAGATCCCGGATCAGGCCGAAGGCAATGAACTGGCTGGCGACGGCGAACGCCTGCAGACCACGTCCGATCAGGAACAGCGTCCAGTTGTCGGTGACCGCATCGATCAACGAGCCGACGACGAACAGCACGCCGCACGCCACGAACAGCCGCTTCTTGCCCCAGATGTCGCTCATCTTGCCCAGCAGCGGTGTCGCGGAGGCACCGACCAGGCCGATCAAGATGACCACCCAGTTGATGTTGGCCCCGACGTCGGGGAAGGTGGCGCTCATATCGTGCAGTGCCGGGGTGATCATCGTGTACTGAACGGGGACGACTTCGGTCATCAGCACGATGAGCGCGAGCACCGCGTAGATGCGAAGTCGCGAGGCGTTCTCGAGCCGACCGGTGTCGACGGCGACGTCGACTTCATCCGGTGGAGGAGTGGTGGTAGCGGACATAGAACGCTCCAGGGGGAGAAACGATGAGATGGGAGTCACATGAGGTGGCTCTTGGCGGCGGACGATATGAGCTCGCATCCGTCGTCCGCGCATTCGTCCTACTCACCGGAAATTCGTGCATATCCGTGCGGCGACCTTTGGTGATGCGGTCGAGACCGGGGCGCGGCGGTAGTGGTTGTCGCCCTCAGCGGTGTCGCGCCGATGAGCTACGAGCGCGCTTTGCCCGCTGAGCGGAACAACGGATATGCGATGCGTCATCGAGGGCTTTCATGTGTCTCCCAACACACCCCCTTCACAAGGACGCACTATGACCCATCTGTTCGTTCGCCGTGTACTGGCCACCGCCGGGGCCATGGCAGTGGTTTCGGCGACTGTTATCGGTTGTTCCAGCTCGAATGACGACTCCGCCAGCACCACCACGACGGCGACGAGCGCCGCGGCGGCGCAGGCCACGTCCGCGCAGGCCGATTCGAACGACCCGGCGGTCAAGGAAATCACCGACGTCTTCGTCGCATTCTTCGACGGGAAGACCCCCGCCGACACGAAAGCCGGTCTCGTGGAGAATGGTTCGACCTTCGCCCCGACGCTCGCGGCGCAGGCGAGCAGTCCGATGGCCGCCGGTTCCACGGCAACGGTGTCCAATGTGAAACTCGACGACAGCACGCATGCCTCGGTCACCTACACCGTCCTGATCAACGGCAACCCGGCCCTGCCGAATCAGGCGGGCAAGGCCATCAGCGTCGACGGGAAGTGGAAGGTCGCCGCGGCGACCTTCTGCGGTCTGCTGAAGTTGCAGGGCGGCGCTCCGGCCAGCTGTTGATCGCCGCGATACGGGTCGGTAACTCGGTTTTCTACTGAGTGAGACGGCGACCCGCGAAATTCGTGCGGTCAATAGCATCGGCCATGAGCGCAGCGCCTGGTGAAACTCGACCAGTCTGCATGGGATCCGTTGTTGTCCAAGATTTTTCGTATCACACGCCGAGTATCGGGCGGCAGCAGCTCGCCGATGCTCATTCGGCCGTCGATGAAAGGCATACACGCTGTGGTGAATGAATTAGCTGGCAAAGTCGCCATCGTTACCGGCGGCGCGGCTGGAATCGGCGCGGCCGTTGTCGAGCTGTTCGCGGCCGAAGGCGCCCGGGTCGTCATCGCCGACCGGGATTCGGATGGCGGTGAACAACTGGCCGAACGCCTCGGCGCGGACGTCATCTTCACCAAGACCGATGTCGCGGATCCCGAGCAGGTCGCCCAGCTGGTCGCCACCGCCGTCGAGCGATTCGGCGGTCTCGACATCATGGTCAACAACGCGGGCATTTCCGGTGCGATGCATGCCGGATTCCTCGACGACGATCTCGCCGATTTCCATCAGGTCCTCGGTGTCAACCTGCTCGGTGTGATGGCGGGAACGCGGGAAGCGGCACGCCATATGGTTGCCAACGGGGGCGGCTCGATCATCAATGTCTCTTCGATCGGCGGTATTCAGGCGGGCGCCAGCGTGATGTCTTATCGCGCATCCAAAGCGGCGGTAATACATTTCACCAAATCGGCCGCGATGGAATTCGCCGCCGCCGATATCCGAATCAATTGCATCGCACCCGGAAACATTCCGACATCCCTGCTCGCCTCGGCCGTCGCGAACATGAGTGCGGAGGAAGCCGAAAGATTTGTCGGCGCCGCCCGCGAGATCATGCGAAATACCAAACCGCTGCGGCGAGACGGCGAAGCCCGCGATGTCGCCGAGGCCGCACTGTATTTCGGCAGCGACCGGTCGGCGTATGTGACGGGCACGCTCCTGCCGGTCGACGGTGGCACCGTCGCGGGCATGAAAAGCCAGGTCAAGGGCGTTCGATGAAAGTGATTGTCGACCAAGACAAATGCCTCGCGAACGGTCAGTGCGCGCTGTACGCGGGCGACGTATTCGACCAACGCGACGAGGACGGCGTCGTCGTATTGCTGAACGAACATCCGGCGCCGGACCGGGCCGACGACGTCCATCAGGCAGCTGCGGCCTGCCCCGCGCGCGCCATCAATATCGAGGAATGACGGAGACCCATGTCCGATACACCGAGCGGAACCGCGACCGACGCCGCCGTGCCCCAGTATCCGATGGAGCGCTCGATGCGCTGCCCCTTCGCGCCGCCGCCCCTGGAGCTCGAACTCGCCGCGGCGAATCCGCTCAGCCGAGTGCGGATCTGGGATGGCAGCACGCCGTGGTTGATCACCGGATACGCCGAAGCGAAAGCCCTGTTCTACGATCCGCGAGTCAGCGTCGACGACCGTCGCCCCGGATTTCCGCACTGGAACGAAGGTATGCGGGCCATGTCGACCGTGCGTCCGGGATCGGTATTCAATCGGGATCTCGACGAACATGCCCGACATCGCAGAATGCTGACCAAGCCCTTCGCCCTCAAGCGCGTCGAGGCACTGCGGTCGGCGATTCAGAAGATCACCGACGAGCATATCGATGCCATGCTCGCCGGACCGCGTCCGGCCGACCTTGTGGCGGCGCTGGCATTGCCCGTGCCTTCTCTGGTCATCAGTGAACTGCTCGGCGTGCCCTACGAGGATCACGAATTCTTCCAGGACCGCAGCAACGTCGGACTCGGTCGAAACAACACGGCCGAGGAGACACAGGCCAACGTCGTCGAGATGATCAATTACCTGGCCGATCTGGTGGATGCCAAGGCCGAGAATCCCGCCGAGGACGCGATTTCCGATCTGGCGGAACGGGTCAAGGCCGGTGAGATCGATCGATGGGAAGCCGCCATGCAGGGCGTCGGCCTGCTCTTCGCGGGTCACGAGACCACCGGCAACATGATCGGTCTCGGCACCCTCGCCTTGCTGGAGCATCCCGAACAGCTGGCGGTTGTTCGTGACACCGACGATCCGAAGGTGCTCGCCAATGCCATCGAGGAATTGCTGCGTTACCTCAGCATCATCCACACCGGGCAGCGGCGGGTCGCCATGGAGGACATCGAGATCGGTGGCGAGGTGATCCGCGCCGACGAGGGCATCATCATCGACCTCGCCCCGGCGAACTGGGACCCCAACACCTTCCAGGAGCCGGGCCGGCTGGATTTCGACCGCGCGAATGCGAACCAGCACATGGCATTCGGGCACGGGCGGCATCAGTGCGTCGGCCAGCAACTCGCCCGTGCGGAATTGCAGATCGTCTTCCAGACGTTGTTCCGCCGAATTCCGACGCTGCGCCTGGCGACGACGATCGACCGGGTCGATTTCAAGCACGACCGGCTGGCCTATGGGGTCTACGAATTGCCGGTCGAATGGTGACCAATTCCGATAAGAAATGCATGGGAGGCAAGTGATGTCAAGCCCGACGAAGAACGTCTCGCTGTATCCACCCGAGGGCTACGGCGCGCCGAAGGACAGGCAAGGTAACGCCACGGGCGACGTGGGTCTTCCCCCGGGGACGGAGGTGTGGTCGGCGGATAATCACATCTCCCTCTCGGACGATATTTTCTTCCAGTACCTTCCCGAGGAGCTGAAGGCTCAGGCGCCGCGGATCTGGTATGAGGAAGGTGCCTATCAGGTCGGCGCGGCTGGACATTCGTTCTTGCCGCCCGAATTCAGTGCCGTCCTGATGCAGTACGACGACCTCGTCGGCGCGGCCAGCGGCAACCTCGAGGCCCGTATTCAGCAGCTTGCCGAAGACGGCGTTTACAAGGAACTGGCGTTTCCGAACGCCGTCTTGGCGCTGTTCTTCCATTCCGACAAGGAAATGCGCGAGCGCTTGTTCCGGATCTACAACCAGTACATGGCGGGCCTGCAGGAGCGCTCCAAGGGGCGGTTCTATGCCGCGGGGCTGATCAACTGGTGGGATCCGGCCGGTACGCGCCGGACCCTGGAAGAGCTGAAGTCGTTGGGGCTCAAGACTTTCCTGCTGCCGCTCAACCCGGGTACGGACGCCGACGGCAACCAGATCGACTACGCCAGTACGGCGATGGACCCGGTGTGGGACGAGATCGAAGCGTCGGGCGTGCCCATTTCCCATCACATCGGGGAGACCGGGCTCAAGGCTCCTTGCGAGTTCAATACCCTCGTGGTCGGGATGATGGTCAATGTCGACTCCTTCCGGGAGATGTTTTCCAGGTACATCTTCTCCGGCATTCTGGACCGGCATCCGAAACTTCGGATCGGCTGGTTCGAGGGCGGGATTTCCTGGGTTCCCTCGGCACTGCAGGACGGCGAACATCTGTACGCGTCCTACCTGCATATGTGCGAGCCAAAACTGAAGCACGACGTCCGCTACTACTGGAACAAGCACATGAGCGCAGCGTTCATGGTGGATCCGCTCGGCTTGCAGTTGATCGACCAGATCGGCGTGGACAACGTGATGTGGTCCACGGACTATCCGCACAACGAAAGCACTTTCGGCTATTCGGAGAAGTCGCTGCAGCTGGTAATCGACGCGGTCGGCCCGGAAAAGGCAGCACAAATCGTCAGCGGCAATATCAAGAAGTTCCTGGGTATCGAATGACTAATTCTCCGACAGCGGTAGGGACGTCGGTCCGGATTCCGGACGAACCGGATCGCGCCCGCATGCGGCACGAAACCGGAGCTCGGTTGCGGGCGGCGATGGCGGAGCAGGGCGTGGATGCGCTGGTTCTGCTCGAAGATCAATCCGTCATGTACGCGACCGGAGCGAGCTGGCCGCTCGGCGACGCCGGTTTGTCGCATATCGAGTGCCCGGTCGCGGTGGTTCTGGTCGATGACGAGTGGCCGCACCTGTTCCTGCCCTTCCGTGAGGGCGCGGCCACCGAAACCGAGCTGCCCGCGGATTATGTTCACGGCCCGGTCTATCTCGAATTCGATGAAGGCGTAACCGATTTCGCGCGGATCCTGGCCGAGCTCGTCCCCAGCGGGGCACGGATGGCCGTGGACCAATCCACCGGAGCGATGCGGCGCGCGGAGCAGAGATTGTTCCGGTCCGGTCCGCCCACCGACGCGGCCCTGGTGCTCAGCGCGGCCAAATTGGTCAAGACCCAGGACGAGCTGGCCTGTATTCGCACTGCCTGCCGGATTACCGACACCGCGATGGTCGATGTCCAGGCGGCGCTGGCACCCGGAATCCGCCAGATCGACCTCTCGGCGGCATTCGTGCGGCGGGCGTTCGAGCTCGGCGCCACCGCCAATATCCTCGACCCCATCTGGCAGGTCATGCCGGAAAGCAAGCAAGCAGGCGTCTGGACCGTCCACGACGATCTCGCGCTGCCCTTGCTGACAACCGAACGGGAGCTGGCACGCGGCGATGTGCTGTGGACCGACGTGAGCATCAGCTACGGCGGCTACTGCTCCGACTTCGGCCGAACCTGGGTCGTTGGCCAGGACCCCACCCCGCGGCAGCAGGCGCAATTCACCAGATGGCGGGCGATCTTGGACGCGGTGCTCGCGGTGACTCGCGCAGGAGCCTCGCTGAATGACCTGGCCAGGGCGGCCATCGACGCCAACGGCGGCGAAAAGCCCTGGCTGCCCCACTTCTATCTGGGGCACGGCATCGGCGTCGGCCCCGCCGAGATGCCCATGATCGGCACTGACCTGGGCGAAGACTTCGACAAGAACTTCGTCCTCGCACCGGGCACGGTGGTGGTGCTGGAACCGGTGGTGTGGGAGGACGGCACCGGGGGCTATCGCAGCGAGGAGATCATCGTGATCACCGAGGAAGGCTTCATTCCGTTGACCGACTACACCTACGCCCCCTATGGCAACTGAAATCCTGGCCGACGAACGCGCACTCCGTCTCGGGCGACGGGCGCGCGTGCTGGCCCAGATGGAAGCCCACGACCTCGACCTGCTCGTACTGGGCAGGCAGGCCAATATTCGCTATGTCACCGGTACACCGCAGCTGTGGACCGCGGGGACCAGGCCGTTCGGTCCCGGATGCGTCCTCGTCCGCGAAACCGGCGACATTCATCTGTTGAGCACTTGGGACGAAGGCGTTCCCGAGGACATTCCGCACGAGAACCTGTACGGAATCATGTGGAATCCGCTCAACCTCGTGGGGGTGCTGCGCCAGATCGGCGGTGCCGCCACCGCCAGGCGGGTGGGCACCGATGCCCTGTCCCCGCTGTTCTCCCAGTTCCTGCCGATGGCATTCCCACAGGCGGAGTTGGTAGACGGCGAACAGGCTATGCGGGCCGCCCGGCGGATCAAGACTCCCGAAGAAATTGTGGTGCTTCGGGATTCGATCCGCATCGCGGAAGCGGGCCTGGCGGCGGCGGTCGCCGAACTGCGGCCCGGGGTCACCGAGAAGACCCTGACCGGAGTCATGCTGCAGGCTATGGCGGCCGGGGGCATGAGTACCCCGGCCACTCAGGACGCCGCATGGGTGACCGCAGCGGATCACCCGTGGCGGCGTGCGCCGGGTGATCGGCGTGCGCAGGCCGGTGACCTGGTTGCGTTCTCCGCGGGAGTCATCGGAAATGGTTACATCGCCCAGATCGGCCGGACCTGGCCGACGTGGGCGCCGAAAGACGGCACAACCGCGCTCTACGAGCGGTGGGATCAGCTCTGGTCGCGCCTGCTCGGTGCTTGTCGGCCGGGTCGACTCGCCAGCGAATTCCTGAGTGCTTACGAAGCCGCGGGCGAACCGCTGCCGCCGCTGCCGGTGGCACATGCGCTGGGGCTGGGGTTCGACGCACCCGTGGTATCGCCGCAACTTCCAGCAACCGCTGCCGCGGAGTATCTGGAACCCGGGATGGTGCTCGCCGTAACCGGTTATGTCTGGGAGCAGGGTATCGGTGCGGTCTTCGGGCGGGAGATGGTGCTGATCACCGCCGATGGCCCCGAGGTGCTGACCTCCGGTCCGTCGTGGAACAGCAACGCGGGCATCGCGATCGGAGCGGCGAATGAGTGAGCCCGCGCCTTCCGCGGAGGAAATCATCCTCTACGAGAAGGATCCCAAGACCAAGATCGCGACGATCACGTTCAATCGGCCCGACCACCTCAATGCGCCGACCATCGCCGCTCGGGTGCGCTATGCCGATCTGTTGCACCGCGCCAGTGTCGACGACGACGTGAAGGTACTCGTAATCCGTGGCGAGGGCGATGATCTCGGCACCGGTGCCGATTTGCCGGAGTTCATGGCGGCGCACACCAACCCCGATCAGGGGCCCAAGCTCGCCGAATTCCGTATCGGCGCGGACGAAGTCACCTATCCGCCGCAGAATTCGTTCCGGCACGGCGCGACGCTCAGCTCGTGGTATGCCAACTCGAACTCCGGTATTCGCAGTCTCCAGGATTTCAAGAAGATCAGCATCCTGGAGGTGAAGGGCTACTGCTACGGGTGGCACTTCTACCAGGCCGCCGACGCCGATCTGGTGATCTCCTCCGACGACGCGCTGTTCGGCCATCCGGCCTTCCGCTATGTCGGGTGGGCGCCGCGCATGTGGTGGTGGGCACAGACCATGGGTCTGCGTAAATTCCAGGAGATGGTGTTCACCGGGCGGGCGTTCACCGCCGCGGAAATGTACCAGTGCAACTTCCTCAACAGTGTCGTCCCGAGGGACCAGCTGGAAGCGGAAGTGGACAAGTACGCACAGGCCTGTGCCAGCAACCGGCCCACGGACACCGTGTTCATGCAGAAGTCCTTCTTCGAGTTCATGAAGCAGTACCAGGGCGAATATCTGGGCAGCATGATCAGCGGACTCTTCGAGACGGTCGGCGGCTTCGCGGCGCCCGATACCGACGACATGATGTTCGACCAGGCCATGAATCGCGGAATCAATAACGCGGTCAAGGACAACGACAGCAAATTCCCGCCGGAATGGCGGCTGAGCAAGCGCGCTCGGGAGCGGAAGGACTAGCTCGTGGAACCGCTCGATGGTTATGTGGTCGTCGATTTCTCCAGTGGAATCGCCGGGGCCTACTGTACGAAGCTGCTGGCCGATGCCGGTGCCGAGGTCGTCAAAGTCGAAGCGCCCGAGGGCGATCGGTTACGGAGCTGGTCGGCCTCGCACGCCGAAATCCCGTCGGGTTCCGACGGTGCGCTGTTCGGTTTCCTCTCGTGCTCCAAGCACAGTGTCGTCGCCGATCCGAACGACGCCGGTGAGATCGACTTCGTGGACCGATTGCTGGAATGGGCCGACGCCGTGGTGTGGAGTCGCGGGTCGCGGGTGGCGGAGCATCCGTCGTTCACACCGGAAGCCATCCGGCACCGCCATCCCCATCTGACGGTCACCTCGATCACCCCATTCGGTCTGCATGGTCCCTGGCAGGACCGACCGGCGACCGAGTTCACTCTGCAGGCGTGGTCGGGCGGGATCATCGGGCTCGGCCGCGGCGCTCCCGACCGTGCCCCGGTCCACGTCGGAGGTCGAATCGGCGAATGGGTTGCCGGGGCATATGCCGCCGCCGGCACCTTGGCGTCGCGGGCACGGACCCTCGACACCGGCGTGGGCGCGCTGGTCGACCTGTCCATGCTGGAGACCCAGATCCTCAGTCTCACTTACTATTCCGTCACGTTCTTCGAGGCGCTCGGTCGGCTGATGCGCCCGGGACGAGGGCTCATGGTGCCCGGGGTGGCCAGCGCCAAGGACGGCATGGTGGCCGTCGGATGCGGGACCGCCCAGCAGTGGTTCGACCTGTGCGCGATGGTCGGCCACCCGGAGTGGATCGACGAGAGCGCACCGTTTTCGATCAGTGGGCGGGCGGGCGATCTGGCAAGTGAGATCGCCCCGTGGTTTGCCGACCACACTGTCGAGGAAATCCGTGAGCTGGCAACGGCTTTCAGAATTCCGAATTCATTGGTAGCCAATGGCGAGAACATCGCGGAGATGGAGCATTACCGGGCGCGCGGGTCGTTCGTGGCCAACCCCCGCGACAGCTACATCCAACCCGCCCCGCCGTACCGCCTGGGGTCCGAACCACCGCGCGCACCCAGGCCCGCCCCGCGCCTCGACGAGCACGGGGAACGATATTCCACCACACCCCCGGCCGCTCGGCAGACGACGGCCACCGATACGGCGAAAGCATTGCCCTTCAACGGACTTCGCGTGCTGGACATGACCGCTTTCTGGGCCGGCCCGTCCTGCACACACTTGCTCGCCATGCTCGGTGCCGAAGTGATCCACGTCGAGTCGACCACCCGCCCCGACGGAACCCGGCTCATCGCCGGTGTCCCGCTCAGCGAGGAACAGTGGTGGGAACGCTCGCCGATCTTCTCGAGCCTGAACACGAATAAGAAGAGCGTCACACTGGACTTCCGGAGCGAGCGCGGACTCGAGGTGCTGCACCGGCTGATCCAGAGTTGCGATGTGATCGTCGAGAACTACACCCCGCGGGTGCTCGAGCAGATCGGGCTCGACTACGAGAAGGTGCGCGCGCTGCGCCCCGACGCGATCATGCTCCGGATGCCGGGATTCGGCCTCGACGGGCCGTGGCGGGACAACCCGGCCTTCGCCTACATCATCGAGGATGCGTCCGGACTCACCTGGTTGACCGGCCATCCCGACCAGAACCCGGTCGAGCCGTTCTCGATCGGCGATCCGAATGCCGGTCTGCACGCCCTGAATGCGCTCCTGCTCGCACTGGAACATCGGCGGCGTACCGGCGATGGCATGCTCGTCGAGGCGGCGATGGTGGATGCCGCGATGAATGTCGCTGCCGAACAGGTGATCGAGCACTCCGCATACGGGCAACTCCTTGTGCGCGACGGTAATCGGGGACCGGAAGCGGCACCGCAAAACCTCTACCGGACCGCCGATACCGACGAATACGGCGGCAACGACTCCTGGGTCGCCGTCGCGGTGGCCAGCGATGAGCAATGGTCGGCTTTGTGCGATGCGCTCGGTCGGCCCGACTGGGCGATGGAGTTGGCGCTGTCCACTGCCAGTGGGCGTCGCGAGCAGCACGACCTCATCGACAAGAACCTCGCCGCTTGGTGTGGGCAGCGCAGTGCAGGAGAGATCGTCCAAATCCTTTGGGACGCAGGCGTTCCGGTGGGCAAAGTCATGCAACCGCATCGCGTCGCCGAACTGCCGCAACTCGAGTCGCGTGGCTTCTACGAGTACGTCGAGCATCCGGTGAACCCGACGGTGCGGCACAGCACGGTGCCGTTCACGCTGTCGGACGGTCCCGAACGCTGGCATACGCGCCACGCGCCCTTGTTGGGGGAGCACAACCAGGAAGTGCTGGCGGGACTCGGACTCACTGCGTCAGAGATCGCCGCACTGGAAGACGACGGTGTCATCGGGCGGGCGCCCGCAATGGGTAGGGGAAAGTGATGAACGACTGGGACCATACGACCGACTTCCTGGTCGTCGGCAGCGGCGCCGGGGTCGTTGGCGCGCTGCGTGCCCATGCCCTCGGCAAAGATGTTCTCGTCGTGGAGAAGTCCGACCTGCTCGGCGGATCGACCTGCATGTCGGGCGGTGTGATGTGGCTGCCCAACAATCCGCTGATGCAGCGCGAGGGCGTGTCCGATTCGCTCGACACCGCCATGGCCTATTTCGACTCCGTCGTCGGTGATGCTGGCCCGGCGTCGTCTCCGGCTCGGAGACTGACCTATGTCAATTCCGGAATCGAGATGGTCGCGTTCCTCGAATCCGAGGGCCTGAAATTTCGGCGCTGCGAGGGATATAGCGACTACTACGCCGGAGTTCGGGGCATCGAAGGCGGATCCGCCCGGGGCAGATCAATCGAACCGGAGATCTTCGACAAGAAGAAACTCGGGGCGTGGTGCGATCGGATCCGGCCCGGCTTCGCTGGCAGCATGGTGATCTACACCGTGGAAGCGGCGCCGATGTCGTTGATGCGCACGCGAATCGGCATGGCAACCATCGCCAGGGTCGGACGGCGCACCGTCGGCGGACTCATTCGCGGACAGAAGTTGGCGGCCAATGGCGCGGCCTTGATCGCCCGGTTGGTCGACGCGCTGCTTCGGCGCGAGGTGCCGATCTGGACCGAGTCCGCGCTCACGGATCTCGTGGTCGAGGACGGCCGGGTCGTCGGTGCCGTCATCCATCGCGAGGGCCGGGATGTGCGCGTGCGTTCCCGGGACGGGATCTTGCTCGCCGCAGGCGGTTTCGCCCGCAACGAGACGATGCGCAAGGAGCATTCGGACGGGCTGCCGGTCGGCGCCGACTGGACCTCGGCCAACCCGGGGGACACCGGGGAGGCGATCCGGATCGCGGAGGGTCTCGGAGCCGCGACCGACATGCTGGACGAGGCGTGGTGGATGCCCTCGTGGATCATGCCCGACGGCACCCCCGGCATGTGTCTGTCCGAGCGGTGCAAGCCGGGCTCGCTCATCGTCGATGCGAAGGGCCTTCGGTATTTCAACGAGGCCTGCTCGTATCAGGAAGCCGGACAGCAGATGTACGCGCGGCACCGCGAGAGCGGTGCGGCGATTCCATCCTGGCTCATCATCGATTCGCGCCACCGGTCGCGCTATGTGTTCGGGATGGCGCCTGCGGGCTTCACACCGAAGCATTTGATCACCGGCGGGACGCTGAAGCGCGCTGACACACTGGAAGACCTTGCGCGCCAATGTGATATCCCCGCCGACACGCTCCGAGAGACGATCGATCGGTTCAATCTGTTCGCCGAAAACGGCGTCGATGAGGACTTCCATCGCGGCGAGGGCGACCACGAGCGATTCTATGGCGATCGCACCCACCAGCCGAACCCGAGCCTGGGCCCGATCGAGAAGGGGCCGTTCTACGCGGCCGCGCTGTACCCCGGAGATATCGGTACCAGCGGTGGACTGCTTTGTGATGAGTTCTCCCGGGTATTGAATACGGATTACGAGCCGATTCCCGGGCTGTATGCGACGGGCAATTGCACTGCCTCCGTGATGGGACGCAAGTATCTCGGAGCGGGAGCGAGTATCGCCGCGTCGGCGGTATTCGGTTATGTCGCAGCGGATCACGCCTCGTCGGATGCCAGGGTGTCCTAGTGGGCCGTCCGGAAATGCCTGTGCGGCACCGACCCTCGTCATTTCGGCAGGCTTTCGATCGCGGGGGCGCGGTCGCGGGCCGAAAGCATGCCGTAATGCCAGGTTTCGGACCCGACTTCGCTGCAGGAGGCAGCAGCGACCGGCTCGTCCCGTACCGATCCATCACAGCCCTCGATTCCGGAAGTTGTTGAAGACATGCATCTCTCAGCGATGGTCGAGATGATCGAGTCGGGCTTCGCCGACCGTGTCCTGTTGGGCGACGCCGACCGGCGAGTGACCGGGGCGGAACTCGGTGCGCTGGCGAGGGGCGGGGCGGCGACGCTGCGCGATTCTCCCGCGCTTGTGTATGCGGGGGAGAACCACCCGCTACTGCCGGTCGCTCTCTTGGCGGCGGCGTGCGCGGGGGTGCCGTTCGTGCCGGTGAACTACCGGTTGGACGACGCTCAACTGAACAGTTTGATCGAGCGGCAACCCGACGCTCTCGTGCTGGCGGATGCGGCGACCGCGCCGCGAGTGACGGCGCGGGCACACGTCTTCGACGACTGGCTGGCCGCTGTGCCCACCGACGTGCCACCCCTGGAGCCGCAGTTCGATGACGACGCCGTTGCGGTCGTGCTGTACACCAGCGGCACGACGGCCGCCCCGAAGTCGGCACTACTCCGGCACCGCCACCTCATGGCCTACCTGCTCAGTACTGTCGAATTCGGCAGCGCCGATCCCGAAGAGGCAGTACTGGTTTCAGTACCGCCCTACCACGTCGCAGGCGTCGCCAACATGCTGTCGAATCTGTTCGCCGGGCGACGCCTGGTGTACCTACGCGCCTTCGATCCATCGGTCTGGCTCGACACGGTCCGCGCCGAAGCCGTGACCAACGCGATGGTGGTCCCGACGATGTTGGCGCGCATCGTGGACGCGGTAGCAGCCGACGGCGCGAACCTCCCGACGCTGCGCTCCCTGTCATACGGCGGCGCGAAAGTCTCCGAACGCATACTGCGCGACGCCCTTACACGCTTCCCGGACGTCGGATTCGTCAACGCCTACGGCTTGACCGAAACCGCATCGACAATCGCCATCCTCGGCCCCGAAGACCACCGAGCCGCCCTGCTTTCCGACGACCCACTGATCCGAGCCCGCTTGTCCTCGGCCGGACAAGTGCTGCCCACGATCGAGATCGAGGTCCGCGACGACGAGGGCCACGCACTACCACCGGGCAAATCGGGCATCATCTTCCTACGCGGCGAACAAATCTCCGGCGAATACGCCACCGGCAGCCTCCTGGACGCCGAAGGCTGGTTCTGTACCCGAGACAAAGGCCATGTGGATCGCGACGGCTACTTATTCATCGAGGGCAGAGCCGACGACACAATCATCCGAGGCGGCGAAAATATAGCCCCCGCCGAGATCGAAGAGATTCTACTGTCACATCCGGCAGTCGCCCAAGCATGCGTGGTCGGACCGCCGAGTGACGAATGGGGCCAGACCCTCGCCGCAGCGGTAGTGCTCCGCGCAGGCGCTGTCGCAACCGATGAAGAGTTGCGCATCCTCGTCCGCTCGCGACTGCGCGGCTCGAAGACCCCGGAAACGATCGTCTTCCGAGATTCGTTGCCGCACACCGACACCGGAAAGCTACTGCGCAGGCTCGTGCTCGAGGACCTGAGCGCACCTTAGAGAGGTAAGAAACCCCATGGCACTATCCCTTAAGCCCGGTACACGCGTCTACAGCGCCGTCGATTCGACAGAACTGATCGTCGTCAAAGTCCCCGCGGACCCGATCGAACTCACCATCGGCGGCGCCCCCGCAGTGCTCTCCGCAGTGGAAAAGAACGCCACCGCCGCCCCGGCCACCTCCAACGTCGGCACCGCAATAGGAAAGCGCTACACCAACGCCGACGCAACAGTCGAATTGCTTTGCACCAAGCCAGGTCCCGGAATTCCCGCCATCGATGGCGAGGCGCTGGAGCTCAAGGCGGCCAAGCCGCTCCCGGCATCGGACTGACCGGTGTCGCGCTGGATGGTAGGCCTGAGCCACCTTCAATCAGCGTTCGAACCGGATCGGCGATGCACAGCCACTGTGCAGTAGAGCTCGATCGGTTATGCCGTTCACGGACGAGGTCGCGACGGCGTTGTCTCCCCAGCATGAGGGACACCGCGAACCCGCCGCCGGTGTTCTATTTGGTGGTAGCGGGCAGACCCCTTGGGTGCACGTATTTGGAGCCATCGCACATCGCGCCCGTATTTGCATTGGATGGGTTCCCCGATGAAGTCAGGTCATCAGCTGTGCGCCATGACGAGATCGCGGTAGGGAAGGTTGACCACGGCGTGGTCGGCGATTCCGAGCTCGTTTTCAATTTGTTCGAGATGCGCGGTTGCGACGGTGGTTTCGGTGGCGGTGACTTCAGTTTCGACGAAGGTTCCGGCTCCGGTGACTGTGTCGATGCTGACCACGATGTCCTCGCGGTAGGGGTGGCGGTAGGTGGTGCGGGTTTTCTCGACGCGGACGAGTTCGACCATGCCGATAGCGGCGAGGAGTTCGTTGGCAGCGTCGGCCTGGTCGGGACCGTCGAGGATCACGTTGGTTTCATGCTTCGCGATCACGTCGGTATGGCTGTGTGTGCTGGCGGTCGACGGCGGCTTGTAGGTGACCTCCGCGAAGCCTTCGCGGTGTCGAACCCGCAGGCATTCAACGGTTTCCATGTAGTCGACGTCGGGGCGGCTGTAGTAGGTGTCGACCTCGGTGAGCTGACCGGCCTGCCGGTAGCCCAGTTCGGCAAGCCGGACAAAGAGGGTGTCGCTGTCGGGAAGTTCGCGCTTGCGTTCGACCTCGATCAGGTGCATGGATGGATCATCCTCTCGTGTGGATGGCGGTGTGCACGCGGGCCAGATTGGGTTTGGAGCAATGCAGGCGAACGGTACCGAGGGCCTGCTGAAGCGCGGCCGCGTCGGTGACTGGGATGTTCTGGAAAAGGATCATCTGCTTGGCATCGATCAGCGGGTTGGGAAGCTGCTTGGTCAGAAAGCGGTTGTAGTAGTGCCTGTGCCTGACAAGGACATCAGCATCCCTGACAGGCATCAGCACCGAGTGTGAATTGGACTCCGCCTCAACGGTATTAATCGCGAATGCAGCCATTAGTTCGTCGGCGGTGAGGTAGGCGTATGTTTCGCGGCCCTCACGCTCGAGCCAGCTTCGCCAGATCTCGGCGCAGGATTTGTCGGTCTCGGTGGCAGCAAGGAATAGATTCAGGGCGACATCGGTGACTGCGTCGAAGATGTCGCCGTCGACGACGTAATGGTCGGCGTAAGGTTCGCTGACTGCCAATATGTTCTCGCGGTCGGTGGCCGATATCCAGCCGCTGTCGGTGAATTCGAAGTGGACGCGTTTGTGTCCGGAGCGGAAATCGATCCAGTCGCCGGACAGTTGGCCATCGAGTATGGGTGAGAATCCGAGAACTCCGCAGCGCCAGATGTGGTCGCGCAGTGTGATGTAGTGGCGTTGTACTTCACGGAACACACCGATGGGTGCCTGAATGACCGCGCAGATGCGGGTATTCAGGTTCATGGCCGGGACGATGCGGGAGTCTTGGCGGACGGTCACCTCGTCGTCGTGATGATGGTAGGGATGGACGCCCTCACGCAGGTAGTGCGGTAGGAACAAGCGTAGAAACTGCAACCACGACTGCGCGCTGTAGGACTGGACCGCCGGTTCGTGCAGCGAGGTCGCGTCGACGGCGTATACGTCGCGGTAGACGAAG
The DNA here is from genome assembly GCF_040674755.1 of Nocardia sp. NPDC049737. Taxonomy (NCBI): domain Bacteria; kingdom Bacillati; phylum Actinomycetota; class Actinomycetes; order Mycobacteriales; family Nocardiaceae; genus Nocardia; species Nocardia sp. NPDC049737. The sequence goes on along the minus strand of NZ_JBFANH010000005.1, from coordinate 207,557 downwards.
AATCCATAGGGTTTCAACACGGTCGGGAAGGTGCGCATCATCGAGTGCAATCCGTTGTATGCGCCACCGTAGGAATAGACCTCGTGCAGCAGTGCCGACGCACTGATGACGTCCACCGGCTCGGGTACGAGAGTTGCTAGGTCGTGCGCCCAGCCTTGCACAAGGGCGCACTGCCCCACAGAGTTGAACCGGTCGATCGCCCGCGCCAGCGATTGCGAGCGGACACCAGGGGCTTCGATGAGAGTGAGGCGTGGTGTCTTCGGCTGATCCTGAAGTTGCGCGGCGAGAAATTCGACCGCGGCGCCGCCGCCGGGGCCTATCTCGACTAGATGTGGGTCGGTGTCCGGGATGCGAGTGAGTGCGCGGTGCACCAGCAGCCCCTTTTCATAGCCGTGGTCGTTGGCTGCGACATCGAGATAAGTGGATTCGGATTTGTGTTCGTGGGCAAAAGGATTGGTCATGCCGATCATGGCGCACCGCTGAGAGTCCGGGACCGCCGGGCTGGGGGCGGTCTGATGGCGTTCAAGGTTCGAGGAACAAACGTTCATTCGGGAGGCGGGGTAGTCCGTCGGTGTCACCCGGGATGACGGTTACGGCGTCGTGATAGTGGTAAGTGCGCCAGTCCTGCACGAACAGCAATGCCGCGGTGACGCAGGCGGCGAAATCCATTCGCACATCGTGCAAGTGGACCGACAGATGAACGTCATCCTCCTCCGGACGAGGTGAGGTTGAATGTCCTGTCATGAAGTGGACTCGTCGGTGCTCGATCGAGCCCGGTTTGTGCGAACGACGTGAAGGAGGCTGGCGGGCAATCGATCCGGGGGATTCGAACTCATCCATTCCATGGGCGCTCCCGGGCACGTCACCTCCACGGATTATGGGCGAGTTGGGCACCCAGCGCATGAGCGTCAGCGTCGGGAGCGGTGAGGCCGTCGAGCACTTCCAGCAGCGTGTGAATGTCAGGGCCGACAGTTAGCGGCGCACTGTAATCCAGCGGAGGGAACGGCAGGCCGCGAGCAGCGGCGCGTTCGCGGGGAGTCGTCATGGGCGGGACGAGCTTGCCCGCGCGGACGAGACAGCTCAGCGCACTCGCTTTGCGAGGGCAGGCGGTGGCCCGACATGCTATGTGAGTCTGCATGATTCGGCGAGAATCAGCGAGCGTCAATGGGTGATCGGGATGTGCGTGGGCAGGGTCGACGCCCCCGGGCAACGCAGCGGTCCAAGTCGTCGGAGGGCACACCGTTTCGAGTGTGCAGAAGTCACACACGCGGGCCGGTGTGTTATCGGTCGTGGCCAAGTCGTAGATGATCAACGCGGCCGCACGCACACCGAATGCGATACTGAGCGTGTACCCGATCGGATCGGGGTGACGCTCGGGTGGCCGGACTGTGTACAGGTAGCGGTACCCCAGTTGCTCGGCGTGGCGGCGGGCAGCGATCGCGTGGCGTGATGCGGCAAGTCCGGATTTGTCCGGACGTACCAGGCCAACGGCTTTCAGCTTCATCTCTTCCATCGCTTCAGGACACCGCGCTACCGGGTACGCGCATAAGACGTGCGCGTGGTGGAGGTGTGCGCAGGTGGGGTGGGGGTGTGCACGGGGGGCGTGCGAATCCGGCTGAGGATGGCGCGGGGGTGTTGCTCGTGCCACACTCCGGCTATGGGACGCCAGCCCAAGCAGCCGAACCGGGAACTGGATGAGCTGCTCGACGAGTCCGGTATCAGCAACAAGGGTCTCGCGCGGCGGGTCGTGGAGCGAGGGCGCGCGATCGGCCTGGACCTGGCGTATGACCATCGATCGGTCGGTCGATGGCTTGATGGTCAACAGCCGAATTCGCCAGGGCCGGAACTGATTGCGGAGGTTATGACCGAAGCTCTCGGCCGTCGGATCACTGCATCGGCGTGCGGAATGTCCGGTGGTCGGGATCCGGTCGATTTGGGGTTGGAGTTCTCGCTGAGTTTGGCGGAAGCGACGGCGTCGGTAGCGGCGCTGTGGAGGAGTGACGTGGAGCGCAGACGGTTCCTGCAGGGCGCCTCATATGCGGTGGCGGTGTATCCGGCTGCTTCGATGCGCTGGCTAACTCTTCCCGGACCGGAACACCCTGTCTCAGTGGGTATCCGGCGCGTTGGTCAAAGAGATGTCGATGCGGTGCGCACCATGAGCGCAGCATTTCGCGACCTCGACAACAAGGTCGGCGGTGGCAAGGTGAGGCCGACGATCGTGCAATACCTGCACAGCTCCGTCGCACCATTGCTGCGCGGCAACTATGCCGAGCAAATCGGCCGCCAATTGTTTGCCACGACAGCCGAACTCACCAAACTCGCGGGATGGGCCGCCTACGACCAGGAAGAACACGGACTGGCCCAGCGATACCTAATCCAAGCGTTGCGGCTGGCCCGCGCCGCCGGAGACCCCGGTCTGGGAGCGGAGATTCTTGCGGCCATGAGCCATCAGGCCACATACGTCGGTCGACCAGGTGATGCTGTCGATCTGGCTCGTGCAGCCCAAATCTCCGCTCGCAGTGCGGGACTGGCCGCGCTGGAGTCAGAATGCCATATGGTCGAGGCCCATGGCCACGCCGCACGACTGGACGACTCGATGTGCACCGCATCGATTACTGCGGCCGAACGCACGTTCGCCAAGGCAGAATCGTCTGACCGGCCAGCATGGCTCGCCTACTTCGACAGCGCGTACATGTCTGCCAAGATCGCCCACTGCTTCCGGGAGTTGGGAGACAATGCGCGAACCGCGCGGTTCGCCGAACAATCGCTCGACATGTCCCATGGCTACCTGCGCGGACGCGCCTTCAACTTGGCGCTACTCGCTTCCGCCCGCGCGAGCGAGGACCCGCTGGAAGCCGTACGCATCGGCCACCAGGCACTCGATATCGCGGCGGGCTTGTCGTCGCGACGCAGCTACGCATACCTGGGTGACCTGCGCCAACGACTGAGCCCCCACGCCGCCATGCCGGATGTTGAGGACTTCCGGCAGCAGGTCCGCGAACTCACTACGCGTCGAGACTGAGCGCGCGATAGATCGCGACAACGGTTGCCGCACCGATGATCTCGCCTCGATCGATCATCGCCGCCGCGTCAGCCAGCGGTATCCAACGGATGTCTTCGGCTTCGTTGATGTCCGGCGCCGTGTCGGTGAGGTCGGCACCTCGCGCTATGTAGATCTCTTGTGGCTGGTCCAGGCTTCCGATCGACGGCTGATAGGTGACCAATCGCTCCATCGACTTCGGCCGCCAGCCTGTTTCTTCCTCCACTTCGCGCGCAGCGGCGGCAGCAACGTCTTCGGCGTGGTCGACATAGCCACCGGGCAATTCCCACACCCACTTGTCGATGATGAACCGGTGCCGGTACATCAACAGAGCTTCGCGGTTCTCGTTGAGTACCAATGTCATCGCACAGCGCGGCATCCGTGCCACGTACTGCGTGAACTTCACGCCATCCGGCAGCTCGACATCCACAGTCGACAACCGAATGTGTCGGTTCTCGTCTACCAGCTTCTCGCCGTGGATCTTCCACTGGGTGCGCTTCACGGCTCGACCCTACGCCCGCGGGAATACCTCGGGCTGCTCCTGTCGTACTTGCCATATGGCTGCAGACTGTGAATGCGCCACCACTGGTATGCCCGCTCACGGCTGCCGATAGGCACGTGCACCGTAAGTTCTGCTCAGGCGGCGGCGATCTCGAGTAGCGCGTCGGTCACCGCTTGCGGTTCGGTAGCAACCGAGCCACCCGTTGATAACACCAGCTCCCGTGCCCGCCACCGTGCACCACAACGAACGTAGCCATTTCTCTCCTGAAGCCTGGTGCGTTGCCTGTGCGGGGTCAACGAGTGCACAGGCAACGACGGTATTGCCCTATGCGGCAGGGCCTTTGGCAGGAGCCGCGGACAAGCCTGGGGTGATCAGCCGGCGCTCGACCAGGATTCGGGCGTCGGCGAGGATCAGTGGCAGGGCCGCCGAGCTCGGGAGGGCTGGGCCGAGCCCACCTGCTCGAATCAGATGAGCCTGGGCGCCGTACCGCCCGAATGCCAGCGCGATCGAGGTGGCGGCGCTCGGGTCGGCGTACCGGTGCTGTGGTTCGGGGAAGCACCATTGCCACGACCCTGCCGAGGTCGCGAAGCGCAGTTCGATGTAGTCGGACCGGGCCGGACAACGCAGAGCGATATCGAGTGTGGCAGGCAGGAAGGGCCTTCCCGACAGGGTCGATTCGGTGAGTGTGGCTACTCGGGTCATGGCCGACTCCTATTCGTTTGATGCGGCACCGGCGAGGTCGAGTGCGGCGAGATACGCGAAAACGAGGCTCGAACCGATCGGTGTTCCTGCGCCCGGGTACGCGCCGCCCGACATCGCCGCCATGGTGTTGCCGGTCGCGTATAGACCTTCGATCGGCGTTGCGTCCGAGCGGAGTACACGGGCGTGCTCGTCGGTCACGAGACCACCCTTGGTTCCGATATCGGACAGCACGACGGTGGCCGCGTAGTAGGGCGGGGTGTCGACGGGGATGAGCAGCGGGTTGGGGAGGTCGGTCGCCAGCGGCACGATGTAGTTCTGCCGGGGATCGGCCGGGTAACCGACGATGTACTGGAACATCTGGTCCCACGGCGCCTCGCCGCGATGGAAACGCTCGTCGACACCGGATTTCGCATAGCCGTTGAACTCCTCGATCGACTTGCGCAGTTTCTCCGGCGGCACGCCGATCAGATCGGCCAATTCTTCGAGAGTGTCGGCGCGGCGCAAGGCGCCCGATGCGAACCACTCCGGACGCACCGGCTGCTCCGGATCGCCCCCGAAGCCGTCACGCTCGAGCTGCCGGTGGTCGAAGACCCAGTGCGCGGTGCTGTGCGTAACGCCGGTTTCGAGTTGCAGCCGGGCCATTTCGTGCCCGGCGCGATCGTAGGGCTGCGTCTCGTTCATGAAGCGCTCGCCCTCGGCATTGACCCAGATCCCGCCGCGGGTGCCGGTATGGAAGACGGGCCGACCGTCGGGCTGCACCACCCCGGGGACGTACCAGGCCTCATCGAGCAGGTCGGTGGCCGCGCCGATCGCGCGACCGGCCAGGATCGCGTCACCGGTGTTGCCCGGCGCGCCGTGGGACCATTCGCCGGTGAGCGGTACGGGCGAATACTGCTCGCGCATCTCACGGTTGTGTTCGAAGCCGCCCGCCGCCAGGATCACGCCGCGGGTGGCGCGGAATGTGCGGCGCTGGCCGCCGCTGACCGCAACCACACCGGTGACCCGGTCGTCCTCGACAACGAGGTCGGTCATGGCGGTTTCGAGCAGGTAGGAGCCGTTGCCCGTTGCCAGGAAGGCTTTCAGCGCCCGGCCGATCAGTGCGCGGCCGCCGACTAGCACCGGCCCTTCGTCGATACCCCAGCGTTCTTCCGGGACGGAGCGCCGGATGAGCGGGGCGAGTTCCTCGAGTTCGGCTACCGAGATTTCCTGCGGGAATATGGTTCGCCCGGTGGCGGTGGATCCGGGACGCCCGTAGAAGTATTCGGGCACGGGCTGGTAGGTGAAGGACCCGAACAGTGGGTTCTGCTCGAGGTCGTCGATCAGCTGGGGCGCGGTCCGCAGATAGGCATCCTGCAGCGGTTCGCGCGAGTTGTCGGCGACAACGTCGTGCAGGTAGGTGCGGGCGGCCTCGGGATCATCTTCGATGCCCGCGCGCGCGATCGGGGCGCTGCCGGGAAACCACAGTCCCGCACCGGAATACGCGGTGGTACCGCCGATCAGCGAGGACTTTTCCAGCAGGAGTGTGCGCAGCCCGCGCGCGGCGGCCGTATAGGCGGCGATCAGGCCACCTCCTCCGGACCCCACGACCACGACGTCGTAGGTTTCCTCGTCAGCGGGCATTGCGTTCTCCTTGTCGAATCGAGGCGCTCCGGTCCCTTGCGTGGCGACGCAGGCTGACGCCGCCGAGCCCTTCGTGCACCGCGGTGTTTCGCTGATCTGCCGCAGCCGGTCGCGACGCGATATGGCCGGTGGGGTGACCTGGTTCACGGGAATTCGGATGTCGGATGAGTGTGCGACCTGCGATGTCGGGTCGAGTGCGGGATTCCGCTGAGCGGGATGGCGCCGGTCGCGGTGGGGGAGCAGTCCACGGTGGCTCGTCGGGAGGCAGCGCGTCCCAGTGTTCGGAAAGTCCGGCGTGCGCTGCCCGGTTTCCCGCTCAAACTTGCCAGCCAGCAGGACATTCCGACTCGAAGGAGAGCTCGCATGGCTGGTTCGCACGACTACGATCCCGGCCCGGAGATTGCCCATGCCGGTGGCCTGAACCTGGGGACGCCGGATCTGCGGCGTTCGATCTGGTTCTTCCGGGACCTGCTGGGCATGGAGGTGGTCGCCGAATCCGACGGTGTGGCATATCTGCGCGGGTACCAGGAATTGGTGCACCACTCGCTGGTGCTCACCCAGCAGGACGAGGCGCGGGTGAACAGCTACAGCTTCCGGGTGAAACGGCCCCAGGATGTCGAGCTGTTCCACAAGCAGCTGACCGAGGCGGAGATCGAGGCGGTGGAGTTGCCCGTCGATCACGAACTCGGCCGCGGCACCGCGATCCGCTTCCTCGTGCCCGGCAGCGAGCATCCCTTCGAGCTCTACTACGACATCGAAAAGCCGGTTGCCCCACCGGAATTGCGCTCGAAGCTGCTCAGCAACAGTTCCCGCCGCCGCGGTTTCGGAGTTCGGCGGCTGGACCATCTGAACGTGCAGTGCAGCCCGACCACGGTGAACCAGGCCGAGGGCTGGCTGCGCAATGCGCTGGGGTTCAAGCGGCGGGAGTTCGCGATGATCCCGCAGTTCCCGGAGACCATCCTGGCTTCCTGGCTGTCGGTGACCCCGCAGGTGCACGACATCGCGATCGGTGTCAACGGGGAGGAGAAGAACGGGGCGTTCCACCACGTGGCCTTCAATATCGAGAACTACCACGACATTCTGCGGGCCGCAGACGAGATCCGTGATCTCGAGATCGACTACGGGCACGGTCCGGGCAAGCACGGCATCGGGCAGGCGATGTACCTCTACATCCACGATCCCGGCTCCGGTCACCGCGTCGAGCTCTACTCCGGCGGGTATTTGATCATGGATCCGGATTGGCAGGCGCTGGAGTGGAAGATCCCCGAATTGCAGTGGGGGCAGACGTGGTACGGCGAAGCCCTCGATGTCGGCCCGGGCGGCGCGTTCCTGTCGACCACACCATCGGCCGGATTGTGAGAGGATCGGTATGACGCTCGAATCCCAGGGCACCCATGACGGTGTGCCCGCCTACTATTTCGACAATCGCCTATCCGGTCCACTGCTGAGCCATCATGAGCAGTGGGACCGACTCGCCGGCACCCACTCCGCGTTCAGAAGTACTGTCGCACAGGGTTATTGGGTCATTACGGACGGCCAGGCGATTCAAGAGGCGCTACAGGACTGGCGGACGTTCTCCAGCACCTCGGTGACGGTGCTCGAGCCGAATCCGAAATTCCTGTGGATTCCGGAGATGCTGGATCCGCCGCTGCACACCAAGTGGCGGCGGCTGCTGGGCAGCGAGTTCGGGCCCAAGTGGGTCGCCGCCCGCGAGCCGGAGATCCGCAAGATCGCGGCGGATATGATCGACCGGCTGCTGCCGAAGGGGGCCGCCGATGTTCTCGATGAGTTCGCGCGCCGGTTCCCGACCTTGATCTTCATGCGGCTTATGGGCCTGCCCGAGCAGGATCTGGACCAATTCCTGGAATGGGTCCATGAGATGCTGCACCTGCCGCACGCCGAGGATCCCGACCACCGTCGCCAACTTGCCGCGATGACCGCTGCCTCGGCCTATTTCGAAGAGCAGATCGCGCTGCGTCGCGACGCCCCGCGCGATGATCTGCTGTCGCGCATGATGAGCTGGCGCATCGATGGCGAGCTACTCAGCGACGCCGATATGCACGCGTTCTGCATTCTGATGTTCCAGGCCGGTTTCGATACGGTCCCCATCGCCATCGGCTGGGCCATGTACCACTTCGCCGCGCATCATGAGGATCGCGCGGCCATCGTGGCCGACCCGTCGCTGATCGCCAATGGCGTCGAGGAAGTCCTACGTGTCTATTCGTTCGTCATTCCGGCACGAAAGGCGACACGGGATACCGAGATCGGCGGCTGTCCGGTGAAGTCCGGCGACATGGTGATGCTGCCACTAGCGGTGAGCAACCGGGATGCCGAGCGGTTCGACAATCCGCTCGAGGTGGATCTGCAGCGCGCCACGAACAACCACATCGCCTTTGGTTCGGGACCGCACCGCTGCTTGGGTTCGCACCTGGCTCGACTGGAGCTGAACGTGGCGATGGAGGAGTGGCACAAGCGGATACCGGAGTACCGGATCGCACCCGGACAGCAACTCGAGCAGACCGGAAACATGTATGGCCTGATGTCCTTGCGCCTCGAATGGTGAACCACGGCCGGCACACGATACGAAAGGCATTACCACGTGGGAATTCGTGACCGGCTGACCCGACTGCTTGCCGAGGCTCCCGCCGATGCCGAAGCGATCGAGCACGAGGAGACCTGGTGGACCTGGGGTCGGATCCAGACCACCGCGCGCTCGGTCGTGGATGCACTGGAATCCGCCGGTTTGGGCGCGGGATCCCGAGTCGGTGTGGTCCTGGAGAACCGGCCGGAACATGTCGCGGTTGTCGCCGCGCTGATCGCGACCGGTCGATGCGTCGTACTCCTCGCTCCGCTGCAACCGGCGCCGCGGCTGGCCGCCGACATCATCGCCTGTGACCTGCCCGCGGTTGTGTGCGGATCCGTGCTGCTGGCCCGAGATGGCGTACTCGATGCCGCGACGACGGCCGGTTTCGCCCTGGAACTGCGGGACGACGGTTCGGTGCGACGCGTGAGCGGCACGATCCGCGCGTCCGCCGTGACGAATCCGGGGACCGTCGTGGAAATGCTCACCTCCGGGACGACCGGTGCGCCGAAGCGCGTGCATCTGCGGACCGAGCAGTTGGATCAGGCACTGACTTCCGGCGGGCAGACGGCCAGGGAAGATCGGTTGCTTTCCACCTCCGCGGTACTGGTGAACGCGCCGCTGGTGCACATCGGCGGCCTGTGGCGGGCACTGGCGTGCCTGGCCACCGGTCGGCGGATGATTCTGATGCCCAAGTTCGTCCTGGAACCATGGGTCAGCGCTGTGGAGCGGCATCGGTTGCGGGCCGTGAGTCTGGTGCCCGCGGCGTTGCGGGCGGTGCTCGATTCCGGAGTTTCGCGGGCGCGGCTGGCGAGCCTGCAGGTCGTCACCTCCGGGACAGCGCCCTGCCCGAAAGAGTTGGCGGACTCGTTCTTTCGCACCTACGGCATCCCGGTGCTGATGACATACGGTGCCACCGAATTCGCGGGCGCGGTGGCGGGTTGGACGCTGGCGCTGCACGAACAGTGGTGGGACCTGAAGGCGGGCAGCGCCGGTCGCGCCTTCCCGGGCGTCGAGTTGCGGGTGACCGGCGAGGATGGCGTCGAACTCGGCGGTTGGACGACCGGACGGCTCGAGGTCCGCACCGCGCAGACCGCGGCGGGCGCCGGCGAGTGGGTCCAGACCAGCGATCTGGCGCGGATCGATGTCGACGGCTTCCTCTGGATCGACGGCCGCGCGGACGACGCGATCATCCGCGGTGGCTTCAAGGTCCAGCCGGAGACCGTCAAGCGAGTGCTGGAGACGCATGCGGCGGTGCGCGAGGCCGCGGTGGCCGGACTGCCCGACGCCCGCCTCGGACACGTACCCGTGGCGGCGATCGAAACCGAACCCGGACTCATACCTCCCGACAGCGACGAACTCGTCGAACTCTGCCGCGCTCACCTGCTGCCGTACGAGGTACCGGTGCACGTGGTGGTCCTGGACCAGCTACCACGCACGCCATCGAGCAAGGTGAGCAGGATGGAACTGCTCGACATCGTTCGGGAGCGAAGGAGCCGATCATGACGGCACTGACGATCGGATTCATCGGCGCCGGCCGGATCGGTGCGGCGATGGTGGAGCGATTACTGGCGGCGGGGCACCGGGTCCGGCTGTACGCACGGCGGCCGGAGGTACGGGACCGGCTGGCGGCACTCGGAGCAGAGCCCGTCGATCGGGCCCGGGATATCGCGGCCGCGGATGTCATCGTCAGCTGCCTGTTCGGCGACGAGCAGATATCCACGCTGCTGCCCGAGGTCGTCGGCGCGATGGGGGAGGGCACGGTACTGCTGTCGCACACCACAGGGACGCCGGAGGTGCTGCACGGTCTGGACCGGTTCGCGCCGACCGGACAGGCCGCGCTCGTGGACGCGACATTCAGTGGCACACCGGAGGCGGTGCGCGCGGGTGAGCTGGTGGTCTTCCTCGGTGGCACGCCCGAAAACGTCTCGATCGCGCGACGGGTCGTCGAGTGCTATGCCGGAACGGTCATAGAAACAGGTGGGCGGGGGTCGGCGCTGCGCGTGAAGTTGATCAATAACCTGCTCTTCGCCGCGGTCTCACAGCTCACCCTGCAAGGCCTGACATTGGGCCGCGGGGTGGGCATAGACGAAGACGTAATGCTCGAGGCGCTCGCGGTGAGCAGTGGCGGTACGACGGCTGGACGCTATATCGCCGACCGTGGCGGATCGGAATCCTTCGCCGCCGCGGTCGCACCTTTTCTGCACAAGGACGTCGCCGCCTGCCGAGCCGCATTGACCGATTCCGGCGTAGATTTCTCGGGTCTGCTCGGCGTGGCCTGCGGCGGACCGATCGACATCGGCGATATTGCCCCTAAAGAGGAAACTTAATTTCGATATCACCATTACACAGCGGCTCACTTTCGCTACACTCGCGCCTGAGGTTCGAGCTCCAAGAAGGAGGCTGGCCAATGGCCTCAGTGGTGAATGACAATGCGGTCGCCACCTCCGAACGACACGAGGCGCCACCGTCCATGGTGGAGCGGATGACACTGATCATGGATTCGTTCGGTGGTCCGCAGATCCGGCTCTCGCTCGAGGATGTTGCCGGACGCACAAATCTGCCGCGCTCGACGACTCATCGCATCCTGGAACAGCTGGTTCGGCTGCGATGGCTCGAGCGCAACGGTCGTGACTACGGCCTCGGTCAACGGGCGCTCGGGTTCGGCGGCCGGGAAGAGGGCCACGGCGCGTTGCGGACCGCGGCGTTCCCACTCCTGCACAACTTGTCGGTGCGCACCGAAATGGTGGTGCACCTGGCTGTTCTGGACGGCGCCGAGGCGTACTACCTGGACAAGTTCGGCGGCAAGGCCGCCGTCCAGGTGCCGTCCGTCGTCGGCGGCCGGGTACCCGCGCACTGCACGGCCGTCGGAAAGAGCATGCTGGCGTGGCTGTCGCCGGAACAGATCGACGATCTGTACCGCGATGTCCTGGTCAAGCGGACCGCGCACAGCATCGGCGATCTCGAGGTCCTGCACCAGGAGTTGATTCGCATTCGTGCGCGTCGCGGCCTGGCTTTCGAGCGCGGCGAATGCTTCCAGCACATCGCCTGTGTGGGTGCGGCCGTCCGCGGTCCCAAGGGGCCGGTCGGCGGGATTTCGCTCGTCGGCGATGTGCGAGCACCGCTCGAGCGGCTGGCGCCGCTGGTCGCCAATACCGCGCACGCGATATCTGAAAAGCTGATGGGCGACACCGCGCGCAAACATTCGGCGCGCTTCGAACCCGTCGTCGTGCGGGATGAACCGCCGATCCCGGCACTCACCGAGACCCTCGGACGAATCGTCGCACTGGGCGAACGCGGTGAGTGGTTCTGAGGTTCGCGCACGTATCCGGACCGCTTTCCGCTGAGCGGAAACAACCACGGGTCCACCGGGTTTCCTGACCAAACTTGCGTTCAGTCGGCCGTCGGCTCGACCGTTGCGCAAGAGAGGTGAGGGCCCATATGAGTCCGCTTCCGGATCCGGTGTCGATGGGTGCCAGGCGCTTCCGCGACGTGCTGGGACATTTTCCGACGAGTGTCGTCGCGATTACCACCACGGCATCCGACGGGCGTCCGCACGGGTTGATCGTCGGCACCTTCACCTCGGTTTCGCTCGAGCCGCCATTGGTGTCTTTTCTGGTGAACCGATCCTCGTCGACGCTGGCAATGATCCAGGAGGCGGGCGGCTTCTGCGCCAACGCGCTCGCGGGCAACCAGGAGCCGACGTCACGCCGATTGTCGGCTCGCGGATCGGACCGTTTCGAGGGCGTGGTCTGGGCACCGTCACCGCTGGGCAATCCGGTGCTGGACGGCATCGTGGCATGGGTCGACTGCAAGCTCGAAAACGTGGTCGAGATCGGTGACCACTATCTGGTCGTGGGCCGGGTCAGCGATCTGAATATCGAGTCGGTGCGAACACCGCTGCTCTTCTTCCGCGGTGGGTACGGCGACTACCTCGCCAGTGCGACGCTGCTGATGGACCGTCTCGTCGGCTGGTGGTGACCGGGTCCGGATTCGGACTCAGACCAACATGTCGTCGACCGGCAATCCGAATGTGCCGCGGCCGTAGAGCGTCAATGCCGTGCCGACATCGTTGGACGCGTGAATGCCCGCGATATGTGCGTCACGCCAGGCCCGCTCGATCGGATTGCGACGGCGCAGCAGCATCCCACCGGTCGCCGCGAAAACCAGATCGATCGACGTCAACGCGCGTTCGGCGCCACACGCCTGATCACGGCGGGCGCGCAACCGCAACTCCAGCGGAATCTCCTGTCGCGCACACACGCACTCGTACAAATCGCGAAGGCTCCGGCTCATCTGCAGGATGGCCGCGTCGATTTCCGCGCTGGCGCGCGCCGCGGCGGTCGGCTGATCCGCGGTGATACTGCCGCCACCGAAACTGAGCCGGTTACTGTCGCGCATCCGGCTCAGAAAGACATCGAGGCAACCCTGTGCCATGCCGACCATGGGTGAGCTGTTCGCGTAGGTGTACATGGTTCCGTATGGCATCCGGTAGAGCGGGCCTGGGTTCGCCTTATGTCCCGGGCTCTCCAGTCGTGCGATGTCGTAGAACCGCGTTACCCGGTGTTCCGGGACGAAAATCCGGTCGACGTACAGATCGTCGCTGCCCGCGCCGCGCAGTCCAGCGGCATCCCACACCTTCGACATCCGATAGTCGACGCAGGGCACCAGCCCGCTGACCATATCCACCGGCTGGCCGTTCTCGGCCACGATGGTGCCGCCCAGCAGCGCCCACGACGAGTGCGCACAACCGCTGGCGAATCGCCACTGGCCCGAGACTTCGTAACCTCCGGCGACCGGAACGAATCTGCCGACCGGCGCATAGGACGAGCAGATCAATGCGTCCGGATCGTCCGACCACACATCACGTTGCGCGCGCTCATCGAAAAGTGCCACATGCCAAGGGGCCAAGCCGAGTACCGACGTCACCCACCCGGTCGAACCGCACGCGGTGGCGACCATGCGCACCGCGTCGTAGAAGTCCAGCGGATCGGCCTCCAGCCCACCCTGGGCTTTCGGGCGCAGCAGTCGGAAGATTCCGGTACCGATCAGATCGGTCATCGTCTCGGCCGGTATCTCGCCGGTCTCGTCGACCAGCGCCGCCCGTTCGGCGAGCGTTGGCAACAGTTCGCCGACCGCTGCGGCTACGTCTGCATTCATGCCGGCTCTCTCGTGTCCTCGCCCCCTGCGCCATTGGCTCCACGGCGGAGCGTAACAGGCACCGACACTGCCCGGCCGATCAGCGGGCGGCCCAGCTGATCGCCTTGGTCTGCAGGAATTCGTCTAGGCCGAATTCGCCCCACTCCCTGCCGATTCCGCTCTGCTTGTATCCACCGAACGGCGAGCGCGGGTTGACCCCCGCACTGCCGCCGTTGATCGCTATGCCGCCCGCGCGGACGCGCGTGGCGATCTCATACGCGGCCTTGGTGTCGGCGCTCCAGACAGCACCGGCCAGACCGTATGGGCTGTCGTTCGCGATGCGTACCGCCTCGTCGTCGGTGCGGAACGGAATGACGACGCCCACCGGGCCGAAGAACTCCGTCTGCGCGATCGTCATCGAATTGTCGACATCGACAAACAGGGTCGGTTCCACGAAGTAGCCCTTGTCCAGCCCGGCCGGGCGCCCGCCACCGGCGACGATCCGCGCACCCTCCTCCTCGCCGACACGAATCAGCTTCTCTACCTTTTCCCGCTGCGCCTCGGTGATCAGCGGGCCCATCGTGGTGGATTCCTGTGCCGGATCGCCGACCCGGACACCGGCGAGCGCGACGCGCAGCCGCGCGACCAGTTCGTCGTGGACGGATTCGTGCACGATCGTGCGGGTCAGGATCGAACAGCCCTGGCCCGCGTGCACCGTGATGCCCATCAGTGCGGACCGGACCGCCCCGTCGAGGTCGGCATCGGCGCGGACGATATTGGCGGACTTGCCGCCGAGCTCGAGCACGACCTTCTTGATCGAGCTCGCGGCCTGGGTATAGACCATCCGTCCGACGGTGTCCGATCCGGTGAAGCTGACCAGGTCCACCATGGGATTGGTGGTCAGCTCCCGGCCCGCGTCGATATCGCCGGTCACGATGTTCAGCACGCCCGGCGGCAGACCGGCGGCATCGGCGAAGTCACCGATCAGCAGGGATTCCAGCGGGGTGGTCGGCGCGGGCTTCAGCACGGCGGTGCATCCCGCGGCCAGGGCCGGTATCACCTTCATCATGCTGAGGAAGAACGGGAAGTTGTAGGCCGCGATCAGTGCGCAGACCCCGAAGCCCTCGCGCCGGATCTGTCCCTGGGAGATGCCGATGCCCGGCGCGATCGTGGGTTCCATCGGGCGCTCCCACGCGAAGGTCGGCATGACGCGTTCGGCCATATCGCGCAGATGGGCTACCGGCACCCGGGTTTGCAGGGTCTCGGCCAATGAGCGGACCGAACCCGCCTCGGACATATTGACGGCGACGAGCTCGGGCAGGCGACGCTCCATTTCCTCGGCCATGCGCAGCAGTACCGCCGCCCGCTCGGCAGGCTTCATCCGCGGCCATGGCCCCTCGTCGAATGCCTTGCGCGCGGCCGTGATCGCGCGACGCACATCCGGGATCGAGGCCTGCGGAATGTAGGCGATCGTCTCTTCCGTCGCCGGATTGCGCACGCTGATGAGCTCGTCCGATTCGCCGTCGGTGCGCCGCCCGTCGATATAGAGCTGCGTCGAGAACGAGTACGCCGTGGTCATGTTCGGTCTCCTGATTGCCGGATCTGCGTCGGTCTTCTGGGCAGGCTCACCTGCGGCGCTGCCCGCACAGCACGCTTTAAAAGTGTACTGAATAGCTGAACTGGCTGATTCGTTTGTCCGATTGCCGCTGAGTGGAAAGTCCGATTGTGTGACCCGACCCACAGGGAGTGTGCTGTCGCGTACGTCTTCGCCCCACTCCGAGCAGGGCGAACGCGATCACCAACCACAGCCACGGCTCGATTGCTCGGTGCGAGTCGGAAACGAGAGCTCCGTGGCAGCCCCCGAAAGGACTCGTTCGATGAGCCCTGCAATGCAATTCGACGAATCGCCCGATGTCGCACAGTCATGGACGCCGCGGCTGGTGCTTTCCCTGGCCTCGATCGTGCTGACGCTCGAGATACTCACCCTCAGCTACATGATGGTTTCGATGGCGGCCCCGGAAATCTCCATGCATTTCCAGACGACGCAGGGTGCCTGGCTGCTGACAGCATTCCTGCTGGTCGGGGCTGTGACGGGTCCGCTGCTCGGCAAGCTGGCCGATATGTACGGCAAGCGCAAGATCCTGTTGTCCTGCGTCGCTGTCTCGGTGCTCGGCTCGCTGGTCTCCGCGGTCGCGACCAGTTACGCGGTGCTGATCGCCGGGCGAGCGTTGATGGGGGTACTCACGCCGTGTGTCTTCCTGGCCTATTCGCTGATCCGGGATGTGTTCCCGAAGAAGACAGTCGCGCTCGCGGTCAGCGTTACCACCAGTGGTTTGGGACTCATCGCGATACCGGCTCCGTTCATCACCGGCTGGCTGCTCGATGACTACGGTTTCCGCAGCATCTTCTGGTTGTTCGTGATCGGGCTCGCGGTCTTCGGCACCCTGATCTCGCTCACCACCGGCGAATCCACCGTGCGGGTGCGGTCGCGGATCGACTTCGCCGGTGCGCTGCTGCTCGGTTTCGGCATCGCGGGCATACTCGTCGCGGTCAGCTTCGGTCCCAGCTGGGGCTGGACGACCGGTTCGACGCTCGCGTACCTCGTCGGCGGCGGCGTGCTGGTGGCGGCCTGGTTGGTTTCGGCCGGAATCGTGCGCGATCCGCTGCTCGATCTGGATGTGGTGCGCAGGCGGCCGGTCCTGCTGATCTCCATCGGCTCGGGCATGTGTTATGGCTGCAGTGCCCTCATCACGATTCTGCTGCCGATGATGGTGATGACTCCCGCCGCCATCGGACTGGGCTACGGATTCGGTGTCAGCGCAAAGGGATTCGCGGTCTTCCAGGCGCCTATCGGCGGCATGGTCGTGGTCGGCGGAGTGGTGGTCGGCGTTCTGGTCGGCCGCAATGTTCGGCCGCGGTTGCTGATGATCGTCGGCCTGCTGCTGTTCGCGCTCGCTTTCGTGCTCATCGCGGTCAAGCATGACGACAAGGCGCTGCTGCTCGTGTTCGCTGGTATGGCGGGCACCGGTATGGGGCTGGGCTACGCATCGGTTCCGAATCTCTTGATCGAAGCGGTTCCGCCGCAGTTGCAAGCCAGTACGGCGAGTGTCGCGGGCGCCGCGCAGAGTGTCATCGCGGCGGTCTTGCCGGTGCTCGCGTTCACGGTGCTGAACAACTCCTATATGGCACCGATCCCGCTCGAAATGACTCATGGCGCCGTGCTTTACACGGAAAAGGGATTCCAGGTCGCATTCCTGATCGGCGCGGTGGCCTGCGCCATCGGCGCGCTGCTCGCCGTGCTGCTGCCCCGTAAGATCGAACAACTTCCGGCGCCTGTCGCGCAGGATGCCGAGGCTCCGGTACTGGCGCACTGATCGAGCCGAGGGCGGCCGCGTGCGAACGCGGCCGCCCTCTCTCAGGATGTGGCGCCGATCAGGGCGAGGCTGGAATGGGCATATGCCGCACGACGTTTGGGACTCACCAGATACGACGGCGGGGCGAAGTAGCCGACATCGCGGGGCAGTGCGTCGGCGCGGCGCGCGAGGGCCGCACGGGCGTCGACGGTGGTCCCGCACAGCGCGATCTCGGCGAGCATTTCGTCGGTGACCGCCTTGACCATGCCGTCGGTATCGCCCGCCCGGAATGCCGAGCGCAGTTGTGCCACAGGGCTTTCCCAGCCGTGATGGGTGACGTAGGGGTCGTAGGTCTTGACGGTGAGGTAGAAGGCGATCATCCGCTTGGCGTCGGCGATGGCGCGTTCGGGTGCGTTGTCATCGATCGCGGTGATGATCCAACCGTGTTCGAGTGGGCTCCGACCACTATCGGCCGCGCCGCGGTCGACCGCAGGGCGCACGACGTCGCTCCACCAGGTGCGGGTGAACAGGCCGTGGCCGATCACACCGTCGCCGACTCGGCCCGCGGTGGCAGCCATCCGGCTGTTGAATCCGGCGAGCAGCACCGGGATATCGAGGCGGCCGAGCACCGGAGCCCGGACATCGGCGTCGATCGAGTAGAACTCCCCGGAGTACTGGATCTTTTCGCCGTTTTCCGCATGCAGCCAGGCGCGCACCACATCGATGGTCTCGGCGATCCGGTCCACGGGACGATCGGCGGGGACGCCGAACCAGTCGCGGTTGATCCGGAATGCGGCGGTGCCGAGGCCGAGGAACAATCGGCCGGGCGCCTGGCGGTGCAGTTGACGCAGGGCGGTGGCGTGCGCGTACGGGGTACGCGCGAAGGCGTAGGCGATGGCCGGGCCGACCAGTGCGCGTTCGGTATTGGCGACGATCTCGGCCACGGTCAGGTAGGCGTCGTGGTCGACGAAGTCCCCGGTGCAGAAGGCCTGCACACCTGCCTGCTCGGCCTCCCTCCCGACGTCGCGGCCGGGCCACGGCATGCCGAACTTCATCGAATTCTCCTCTTGGACTTTGTGATCGGTGATGGAAGCGCGTCAGCGCAGCGTCCATTTGCTGCGCGGCACCGCGGCGCGGTCTACTTCGGCCTTGCCGATGGGGTTTCCGATCTGGGTGTAGGACAGGCCGGTGCGCAGTGCCTGGGTGCGGCCGGTGTCGAGCGACTCCCAGATCGCCCGGACCGTGCCCTGGATGGCAGCGGGTGGTTTGGCGGCGATGATGCGGGCGATCTCGTCGGCGCGATCCCAGAGTTGATCGCGCGGCAGTATCTCGCTGACCAGGCCGATCTGCATGGCGCGCTCGGGGGACAGGCGCTCGTCCAGGCCGAG
This sequence comes from Nocardia sp. NPDC049737, assembly GCF_040674755.1. Classification (NCBI taxonomy): domain Bacteria; kingdom Bacillati; phylum Actinomycetota; class Actinomycetes; order Mycobacteriales; family Nocardiaceae; genus Nocardia; species Nocardia sp. NPDC049737. Next base: position 189,232 of record NZ_JBFANH010000005.1, on the reverse strand, counting down.
CAGCGCGATGCGCAATGTCTCACCCAGCGGAATGCGGCGCGCGAGCCCGATCGGCTCCAGCGCCGCGGTCAGTCCGTAGCTGACATGCGGGTCGAAGAAGCTCGCGTCCTGCGCGCAGATGATGATGTCGGCCTCGTTGAGCCAATAGAACGCGCCACCGGCCGCCATCCCGTGCACCGCGCAGACCAGTGGTTTCCACACCTGGTTGAGCTTGGGCGACAACTTCTCGCCGGGATCGGTCTGCGACCAGACATTGGTGTGCCGGTCGATGCCCTGTTTGACGTCCATGCCGGTGCAGAATGCGCGGTCGCCCGCGCCGCGCAGCACGACGACACGGATATCGTCATCGAACTTCACTCGCTGCCAGATGCGATCGAAGTCCTCGAGCATCTCCTGATTGAAGCTGTTCATCGCTTCCGGTCGGTTCAGGGTGATCGTCGCGACGTGCTCGGTCACGTCGAACAGGACGGTTTTCAGCTCCATCCGGAAACTCCGATGTTCGTGGGTCGGCCTGAATGCGGCGCAGCAGCCGGATTAGAGTGTAACAAATTGTTCTACCAGCGACATTGGAGTGCGTGCTGGTCGCCGTCCGAATCGAACCGCTTAATATGTGGTAGACAAGCAATAGCAGCGCGCTGTCCGGCACCTCGGGCTGGCCTCGGGCTGCTGCGGATTCTAGATAAGTCGTATACTCTTCTCTGGTCTCGGTCGTCCGGATGTGCTCGTGACGACGGCGGTCGGGGCGAGATGCACGACGAGATCCACGGAGGAAGTTGCGATGAAGCCACGCGTGGGGCAGACGCTCGCCAGCACGGTCGACACGACGACGGTCATTGTCGTCCGCGCTCCGCAGGTCGACCTCGAGATCACCTGTGGCGGTGCGGCGATGGTCGATCCGAAGGGCCCCGACGGCGTCCCGGTGGGCACCGCCGATCCCGCACAACTCGGCGGTTCGCAGCTCGGCAAGCGCTACGCTGATGAGGAAATCGGTGTGGAACTGCTCTGCACGAAAGCGGGTCAGGGCACGCTGGCGGCAAATGGCGTCGCGCTGCCGCTCAAGAACGCCAAGCCGCTGCCGGCCTCGGACTGAAAGCGCATCGATGAACGTAGCGATGCTGTTGGATATGGCCGCCGACGGTTTCGGCGACCGAATCGTGGTCGGGCGGACCGACGATGGACTGACTCCGGTTCGGCTGCGTGAACTGGCCGCCGGTGCTGCGCGGGTAGTTCGTGCGGCCGGTGCCGACGCGATCGTCTACCTCGCTGTCAACGGTCCGGCCTTCCCGGTGGCGCTGTTCGCGGCGGCCCAGGCGGGTGTGCCGTTGGTGCCGGTGAACTACCGCCTCGGTGCGGAGCAACTGGACGCGTTGTTGGCGAATCACCCACGCGCACTTGGTATCGCAGATCCTGAGCAGGCCGAGGCATTGCGTCGGGCGGGGTTGTCGGTGCGGAGTCCCGAAGAGTGGATTGCTGCCGCGGCGGATGCCGGTGGCGACGATGACGAGGTTCCGGCGGCTCCGGAAACACCGGCGGTATTGATCTATACCAGCGGCACGACATCCGCGCCGAAGGGTGTGGTGCTGCGGCACCACAACTTGGTGTCGTATGTGCTCGGGACGGTGGAATTCGCGGGCGCGGACGCCGACGAGGCCGCGCTGATGAGCGTGCCGCCGTACCACATCGCGGCCGTGTCGAATGTTTTGACGAACCTGTATGCCGGGCGTCGGGTGCTCACCCTCGAACAGTTCAGCCCCCAGCAGTGGCTCGAACTCGTGCGTGAGCAGCGGATAACGAATGCGATGGTCGTGCCGACCATGCTCGCCCGGATCATGGACGGTGACGGGCTGGACCGCGCGGTGCCGTCGTTGCGTGGGCTCGCTTACGGCGGCGCCAAGATGCCGGTACGGGTGATCGAGACCGCGCTGCGCGAGTGGCCCCATGTCGATTTCGTCAATGCCTATGGGCTGACGGAGACCTCGTCCACGATCTCGGTGCTCGGGCCCGAGGAGCATCGCGCGGCCGTCGCCAGTGACGATCCCGCGGTGCGTGCCCGCATCGGTTCGGCCGGTCGGCCGGTGCCCGGTATCGAACTCGAGGTTCGCACCGAATCCGGCGGTGTCGCCGCGGCCGGGCAGCCCGGCCAGATCTGGGTGCGCGGCGAGCAGGTCTCGGGTGAATACGCCGGGCACGGTGCCTCGGTCGATGAACGCGGTTACTTCAACACCCGCGACCACGGCCGCCTCGATGCCGACGGCTATCTCTACATCGAGGGCCGGGTCGACGACACCATCATCCGCGGCGCGGAGAATATCGCGCCCGCCGAGATCGAGGACGTCCTGCTGCGGCATCCCGACGTGCTCGACGCGGTGGTCGTCGGTGTGGCCGACGAGGAGTGGGGTCAGCGGATCGAGGCCGTCGTCGTGCCGCGCAGCGGAGTGCACGTCGATGCCGAGCAACTGCGCGCGCAGGTGCGAAAGACATTGCGCGGCTCCAAGACTCCCGATCACATCACGTACTGGCCGGAACTGCCGCGCACTGCGACCGGCAAGTTGGTGCGCCGAGATATCGTCGCGGCGCTGACGGCCGATCGTCAGCCGACCGCAGGGTGAGTATCAGCCAACCGGGACCGGTATCGCACGACGCCACGGTCGAGGGGGCCGTCGCATGGGTGCGGTTCGACCGGCCGGACGCACGCAACACTCTCGCCGAGATGCGCATCCGCTCGTAGGGCACCTGCAATCTGATCGCCGCCGCGCCGACCGCAGTCGCGAAACACCTTCTCGCTCAGAGCCTTGTGTGGAGGCGCAGCAACGACATCGTGAGCCTGTCGCTGAAACGTGAGCCGGCACATATGGTCGCCGATCGTACCGACGAAAGGATAAGGGTGAGTATGAGCATTGTCGCGAATAGTTCGGCGTTGATGCGGGACCTAACCGCGCGTAGCGCGACCGCGGTCCGTAGCTGGGCGCCCGGCGCCACGGTTGTCGGTATCGAACCACTCACGGGCGGGACATCGAGCCTGACCTACTTGGCCGAATTAACGGGTGCGCCAACTGGATACGAACGTGTCGTGCTGAAGGTGGCGCCGCCCGGTTTGGCACCGGTTCGCAACCGAGATGTGCTGCGCCAGGCACGGATCATGGAAGCACTGGCGGATCGACCAGGGGTGCGGGTGCCGAAGGTTCTGTTCCACGACGGGGGCGCACCGCCGACGGTCCCACCGTTCGTCGCCATGGACCGGGTGCCTGGTACCTGCGTCGAGCCGGTGCTCGTGCCGCGCGGCACGCTGCCCGCGAACCAGGTGCGGGCTCGTGCCTTGGACGCGGCCAGAATGCTCGCCGATCTGCATCGGGTGAACCCAGAGCACACCGCGCTCGCGACTGAGCCGGTGGTCACTCTCGGCGCTGAGATCGACCGCTGGACAAGGGCTTTCATCACTGTGACGGACGATCTGCGCACCGGATACGAAGCGGTCGCGGACCGCCTGCACGCCACCGTGCCCGCCGCCATGACACCGGTCTTCACCCATGGTGATTACCGACTCGGCAACACACTGTGCGAGGCCGACCACATCACCTCGATCATCGACTGGGAAATCTGGTCCCTCGGCGACCCCAGGATCGACGTGAGCTGGTTGACCTTCTTCACCGACGAGGCCGCACATCCGGCGTCGGTATCCGATGAGCCGACCGGCATGCCGGGCAAGGCCGAACTGGTCGACGCCTACCAGGAGGCGCGCGGCGCCGCCCTGCGGGACCTGCCGTGGTTCGAGGCGCTCACCAAATACAAGGAGTCCGCCGCGACCGCCTTGCTGATCAAACGCGGCCGCAAGTCCGGCCAGTGGAACGACATGCACCAACGCATGCTGCCCGCCCTCCCGCTGCTGCTGGACGAGGCGATGGAACTGCTGGGCCGATACCGCCGATCTAGACGGGGTGATACGGATCGGGCGCGCCGATAGCGCGAACGCGGTGAGGCGCACCCCCGGAACGTCGAAGTCGGTCGCCGCGTTCACAATGCGGGTCGAGGGCCTCGAAATATCCTCGGCAACTGCGTATTCCGTGGCTTTCGCTACTGCGGCCGCCAGCGCCGCCGTCGCTCCGATCCTGTCGGCCATCCTGGTGGGCGTGCGACTTAGGCAGCGAAGACCGCTGTCGGTGCGGTGGATCCGTCGGTTACTTTCGGGCGTGCCGGTACTCCCGGCTGAACAATTCGCGCAGCGGGGTTTTGCGCAGGTCGCCCTGGTGGGTCCGGAGGTTGGTCCAGGCCGCCGTCTCGGCGAGATTCATCCGCTGATCGTGGACCTGTCGAGGAGGGCGAGTATCTCGTCGGTGGTGCCGGTTTCCGCGATCTTGGGAAACACCTTGCGCAGCACGTAGTCGTGATCTTCCTGATCCAGATCGGTCACCGCGTCGGTGGCGATCGTGACGTTGAAGCCGTACTCGTGCGCGCCACGCGCGGTCGATTCGACACCCATACTGGTGGCGATACCGGTAACCACGACCTGGGTGACGTCGTGCTCGCGCAGCCACGCCGCGAGCACGGGATCGTGGAACGCGCCCCAGACCCGTTTGATCACGGTGTGGTCACCCGGCCGCGGCCCCAACTCGGACAGCAGCGCGACGGCCTCGGCCGCCGAATTCGCGGCCGCCGAGCTGGACTGTCCGCCCGCCGCGCGAGCACGGCTCGCCTCGGTGCGGCCGGGCGCGACGCCGGCCGCCGTCACGATCACGACCGGGAGGTTGCGTTTCCGGAACGCGTCGGCCAGCCGGATCGACTGCTCGACAATCGACTTCGCGGAGCGCACGGTCGGCAGCGCTACCACCGCATCCTGGAGGTCGACGACGACCAGCGCGGTGTGCGCATCTATTTCGGTTAATGGCATGTGATCACCTTTCGGTCCGAGAGCAACGTTATTCTCTACCGGAAATATTAATTCCGTTGTCCGGCAGTCGGATCAGCCCTCAGTACAGCCCGCCGTCCACCCGGATCAGTGCGTCGGTGGTGTAGCTGGAGGCGTCGCTGGCGAGGTAAAGCGCGGTGCTGATGATCTCCTCCGGCTTACCCGGCCTGCCGAGCGCACTGCGGGTGGTGTGTCGTTTCTCCGCCGCCCAGGCCTTGGAGATATCGGTGAGGAACGGGCCCGCCGAGATGGTGTTGACCCGCACCTTCGGGCCGTACTCCTGGGCAAAGACAGTGGTCAGCACATTCAGGGCGGCCTTGGCTCCGGCGTAAGGGCCGAAGCGCGGTTGCGGCAGCAACGCGCCCGAGGAGGAGATATTGATGATCGAGCCGCCGTCGCCGTCGGCCATCCGCCGCCCGATCAGCGATGCGAGCCGGAACGGGCCCTTGAAATTGACCCCGATCACCTTGTCGAACAGCTCTTCACTGGTCTCCTCCGAGGACGGCGCCAGCGGCGACATACCGGCATTGTTGACCAGGATGTCGACCTTGCCGAACTCCTCGTACGCCGCGTCGGTGAGTCGGCCGAGATCGTCCCAGTGACCGACATGCGCCGCGAACGGCAGCGCGCGCCGCCCCAGCGCCCGGACCTCCTTGGCGGCCACCTCGCAGGCCTCGAGTTTGCGGCTGGTGATCACCACATCCGCGCCCGCGGTGGCGAAGGCGCGCACCATTTCCAGGCCGAGGCCGCGGCTGCCGCCGGTGACCAGCGCGACCTTGCCGGACAGGTCGAACAGCCCCGCCGTCATGCGTTCACCCCACCGCTCAGGCTGTCGTCATTAATGATGTGCGCGTAGCGCTTTCGCGCATCCTCGAGCTTCGGCGGAATGTGCTCGCTGGGGAACAGCCCCTCGGCGGGCCGGTACTTCTTCAGCATCTGCTTGGCGACAGTGGTGCGGTGCACCTCGGTCGGACCATCGGCGAGGGCGAGATTCGGGGCGGCCATCCACCACTTCGCCAGCGGCAGCTCGTTGGTGGTGCCGAGCGATCCGTGCAGATGCAGTGCGCGCTGGATGATGTCGTGCAGCACCTTGGCCATCGCCACCTTGCACATCGCGATCTGTGTGCGGGCTGCGCCGTGCGGCTGCGTGTCGATGATCCAGGCGGTGTTCAGCACCAGCAATCGGTACTGCTGCAGTTCGATCCAGGAGTCCGCGATGAACTGCTGTACGGCCTGCTTATCGGCGAGCAGGGTGCCCTGGGTGCGGCGCGACAGCGCTCGCTCGCACATCATGTCGAAGGCGCGGGTGCATTTGCCTACCGTGCGCATCGCGTGGTGGACGCGACCGCCACCGAGGCGGGCCTGGGCGACCTTGAAGCCCTCGCCGGGTGCGCCGAGCATGGCGTCGAGTGGAACGCGGACCTGGTGGTAGCGGATGTAGCCGTGGATGCCCTCATCGAGGGCGTCGCGTTCATCCATGGTTCCGACATTGCGCTTGATCTCGATGCCGGGCGTCTCGGCGGGCACGATCAGCATCGACATGCGGGCGTGTGGCGGCGCATCCGGATCGGTGACGGCCATGACGATGAGGAATGCCGCGTACCTGGCATTGGAGGAGAACCACTTCTCGCCGTCGATCACCCATTCATCCCCGTCACGCCAGGCGCGACACACGAACTCCTTCGGGTCGGCGCCCGCCTGCGGTTCGGTCATCGAGAAGGTGGAGACGATCTCGCCGTCGAGCAGCGGCTGTAGGTAGCGGGTCTTCTGCTCCTCGGTACCGAACATGGCCAGGATCTCCGCATTACCGGTGTCCGGTGCGGCGGTGCCGAAAACCGTTGGCGCCCAATAGGATCGGCCGAGGATCTCGTTGAGGTAGGCGAGTTTGACCTGACCGTAGCCCGGCCCACCGAGTTCGGGGCCGAGGTGACAGGCCCACAGGCCCTGCGCCCGGACCTGCTCCTGCAGCGGCCGCAGGATCGCACGGGCCTTTTCATTACCGGTGTCGTACGGGTCGCCGCCGTGCGGGAACAGCAGGTCGAGCGGCTCGACCTCCTTGCGCACGAACTCCGCGGCCCAGTCCAGCTTGGCCTGGAACTCGGGTTCGATCGTGAAATCCAGCATCGGGTCCTCCGAAAGGGATCAGTGGGTCAGGTAGGTGCGGGCGGCCATGAGCAACGGCCGGATGCCGTGGCGCATCCGTTCCACCCGCTCGGTGACCTGGCCGCGGCGTACGGCGTTCTTGACCAGCAGCGCGGATGCGGCGGCCTGTTTGTAGCGGACCAAGGCGTCGAACCAGCCGAGGTCCGCGACCGGTGTGCCGCGCGCCGTCTCGTACGCGGCGAGCAGTTCGTCGGGTTCGAGCGTCGGTGCCGCGGGCGCGACGGCCGTGGGATGGGCGGGATCGGACATCAGTCGCAGCCACGCCAGGTCCAGGCGCGGATCGCCGACCGACCAGATTTCCCAATCGATCACAGCCCGGATTTCGGTCCCGACGCACTGCATATTGCCCAGCCGCCAGTCACCGTGCAGGAGTGCGGGCGGCAGCGGCTTCGGAACTGCCGTGGTGAGCAGTGTCCGGCACTCGACTTCGTCGAGCTCGGCATCTGGTTCGAGCACACAGGTGGCGAAGGCCCGCTGCCACCGCTCGACCTCGGTGTCGAGGGCGACCGCCGGTTCGTCGATGCCCAATTCGGCGGGGCCGACCGTATGCAGTGCCGCCAGCATGCTGGCCGCCGCCGCCGCCCGCGCACGCACCTCGTTCGGAGCGGGGCGACGTTCGAGCTCGAGATGGCGCGGTTCGTAACCCTCACCGTCCGCGAAGGACATGACGAACAGCGGCGGAACTTGCGGCGGTGCGCCGACATCGGAACCGAGCACCCGCGGCACGGCCACGGCGGGCACCGCGGCGAGGGCGGTGAGTGCGCGGGCTTGGCGCAGCACATCCCGGTTCCGGACCGGCTCGAGACCCGGCGGAGCGACCTTGACCACGACGCGAACTCGCTCATCGGTCACGGCCGAGTAGGTGAGGCTGGAAGTGCCACCGGTCAGCTGGGTCAGCTCGTGCAGTGGACGGCCGATCGCCGCGGCCGCACGGAGCGCGATATCGGCGGGATCGGCAATGCCGATCCGCGGTCCTACGACCTGTGACCCCTCGGCCATTCCAACTCCGTTCGACAGAACGCCATACCACCGTGCAAGAAAACGATTCTGGTGAATCGATGTTCGAACAGTACACTCTTTTATATGACGAGTCCACACGTCGGGGACGACCCCGTCGATGGCGAATCCCTGGTGGCCCGGGCGGTGCGGCGGCGAACGGGGGATCGCTACGCGATCGCACGGGATGAAGTGCGCCGCCTGCTCGACGCGGGCATGGAGCTGATGCGCGACGATCCGGACGGAAATCCGCGAATCGTCGAGATCGTCCGCCGGGCAAGGGTTTCCAATGACGCCTTCTATCGGGCATTCCGGAGCAAGGACGATCTCATGGCCGCGATCGCCGACGACGGAGCCCGGCGGTTGCTCGGTCATATCCGTCGCCGATGTGCTCGCTATACCGACCCCGTCGATCAGGTCAGGGCCTGTATACAGGTGGTTTTCAAGCAGGCGGCCGACCGGGAGGTGGCCGCGACGACACGGGCGGTGCTGCGCAATACGTCCCGCGACGGGCGATCGGCCTTCGGTGGTGTCGAGCTGCGTCGCCGGATCGCCGAACTGCTCGCGGTGCCGTTGGCGGCGGGCGGGAGCCCGGATCCGGACCGTGACGCCATGGTCGCCGCATGTGCGATCTTCGCCGTGATGGAGCAGTTCCTGTGGACCGAGCGGGTGCCGACGGCCCTGGATGTGGAGCATCTCGTGGCCTGGATCGTGCCATCGAAGCCCAGGGCGACCGATGCGGTCTGAGGCCGCACAACCTTGTGGTGTCGGTTGAATAGCGGATACTCTTCTTGAATTACCGACGCTAAGAGGAGCTGGTTCGATGCACAAACCGATGCAGGGCGTGCGCGTACTCGAGGTCGCGCAGTTCACCTTCGTCCCGGCGGCGGGTGCGGTGCTCGCGGACTGGGGCGCCGACGTGATCAAGATCGAGCACGCGGAACGGGGCGATGCCCAGCGCGGACTGGTCAGGGTGCTCGGCTACGAGGCGAACAGCGCCGGATCGTCGTTCTTCCCGATCATGGAGGGCCCGAACCGGGGCAAACGCAGTGTCGGTCTCGCACTGGAGAAACCGTCCGCACGCCGGGTGCTAGAGGAGTTGATCCGCAGCAGCGATGTATTCCTGACGAATTTCCTGCCGCAGGCGCGAGCCAAATTGCGGATCGACCTCGAGGACGTGCGCGCGATCAACCCGGACATCATCTACGTGCGAGGCAGCGGCTTCGGTGTGCGCGGCGAGGAGGCGACCAAGGGCGGCTACGACAGCACGGCATTCTGGGCGCGCGGCGGCAGCGCCGCCGGGGTGACCCCGCCCGACGCCGACCGTATGACGCGGATGCCCGCGGGCGCCTACGGCGATTCGATCGGCGGCATGACCATTGCCGGTGGTATCGCGGCCGCCCTTTACTCGCGGAAGATGACGGGGGAACCGTCGGTCGTTGACGTCTCACTGCTCGGCGTCGGCGCCTGGGCGACGCAGTTCACGGTCAATCTCGCATTGATGAATGGTGGTCCGCTGCCGGTGAATACGCCGCCGCGGCACGGTTCGGCCACGAACCCGCTCATCGGGGCGTACCGCACTTCAGATCAGCGGTGGCTCGAATTGTCGATGCTGCAACCCGGCCGCTACTGGCCCGAGTTCTGCAGGCTGGCCGGTCGCGCGGAATTGGCCGCCGATGAACGCTTCGACAGCACCGAGAAGCTGATGGCCAATGCGGCGCGGGCCGCCGAGCTCGTCGCCGAGATCATCGCGGCGCGTCCCTTCGACGAGTGGGTCGAGATCCTCGGCAGTGGGGAGGGGCAATGGGCGGCGGTGCAGAACGCGTGGGAGGTCGGTCGGGATCCGTCGCTGCGTGCCAACGATTTGATCGTCCCGGTGGTCGATGCCGACGGCATCGACCGTGAACTGGTCGCCAACCCGGTCCAGTTCGACGAAACGCCGGTAACCCTCACGCGGGCACCGCAATTCGCCGAACATACCGACGAAATCCTGCTCGGGCTCGGTCTCAGCGAGGAGGAGCTGATCGCGCTGAAGATCGACGGCGCGGTCACCTGACCGGGAGGCATGCCGAAGGGAATGTGTCCTCGTCGGAAGCTGAATGTCCATCCCATGGGATAGCGCCTCGACTGGCACTGGCAGTCAAATAGGCTGCTAATTGCGAGTTGCTTCAGCGCACGACGAGGAAGAATTCGTCAACAGAAGGCAAAAGAGGTTACGAAATAAGGGCTGGCCGGTATATTGGACCAGCACGACGAGTCGAGGCATGCCGGGTCGCGGCATGCGCGTGACGTACTACGAGGCCGCGATGCGGCACGGGTGCGGCCGTAACGCCCACCGGCCCGCGGAGACGCGAATACAGTGCCCGGCGCGGCGGCATTCCAGAGAGGATCAGCGATGAGCACTGCGCTCGAGCCCGAGGGCACCTACGACGGTGTCCCCGCGTATCACTTCGACAACCGGCTCGGCGGTCCGGTCCTGAGTCATCAGCGGCGATGGGATGAAATCGCCCGCACCCATTCCGGATTCCGCAGCACCATCGCGCGCGGGTACTGGGTCGTCACGGAAGGTCGGGCGGTGCAGGAGGCGCTGCAGGACTGGCGCACCTTCTCGAACACCTCGGTGACCGCACTCGAGCCGAATCCCAGGTTCCTCTGGATTCCGGAGATGCTGGATCCGCCCGTGCACACGAAATGGCGGCGACTGCTCGGCAACGACTTTTCCCCGAAGACCATCGCCGCCCGTGAGGCGGAGATCCGGCAGGTCGCGATCGAGCTGATCGATCAGCTGAAGGACGGCGGCAGTGCCGATGTCCTCGACGAATTCGCCCGCCGGTTCCCGACCATTATCTTCATGCGGCTGGTCGGCCTGCCCGAGGCGGATCTGCCGATCTTCCTGGACTGGGTGCACGACATGCTGCACCTGACCTACGACGAGGATCCAGAAGGGTCCCGACAACTTGCCGCGATGCGGGCCGTTTCGGATTATTTCGACGAGCAGATCGCACTGCGGCGCGAGGCCCCGCGTGACGATCTGCTCTCGCGGGCAATGAATTACCAGATCGATGGCGAGCCGATCAGCGATGCGGATATGCACGCGTTCTGCATTCTGCTGTTCCAGGCGGGCTTCGATACGGTCCCGATCTCCATCGGCTGGGCCCTCTATCACTTCGCCACCCATCCCGAGCAGCGCGAGGCGATCATCGCCGACCCGTCGCTGATCGCGACGAGCGTAGAGGAGATCCTGCGCGTCTACTCGTTCGTGGTGCCCGCCCGGAAAGCGATGCGCGACACCGAGATCGGTGGCTGCCCGGTCAAGGCAGGCGAGATGGTGATGCTGCCGCTGGCGGTCACCAATCGCGATCCCGAGCGGTTCGAGAATCCGCTGGAGGTGGATCTGCATCGCACCGCGACCAATCACATCGCATTCGGATCCGGTCCGCACCGTTGCCTGGGTTCGCATCTGGCGCGCCTGGAGCTGAATGTGGCGGTCGAGGAGTGGCACAAGCGGATTCCGGAATATCGGATCGTGCCCGGACAGGAGCTGTCGCAGCACGGCAACATGTACGGCATCCAGTCACTGCGCTTGGAGTGGTGATCGCCGTGACGGATTCCCCTGTGACACAAATACTCCGCGCCGCGGATCTCTATCACACCGGGATAGTGGTGCCGGATATCGAGGAATGGAAAGTGCGGATGACCGAGCTCGCGGGCTACCGGTGGACCGCGACGCAAACCGCCGAAGTGCCGGTCCGGCTGGCCGACGGCGAGCGGGTGATGCAGCTGAGCTTCACCTATTCGCTCGACGCTCCGCACATCGAACTGGTGCAGGAGATTCCCGGGACACCGTGGACGGCGGCGCCGCCGCACGTCGCGACGCACCATCTCGGCTACTTCTGCGACGACGTCGCGACCACATCGAAGCGGCTCGAGGCGGCGGGATTCGCCTTGGAGGCCTGCGCGGTGGTCGACGGCGAGCCGTCGATCTTCGCCTACCACCTGGCGCCTTCTGGTGTGCGGCTCGAGATCGTCGACCGGTCGCGGATGCCGGACTTCGATGTCTATCTGCGCTCGAAGTTGCCGCGGTGATGGCCTTTTCGTTCACGGCGGAGCAGGAAGAACTCCGCGCTACCGTGCGCCGTTTCCTGGCGGACAAATCCCCGAGTGCGGCGGTGCGGCACTGGATGGAAACCGAACCGGGCCACGATCTCGCGCTGTGGAAGCAGATGGCCGAGCAACTCGGCCTGCACGGCCTGGCATTGCCGGAGGAGTACGGCGGATCGGGCGGCGGTCCGGTCGAATTGGGCATCGTGCTCGAGGAGATGGGGCGGGCGCTGCTACCCTCGCCATATTTCTCGACGGTCGCACTAGCGGGCCAGGCGCTTTCCACCTGCGATGACGAGTCGGCCAAGGCGCGCTGGCTGCCCGCAATCGCCGACGGCTCGCTGACCGCGACACTGGCGCTGGCCGAGGAGAGCGGCTCGTGGCGGCTGGCGGATGTCACCACCATGGCGACGCGGGCGGGGGAGGCCTGGACGCTGTCCGGCACCAAAATGTTCGTCATCGACGGCGACAAAGCCGATCTGCTGCTCGTCGTGGCGGGCGGTGAGGCCGGACTCGGGCTGTTCGCCGTGGACGCAACCGCGGCCGGGGTCACCAGAACCCGGTTGGAGACGCTGGATCCGACCCGCCGACTGGCCAGGATCGACCTGAACAACGCTGTGGCGCAACGGATCAGCCCGCCCACGGGTGCCCCGGCGTATCTGCGCCGCGTTCTCGACCTCGCGGTCGTCGCGCTGGCCGCCGAGCAAGTCGGTGTGGCGCAGGCATGTCTGGACGCCGCGGTCGAATACGCCAAGATCCGGGTTCAGTTCGACCGGCCGATCGGCTCGTTCCAGGCCATCAAGCACAAGTGTGCGGACATGCTGCTCGAGGTCGAGGCGGCACGCTCGGCCGCCTACCATGCCGCCACTGTGGCGGCCGCCGGTTCGACCGAGCTGTCGACGGCCGCGGCATTGGCGGCGGCGTACTGCTCGCAGATCGGCACCCATGCCGCCAAGGAGAACATCCAGATCCACGGTGGCATCGGATACACCTGGGAGCATGACGCGCACCTGTATCTGAAGCGCGCGAAGTCATCCGAGCAGCTGTTCGGCGGCCCGGCTTCGCATCGGGCGCGGCTGGCCGACCTCGTCGGAATCTAGCGGCCGGGCCGGGAGATGTCGACGGCGCTGGCCCGGCCCCGAAAGCGCACTCTGCCACCTTCCGGCGACTCGCGGGTGGACGTCACCGTGGTCCTGTCAGGCGCAGCATCACGCCTGGAATGCAACGGCGAGGGTGGCGGGCCAGGCCCCGTACACGCGGACATGGCAGTACGGTGCCGCCGAGATCCATGGTCTTCGTTCAGAACGGTTTCCGGACACCGCGCGTGTACCGACTGCGGCAGCGGCCGGGGCCAGGAGATGTCGACGGCGCTGGCACGGCCCCGAATCCGCACTCCGCCAAGGCTTTCCGGCGATTCGCGTGCGGAGGTCACCGTGGTCCTGTCAGGCGCAGCATCACGCCTGGAATGCGGCGCAGGGGCCGGCGGGCCAGGCCGCGTACACGCGGACATGACGGCACGGCACGGTGTCGTCGAGATCCACGGTCTTGGTTCAGAACGGTTTCCTGCCACCGCGTGGACCGACTGTGGCAGCGGCAGGGCCCGCAGGCGTCACCCGGTCGGATGCAATGGCGTGGGATTTCGAGACCGATCCGGAGCACCAGAAGAAGTTGGAGTGGGCAGATGAGTTCGTGCGCGCGGAAGTCGAACCGCTCGACTTCGTTTGGGAGCACGAGCAGTTCGTGCCGCTGGACGGCGTGGCGCAAGGCGATCCGCGTAACCGAGGGTCGCTGTCTGCCCAGTTCGAGCTGCTGGTGCCGGCCACGCGGAGGCATCGGGGTGGGGCGGCGGTGCCGCGCGTAACCGCTGCCAGTGATCCGGTCTAGTGCCGCTGGGATCCGCTCGGTCGCTGTAGCGATGTCGGCGCGGGGGTGGGATCCGTTGATTCCGCCCAGTCGGTGTATCGGTGCCCTGAAATGGGTCGGCTGACCCGAAGTGGGCATCAGGTCCGCCGCTCTCCTTGCTGGCGACACGGTTCGGTTCGCGCGCTGGAATCAGGTGGCAGATTGGAAATCTGGTGCGGAAATCTGCACCTTCATGCCACGGATGTGATCTATCAGGCTTCTCGGGTGTCTGTTCGAATGAATAAATCAGTGTACTCTTATTCGAGTGGTGAGCTCGTGGACTCGATCTCCGCGCAAGACGGAGTGGTCCGAGCAACGGCCCGATGCGGCGCTATCGCGCGGAGTCGAACACCTCGACCGACGTTCTCGCCGAGCAGGTGCTCGGCCTTCCGAAAGGCTGATCACATGGGAATTCGCGACCGACTGTCCCTGTTGCTGGCCGAGGCGCCCGCCGATGCCGAGGCGATCGAGCACGAGGAGCGCTGGTGGACCTGGGGCATGGTCCAGCAGACCGCGCGGACCGTCGATGCTGCGCTCGATGCCGCTGGCCTGCGCGCCGACGCGCGCGTCGGCGTTGTGTTGGAGAACCGTCCCGAACATGTCGCGGTCGTCGCCGCGGTGATCGCCTCCGGGCGCTGCGTGGTGATGCTCAGCCCGCTGCAGCCTGCCGCCCGGCTCGCGGCCGATATCGCCCGCTGCGAGCTTCCGATCGTTATCGCCGGGTCCGAGGCGCTCGCGCGTGCGGGCGTACTCGCCGCGGTGACCGCGCACGGTCTCGCCATGGAACTCGGCACCGATGGTGCGCTGCGTCCGGCGGGTGGTGCCACCGCCCCTGACGCCGCGACCAATCCGGGCGTCGCCGTCGAAATGCTCACCTCCGGCACGACCGGTCCGCCGAAGCGGGTGCACCTACGCGTCGGACAGCTCGACCACGCCCTCGTTTCGGGTGGACAAACGCCGAAGCCTGGTCGGCTGCTGACACGATCGGCGGCACTCGTATCCGCGCCGCTGGTGCATATCGGCGGGCTGTGGCGGGCATTGGCCTGTCTGGCCACCGGGCGTCGCATGATCCTGATGTCCAAATTCGCCTTGGAGCCGTGGCTGCGTGCGGTGGAACGCCACCAGCTGCGTGCGGTGAGTTTGGTGCCCGCGGCCCTGCGCACCGTGCTAGAGGCCGATGTGCCGAAGCAGCGGTTGGCGAGCCTGCAGGTGGTTACCTCCGGCACCGCGCCCTGTCCGCCCGAACTCGCCGACGCGTTCTTTCAGAAATACGGTCTGCGCGTCCTGATGACCTACGGCGCAACCGAATTCGCCGGTGCCGTCGCCGGGTGGACACTGCCGATGCACGAGCAGTGGTGGGACCGCAAGGTCGGCAGTACCGGGCGCGCCTTGGACGGCGTCGAGCTGCGCGTGACCGACGAGAACGGCATCGAACTGCCGACCGGGAAGACCGGACGGCTCGAGGTCCGAACCGAGCAGACCGCACAGGGCGCCGCGGTGTGGGTGCGCACCAGTGATCTGGCCCGAATCGACGAGGACGGGTTCCTGTGGATCGAGGGCCGCGCCGATGACGCCATTATTCGCGGCGGCTTCAAGGTGCAGCCGGAGACGGTCCAACGCGTACTGGAAGCGCACGACGCGGTGCGGGAGGCGGCGGTGGCCGGACTGCCGGATGCGCGACTCGGCGCGGTGCCGGTGGCGGCCGTCGAGATCGAACCCGGACGCACGCCGCCCGCGGTCGCCGAACTCGTCGCGCTCTGCCGTACTCAGCTGATGCCCTATGAGGTGCCCGCGCACATCGTCGTGCTCGACGAATTGCCGCGTACACCGTCGAGCAAGGTGAGTCGCGTGGAACTGCTGGATATCGTGCGAGCCCGACTCGCCGAACGCACGACGGCCTGACCGTAAGGATCGAGGAGGATCTGTGACGAGCACCGAGGACAAGTCCGCCGAGCAGTTCGGCGTGCTGACCGACCAGGCGATCGAGCGGTCCCGCCGCCGCCTCGGCATACCGAATCCGCAGCGCAATCCGCCGCACAACTACCAGGTGACCTGGGATGGTGTGCGCCACTTCGCATTCGGCTACGGCGACGACAATCCGCTGTACTGCGACCCGGAATACGCGCAACGCACCCGCTGGGGTTCGCTCATCGCGCCACCCACCTTCCTGTACACGATGGGCGAAGATGCCGCACCGAAGCCGGACGCCGAGACCAAGGCACTGCTGAAGGGCGACCCCTTCGCCGGACTGGGCTCCTATCAGGCCGTAATGGAATTCGAGTGGTGGCAGCCGCTGCGCCTCGGTGACCGCAGCAGGGTCCTACAGACACAGGTGGGCGTGCAGCCCAAGCGCAGCAGCTTCGGTGGCCGCACCGCGCACGTCACCCAGGATTACCTGTACACCAACGGATCCGGTGAGATGCACGCCGTGCGGCGCGGTACCTGGATCAATGCCGAGCGGCACACCTCGAGTAAGCGGGCCAAAGAGAAAATGGAGCAAACCCCCTATACGCCAGCGCAACTCGCCGAAATCGACGCGGCGTACGCCGCCGAGACCAGGCGCGGCACCGAACCGCGCTACTGGGAGGACGTGGCGGTCGGCGAGGTGCTGCAACCCAAGGTGAAGGGGCCGCTGACCACCACCGATGTGGTCGTCTGGCATCTGGGCTGGGGTATGCAGCTCACCCCACCGGGCGCATTCAAGATCGCCGCCAATATCCGGCGCAAGGCACCGGGGCTGTACCCGGCCAACGGGTTGAACATTCCGGATACCGTGCAGCGGCTGCATTGGGAGCCCGCGCGGGCACAGGAGCTCGGCCTTCCGAATTCCTATGACTACGGCGGCATGCGCGAGACCTGGCTGTGTCACCTGCTCACCGACTGGATCGGCGACGACGGCTGGCTGTGGAAGCTGCGCTGCGAACACCGCAAATTCAACTACATCGGCGACACCACCTGGGTGCGCGGCACCGTCGTCGACAAGCGACAGGCCGACGGGCGCAACGAGATTCACCTCGAGGTGCGCTGCGAGAACCAGCGAGGTGAGATCACCACCCCCGGCACCGCCGTAGTGCTGCTCCCGACACGAGATCACCCCGTCGAACTCCCCACGCCCCCCGCCCCTGATCTGGACGGCATGGTGTCCCACGAACTGGCCCGGTTCAGCGTCACCGGCTGACCCCCGGCGACCGGGACGCGCTGCCGCAGATCTACTGACGACCGCACACAGTGAAACACGATATAGCTTGTGCGAGGCCGTCAGCGGCTATACGGCAGCGCTCCCGATCGCCGAAGCACCCAGTGGCACGGACGAGTTCGGTGCCATGCCGCGCATGTTCTGGCGTGACGCGCGCGAGTTTGCCCGGCGAGATCGTGCGCGGCGCGCGAATCCGTGCGCTGCACCATCACATCACGCCGAGTTGGCGGCCTGACAGCGCCGTGTGGCAGGGAGGGTCAGTGCCACCAGGGGGCGAGGGCGTCGAGGTGGCGGCGCATGCGGTGCCGGGCGATTCCGGCATCGCCCTGCACGATCGCGTCGAGGATGAGTTGGTGTACGTGTTCGACTTCCGCAGCGGCGGTGTCGCCGGGGAGAGGCTGATCGTGTCCGGCCGCATGGCGGCGGAAAAGCTCGGTGATGATCGACAGGAACAGCGAAAGCACCGGATTCCCAGCCAAATCGGCCAATTCGGTGTGGAAGAGGTCGGCCTTGCGCGGGTCGTCGGCGGGACCGTCGGTCGGCCACCGGACCGCTGCCGAAAGACGTTGCGCCACTTCGTTGTCGCCGTCGGCGTGGCGCGCGGTCACCCGGGCGAGGGTGCCGAGTTCGATGGCATTGCGGACGATTCGCAGATCGTCTGCGGTGACGCCCTCGTATTCCAGGAACAGCGCCATCGTGTCGATACTGGCTTGCGGTTCGGGTTCGGTGACGACCAGTCCACCGCCCGGCCCGCGGCGCATCTGGGCGACCGCGTGGTATTCGAGCAGTCGGACGGCCTCGCGCAGCACCGCACGGCTGATCTCGTAGCGGGCGAGCATATCGGTCTCCGAGCCGAGCACCATGCCGACCTGCCAGCCGCGCGCGGCGATATCGTCATGAATCCTGGCGGCGACCACCTCGGCCAGCTTTGCCCTTGGCCCCTCGACCATTTCGGGTTCGATCACATTGCCCGCGACCCGCTGGCCACGACGCACCCGATGCTTTTCGATCCAGGCGGCCACCGACTCCAGGTGTGCGGTCAGATCCGTCTGGGCTCGCGCGCCGTCGCCATCGATGACGGCCTCGATGATGGCCCGATGCGCGATACGTGAAGTCTCTTTGGAGCTCAGTATCTCGGCCTTCGAGAGCCGGCGTGAGGTATGCGCATATCGTGCGGTGAGGCGGGTCAGTACATCGATGAACAAATGCAGCACCGGATTTCCGGACAATGCACCGAGCATCGGATGCAACGGATCCTGCGACTGAACCTCAGGCGCCTCGGCGTGGCGGAGTTCGTGTTCGAGTGCCGTGCGCAGGGTATCGATTCCGTCCTCGGTGATCCGCTCCGCGGCAAGACCCGCCGCGATCGGTTCCAGCAGCAGCCGGGCCTGCAGCAGATCCGACACGCTGGTGCCGATGTATTCGAGGTAGATCACCATGGCTCGTGTCGCAGGCCCGGCATCGGGAGCGCAGACGAACAGGCCCCCATTGGGGCCGCGCCGCATCTTGGCGACCTGATGATGTTCGACCAGCCGCACCGCCTCGCGCAGCACCGCTCGGCTGACCCCGAAGCGTTCGCGCAGGTCCACCTCGGATCCCAGGGATTCGCCGACCGGCCAACCGCGGCGCATGACATCCGCCTCGATACGACGGGCGATCTGGGCCGCGAGTTTGCCGACCGGTGCGCCGGTCTCGACGGTGGTGAGGTCGGAGTCCTGCTCGCTGTCGGCGGGCTCGACGTCGACGGCAGTCACTATGGGCCAACTCCTCAATGCGGATTTTGCGGATCCTCAGTCTACTGGCCGGTTGGCCAAAAGCGTGTGCGACGTGCGGGGGGAAGTGGTGAATGACGGGATTAGGGCCACTGTTTGTCACTCACTCACCGGATCAAGCGCCCAGCATCTGCAATCCACCGCTGACCGCGATCAACTGGCCGGTCATATAGCGTGACCCCGGTCCGGCCAGGAACACCATAACGGGCCCGAGGTCGGCGTACGGATCACCGAGTTCACCGCGCAGTGGGATGGTCTCGCGCAGGCGTTCGGCGAGCGCGGCCGAACCCGCGGGGCCGAGATGCTCCCGAAGCCGTTCGGTGCCCGGCGTCTCGACCGCAGGTGCGAGTGCGTTCATCGTGACATCGAACTTTCCCCATGCCGCCGCCGCGGACCGGGTCCATGCCTGCACACCGGCCTTGGCCGCCGCATAGTGCGGCGCGAGCGGATTTCCGCGAATCGCTTCGCCCGAACCGAGATTGATGATTCGACCGCCCGTGTCGCGCATGCGCTCGAACGCCGCCTGATTGGTGAGGATTGTGGTCCGAAGGTTGGCGTCCAGTACGAAATCGAACTCGTCCTCGGTCAGCGTCTCCGGCGTGCTGGCCTGCCAGAGGCCCGCCGCGCTCAGCAGGATATCGAGTCCGCCGAGGATCGCGGTGGCCGATTCGAAGGCGGCGGCGACGGAAGCGCGGTCGCGCGCATCGCAGGACAACCAGTCGCAGCGCCCCTTCAACTCATCCGGCGGGGGTGTCTGATGGAAGAGGCCGACGACATCGGCGCCGGCATCGAGGAACGCGGCAACGGCCGCGGCGCCGATTCCGGTGGCCGCACCGGTCACCACGGCGCGGCGGCCGGTGAGCGGGCGGTCCGCCGCTACCTGCTCCTCCTCGGAGGTCGTGCGCATCGCAGATCCTTTCGTTAAAAAGGAGTATACTCTTTTTAGTGTGTGATCAAGGTGTATCGCGGAGAATGCCGCGAATCCCTGGTCGAACCGTGGGTTAGAGTGGCCCCATCGTGGGGCGTGTGGCGCGACGATGAGGAGTAGATAGCGATGCAGCTGGAGTCCACGCCGGAACTCGAAGCGTTCCGCAAGAAGGTGCGGGCATTCGTCGCCGAGCACGCGCCCGGAATCAAGACCCACACCGGTGTGCGCGCGCCCGAGCCCGAACTCATGCCCGCGATCCGCGAGTGGACCGCCAAGCTGTTCGACGCGGGCTTCCTCGGTATCAACTGGCCCGCCGAATACGGCGGTCGGCCCGACGCGCATCCGCTCGAACCGTTCATTGTCGTCGAAGAGATCACCCGCGCCCGCACCTGGCAGCCCATCGGCGCGGCCGCGCTCGCCTCGGCCGCGGTGATCGAATTCGGCACCGATGAGCAGCGGGCGCGCTTTCTGCCCCGCATCCGCACCTGCGAAGACGTGTGGTGCCAGTTGTTCAGTGAGCCGGGTGCGGGCAGTGATCTGGCGGCATTGCAGACGCGCGCGCGGCTCGAGGGTGAAGGCGACGACGCCGTGTTCGTCATCGACGGTCAGAAGGTCTGGACCACCAACGGCCAGCACGCGGATATGGGATATCTGCTCGCGCGCACCGACCGTGATGCGCCGAAACATAAGGGCATCACCGCATTTGCGCTCGATATGCGCAGTCCGGGCGTCGACATCCGGCCGCTGCGCGAGATCACCGGAACCACCGACTTCAACGAGGTATTCCTCGACGGCGTCCGGATTCCGGTCGCGAATGTGATCGGCCGGGTGGACGACGGCTGGCGGGTGGCGATGAGCAGCCTCGGCCACGAGCGCTCCGGCGTGGCCGCGCGTGGGGTGGAGTTGTTCGCCGTGCTGGACGATCTGCTGCGACTGGCCGGGGCGACATCGGTCGGCGGCAGGCCCGCACTCGAGGATTCGGCCACGCGGCAGGCGATCGGTGAGCTCGCCACGCGGGTCTACGTCAACGCGGCAATGGTCGGCCTCGCTCAGTCCCGGATGCTGCACCACACCGAACGGCCCGCCGACGCTCCGATCGGCAAGATCTTCTTCAGCGAACTCAATTACGACCTGGTCGAATTCGGGATGCGGCTGCAGGGCACCGAGGCGCTACTGACCGAGGCCGACCCGGATGCGGTGGCGGCGGGCTGGTGGCAGGACGCGCACCTGTATTCGCGTGCCTACACCATCGCCGGTGGCGCGAACGAGATCCTGCGAACCCAGGTTGCGGAGCGGGGACTGGGGTTACCCCGAGAATCCCGGTGATGACGGTCGTCGTTCCGCGCGAGATGGTGCCGCGATAGGTAGTACACGGCCGCTCGCCATCCGGCGCGGGCGGCCGCGCCGGATGCGGCATCAGAATGAGTAAGGACCGAACCGGCCCCACGCGATCACGGCGGCGAGCACGAATAGCACCACGCTGGGCGTGATTTCGGCCCATTCGCTCCGCCGCGCGTGCGTCAGGGCGGCGCCGATCATGATGATCGCGACGCCGACCGCGGCGATCGGGGTGAGTATCGGGACGATTCCGGTGAGCGCGGGCAGCACGAGGCCGAGCCCGCCCACCACCTCGACCGCGCCGATCGCCTTGACCTGCTGATCGGTGAAGCTCTCGACCCAGGACATCTTGTCGGCGAGTTTCTCGCGCGGCTGGGCCAGTTTCGTCGCGCCGGCGGCCACCAAGACCACGGCCAGCAGGCCCTGCAGGATCCAGAGGAAGACGTTCATCGAGAACTCCTAGTCAATCGCTCGACCGGAGGCGGTGAGCGGGCAAACGCGAACAGAATCAAAAACGGACTTTACCCCGCTTTCATTCCCGGCGGTACCTTGGAACTCGTGGAACCGACCGCACTACGCCTGGGTCTGCCGCGCAATGAACGCGGTGATGCCGCACGCAATCGACGACGTCTGCTGGATGTCGCACGGCAGTTGGTCGACGAACTCGGCGTCGAAAAAGTGACTATGGACGGACTGGCCGAACGTGCCGGACTCGGCAAGGGCACGGTATTCCGCCGATTCCGGACCAGAGCGGGCATCTTCCACGCGCTGATGGACGAGGACG
This sequence comes from Nocardia sp. NPDC049737, assembly GCF_040674755.1. NCBI lineage: Bacteria > Bacillati > Actinomycetota > Actinomycetes > Mycobacteriales > Nocardiaceae > Nocardia > Nocardia sp. NPDC049737. The sequence goes on along the minus strand of NZ_JBFANH010000005.1, from coordinate 167,149 downwards.
AAAAAGTCTTCCAGCAATCGGTGCTGTCGGGCCCACCGCCGCTGGGCCCCGGCGCCGACCCGATCCAGCGCTTGATCGCCTTCGGCCGCGCCCGCCTGGATTTCCTGTTCGACCACATCGCGATCGCCCGCGCATCCCTGGACGCCAACCAGCCGATCCCCGTCGGCGCGGCCACCATCTCCCAATTTCACATCCGCATGCTGCTGAACCAGGCGCGCGTCGACATTCCCGACACCGATGTCCTCGCCATCCAGCTGACCGCGGCCCTGGAAGCCCCCGTCCTGCTCTATCTGCACACCGCGACCGCGGCGGATGCCGCCGCCGCGCGACATCAATTGGCTGACGGGTGGCAGCGGCTGGTCGAACGACTCACCACGTCGAACCCGTTGGACACCTGTCTCGGCGTTCCGGTAGGACGCCACGGCGGGCCTGCCGATCCTGGATAGGATTCAGGATACTCTAATATCGCCAGGGTGCCTCGGGTTCACCTGGTCGGTCGCCCTGTGCTCAGGTCGCGACAAGAACGTGACTCGAAGCTGAACCGGGACATCGGAAGCCGCACCGACCTGATCCTGTCCGGCGGCGTCAATATCTACCCCCGAGAAATCGAGGACGCACTCACTCTGCACCCCGCAGTAGACGACGTGGCCGTGATCGGCATCTCCGACGCCGAATTCGGCCAACGCGTCCACGCTGTCGTCCAACCCGCCGCCCCAGCCACCCCAGGCCCGGAGTTCGCCGCAACCCTGATCGCCTACTGCCGCGAAAACCTCGCCCACTACAAATGCCCCACATCGATCTCCTTCGAGGCGGTGCCTCGTCTCCCCAGCGGCAAAATCCTGCGCCGCGAACTGATGAAGGCCTACGAGGACCGGGCGTAGCTTCGACGCTGCGGTGATCGGGTGCCTACGCCCGTTTCAAAAGCATTGCCCCGGAAGGGACACCGCCTCCCGCGGTGACCACCGCGACTCGTGCGTCGTCGACCTGACGGCCGTGGGCATCACCGCGCAGTTGCAGCATCGCCTCGCGGATGAAACCGTAGCCGTGCAGCCGACCGGCTGAGAGTTGTCCGCCGTGGGGGTTGAGGGGGAGGGGGCCGTCGAGGGCGATGGTCTTGCCGCCTGCGATGAAATCGGTTGCCTCGCCGGGGCCGCAGAAGCCGAGGCCCTCGATCCAGGACAGCGCGTTGAAGGTGAAGCCGTCGTAGAGGAGGGCGACGTCTACGTCGACGGGGGTCAGGTCGGTGCGGGTCCAGAGGTGGGCCGACGGGCCGCGGGACTGTGGGGTGTGGGTCAGGGTGTCCTGGTCCCAGCTGAGCCGCTCCAGGATCGCGGTGCCGACGGCCTCGACCAGCACCGGTGGGTGCGGGCGGTCGTCGGCGGTTTCGATCGCCGAGACCACGACCGCGATCGCGCCGTCGCACGGCACATCGCAGTCGTAGAGCCCGAAGGGCGTGGTCACCATGCGGGCATTGAAGTAGTCGTCGATGGTGAGCGGGTCGCGGTAGAGGGCCTCCGGGTTGCGGACCGCGCCCGCGCGTGCGGTGACCGCGATGGCGCCGAGCGCGTCGCGTCCGACACCGTATCGGTGCATGTAGTGCGAGGCGTTGCAGCCGATCCACTGCGCCGCCGACATGGCCCCGAATGGGGCCCGGAACTCCATCATCCCGCTCGCGCGTCCGCCGTCGGGATGCCATTCACCCGACCGCAGCAGCGCACTGTGCGAGGACTCCCAAACCGTGCGGAAGCACAGCACATGCCGACACAGCCCGGCCGCGACCGCGAGCATGGCGGCGGTGATGGAGCCGATCTGCCCTGGCACCTCGCGCGCGCCGTTGACCCAGGTCGGAGTCAATTGCAACGCCTCGGTCAGGGCAGTGATTCCGCCTTCGCTCATCCCGCCGGGGACCGCTCCCGGATAGGTGGACAGTCCATCGATCTCGCTCAGGTCGAGCCCGGCGTCCGCCACTGCGGCCAGGCAAGCGTCGACGGTCAGCGAGATCGGGTCGACCATGAGCCGTCGACCCACTTGTGATTGCCCGACTCCGGTGAGTGCGACCTTGTCCTCGTACTTACGTGTGGAAGCCATGGGCCGCAGCGCATTTCGGACTTCGCGCGGCTCGGGCAGCGGCCCGAGCCCTTCGGCCGCTTCGGTTTCCGGGTCCGGCTCGAACAGCGGAAGGTACAGATCATCGACCGGTTCGAAACGCACGCGCACGCGCATGCCGATATGCACTTCGGTCGGCTCGCATCCGACGATATTGGTGGTCAGCCGCGCCCGATCGTCCTCGGCGAGCGCGACCACCGCAACCACATAGGGCGGCGGGAACTTCGGCAACCACGTCTGATGGTTCACGCTGAACCCGACGACCACGGCTTTCCCGGAAGTCGGCGCGAGCGACACCGCGCGGCCGCGGCAGGACAGGCACACCGGCATCGGCGGATGGAAGAACCGCCCGCAGTCGGCGCAGTGCGAAATCCTGAGCACGCCGTCGGCACCGGATCGCCAGAACTCGGCGCTCGCGAGTGTCGGTTGCGGAAGCGGGCGATCCGGGGCGGACGTCATGATGTCGGATTCCTCGAATTTCAGTGCAGCAGTTCGATAATGGTCGCGTTGGCGGTGCCGCCGCCCTCGCACATGGTCTGCAATCCGTACCGCAGGTTCTCGCGCCGCAGCTGAGCCAGTAGCCGCGTCATCAGAATGGCACCCGAACCGCCGAGCGGGTGGCCGACGCCGATCGCGCCGCCGAGCGGATTGAGCTTTTCGGCATCGGCGCCGGTTTCGGCGAGCCAGGCCAGTGGCACCGGCGCGAACGCCTCGTTGACCTCGAACGCACCGATATCGTCGATGGACAGTCCGGCCTTGCGCAGCACCTTCTCGGTCGCCGGGATCGGTCCGGTCAGCATCAGGATCGGGTCGGCGCCGCTGACCGCGCCGGAGTGGTAACGCGCGATCGGGGTGAGCCCCAATTCGCGGGCCTTTTCGGAGGTCGTGATGAGCAGCGCGGCCGCACCGTCGGCGATCTGGGATGAATTGCCCGCGTGGATCACGCCGTCGGGCTTGAACGATGGCTTCAGCCCGGCCAGCTTCTCCGCCGTGGTGCCCCGGCGCAGTCCTTCGTCCACGGTGAATTTGGTGCCGTCGACCTCGATCGGCACGATGTGGTCGTCGAACACACCCTCGTCGATCGCCGCGGCCGCCTTGGCATGCGATTGCGCAGCGAACTCGTCGAGCTGGGTTCGGGTGAAGCCCCACCGTTCGACCATCAACTCGGCGCCGATGCCCTGGTTGAAGTCGAAGTTGTCATAGCGGGCCAGCACCGCGGGACCGTAAGGCTGTCCGGTGGTCCGGTGCGAGCCGAGCGGAACCCGGGTCATCGTCTCCACACCACCGGCGACCACGAGGTCGTACTGCCCGGCCATGACGGCGTGCGCCGCGGAGTCGATGGCCTGCTGGCTGGAACCACAGGCCCGGTTGATCGTCACACCGGGCACGTGTTCCGGCCACCCGGCCGCGAGTACCGCGAACCGCCCGATATTGCTCGACTGGTCACCGATCTGGGTAACACAGCCCCAGACCACATCGTCCACGATGGCAGGATCGATTCCGGTGCGCTCCACCAGCGCATTGAGTACCTTCGCGGACAGATCGGCCGCGTGCACCGGCCCGAGGGTGCCGTTGCGTTTACCGATCGGGGTGCGGACCGCATCGACGATGACGGCGTCTCTCATGGTGGACCTCCTCAGTCCTGTGGGTCGGCACGGTGGCGACCCGGTGTGGTGTTGGTTGCCTGCCTGGCGGCACCGCTGTGGACGAGCTCGTCGCCGCTGCCGATGCCCCAATCCTGGAATACCGCGCGGGTGTCGGCGCCGATGGTCGGTGCGGTAGCGCCTGGTCGCGCCGGGGTGGCCGAAAACCGCGGCGCCGCAGCGGGTTGGACCACACCGTCTCGAGTGATCACACTCCCGCGCGCGGCCAGATGCGGATGTGCTGCTGCCTCGGTGAGACCGAGTACGGGCGCGACGCAGGCGTCGGTCCCTTCGAACAACTGGGCCCATTCGTCGCGGGTGCGTTCGGCGAATCGTTCGGCCAACATACTTCGCAGCTTCGGCCAGGTCGACCGGTCGTGCTGTTGTGCTGGATCGACATCGAGGTCGAGCAGTTCGATCAGCTGCCGGTAGAACTTCGCCTCCAGCGCACCGACCGCCATGTGCCGACCGTCTTTGGTCTCGTAGACGGAATAGAACGGCCAACCACCGTCGAGTTGGTTGACCCCGCGCTCGTCGGTCCACGCGCCGCGCGCGAGTTTGGCGAAGGTGCTCGCGAGCAGATGCGCGGTGCCATCCACGATCGCCGCATCGACGACTTGGCCGCAGCCGGTCCGCTCGACGGCATACAGCGCGGCGAGCACCCCGATCACCAGATAGCAACCGCCGCCTCCGAAATCGCCGACCAGATTGAGTGGGATCTGCGGTGGTCCGCCCGCTGATCCGATCGCACTAAGCGCGCCCGTGAGGGCGATATACCCGATATCGTGCCCGGCCGCGGCGGCCAGCGGGCCGTCCTGGCCCCATCCGGTCATCCGGCCGTACACCAGCCGGGGATTGCGAGCCAGGCATTCGTGCGGCCCGATACCGAGACGCTCGGTGACGCCGGGACGAAATCCTTCGATCAGGACGTCGGCACGTTCGATCAGGTCGAGCAGCGCGGCCGGACCCGACGGATGCTTGAGATCGAGTACCACAGAACGCTTCCCGCGATCGGTCACATTGGTCGGGCCGCTCGCGTCCGGCTCATCGGCGCGTTCCGGTCGATCCACCCGGACGACCTCGGCACCGAGATCGGCGAGGAACATGCCAGCGAAGGGGCCGGGACCGATGCCGCCGAGCTCGACCACCCGGCACCCCGCCAGCGGTCCGCCGGTCATCAGCGACCTTTCCAGATCGGTGCCCTCTTTTCGGCGAAGGCGGTGGCGCCTTCTACGGCATCGGCAGAGGAGAACACCGGCTGCGCGATCGCGACCTGTGCGGCCCAGCCCTCCTCCAGCGTCCAGTCGGCGCTGGAACGGGCGATCTGCTTGGTCGCCGCGACGGCCAAAGGTCCATTCGCCGTGATCGTTTCGGCGAGCGCCAGCGCACCCTCCAGCGCGGCGCCCTCCTCGGTGAGCCGATTGACCAGGCCGATCTCGGCCGCTCGCTCGGCGCCGATCGGATCACCGGTCAGCAGCAACTCCAATGCGATCGCGAACGGCACTCGCCGGGGCAGCAGCAAGGCGGCGCCGCCACGGGCGACCAGCGACCGCTTCACCTCGGGCACGCCCACCCGCGCGGTGCGGGCCGCGACCACGAGATCGCAGGCCAGTAGCAGTTCGAAGCCACCGGCCACGGCCCAACCCTCGACCGCCGCGATCAGCGGTTTGCGCGGCGGCGTCATCGTGATCCCGCACAGGCCGCGGCCTTCGATCGCGGGACTCTCACCGCGCAGCCACGCCTTCAAATCCATTCCGGACGAGAAAGTTCCTCCGGCGCCGGTGAGCACGCCTGCCCATAACTCGTCCGACTGGTCGAGCTCATCGACCGCGGCGGCCACCCCGGCCGCGACCCCGGCATTGAGCGCGTTCTTCGCCGTCGGGCGATTGATCGTTATGACCTGGACCGCGCCCCGGCGCTCCACAAGCACTTCGTCCGACACATCTTCTCCTTCGCGCACTGGCCGTCGATCGGCGCCGCTCTCGGGCCCGTCGGTTCAGAACAGTATACTTAATTTGGCTAATTTTCCGAATGAATGCGTATACTGAATTCGTCGCGGCGGCCCTGGGTGGCCATGGCGACGCGCTCGCTACGAGGAGGTAACCGGATGCGCCGGACGCTGTTCACCCAGGACCACGAGGACTTCCGCCTCCTGGTCCGCGATTACCTCGCCCGCGAGGTGGTCCCGGAGTACGAGCAGTGGCGCGAGGCGGGCCTGGTCCCCCGCGAACTGTTCACCTCGCTGGGCAAGCTCGGCATCATCGGCACCGCCGTTCCCGAGGAATTCGGCGGCGGCGGTCAGGACGACTACCGCTACAACGTGGTGCTCCAGGAAGAGTGCGCGCGGGCGGGCGTGACGCTCGGCGGCCTGCGCACCCACCTCGACATCGTCGTCCCGTACTTCCTCGGCCTGGCCGACGACGCCCAACGGTCCCGCTGGTTTCCGGGCCTGGCCTCGGGCGAGCTCTACACCGCGATCGCGATGAGCGAACCCGGGACCGGTTCGGATCTGGCGGGCGTCGCGACCAAGGCGGTCCGCGATGGCGACCACTACGTTCTCAACGGAGCCAAGACCTTCATTACCGGTGGGTACCATGCCGACCTGGTTATCGTCGTCGCACGGACCAGCACCGATCCGGACAATCGCCGCGCGGGCCTTTCCCTGCTGGTGGTGGAGAAGGGGATGGCGGGCTTCACCGTCGGGCGCAAACTCGACAAACTCGGTCTCACCGTGCAGGACACCGTCGAGCTGTCTTTCGCCGATGTGCGCGTCCCCGTTGCCAATCTGCTCGGCGCGGAAGGCGAGGCGTTCTCCTACCTCGGCCGCAATCTGGCGCAGGAGCGGCTGGCCATCTCGGTCGGTGCGGTCGCGCAGGCCCGGGCCGCGCTCGAAATGACCATCACCTACGTGCGGGACCGGACCGTATTCGGTAAACCGGTAGCGCACTTCCAGAACACCAAATTCGAACTCGCGGCCATCGCCGCCGAAGTCGAGGCCGCCCAGACCATGCTCGACGCGGCCGTCACGGCATTGGTCGCCGGCGAATTGAGTCCCGTCGACGCGGCCAAGACCAAGCTGTTCTGCACCGAGATGCAAGGCCGGGTGGTCGACCGCTGCCTGCAACTGCACGGCGGCTACGGCTACATCCTCGAATCCCCGATCGCCCGGCTCTACGCCGACGCCCGGGTGAGCCGCATCTATGGCGGCACCAGCGAGGTCATGAAGACCATCATCAGTAAATCCCTTGGCTTATAAGGAGTTTGGTATGCACATCGACGGTTCCTCGGCACTGGTCACCGGTGGCGCCTCCGGGCTCGGCCTGGCCACCGCGCGTCGGATCATCGGCCGCGGCGGCCGCGTCGTCCTCGCCGACATCTCCGAGGAGCAGGGCGCCAAGGCCGTCGCCGAACTCGGCGACGCGGCACAGTTCGTTCGCGCGGATGTGACCGACGAGGCCGAGATCTCCGCCGCCCTCGATGCCGCCGAAAACAGCGGTCCGCTGCGTTTCGTCGTGCACTGCGCCGGGCGCGGCGGCGACCGGGTCCGGATCATCGACCGCGACCGCACCCCGGGCGACCTCGCGACCTTCGCCGAGGTCGTGCGGATCAACCTGATCGGCAGCTACAACGTGCTGCGCTTGGCCGCCGCCCGCATGGCGGCGAACGAGATCGTCGACGGCGACCGCGGTTCCATCGTCCTCACCGCATCGGTCGCCGCATTCGACGGCCAGATCGGACAGACCTCCTACACCGCATCCAAGGCGGGCGTGCACGGCATCACCTTGGTCGCTGCCCGCGATCTGGCCAGCTGGCAGATCCGGGTGAACACCATCGCGCCTGGCATCATGGACACCCCCATGCTCGCCCGGCTGCGCGAGGACATCCGCGAAAGCCTGGCTGCCACCGTGCCGCATCCCAAGCGCCTCGGTGATGGCGACGACTACGCCCGCCTGGCCATCGAGATGCTGGAGAACCCCTACCTCAACGGCCAGACCATCCGGCTCGACGGCGCCATCCGCATGGCGCCGCGCTGAGCGCCGCACCGATCGCAACCATGGAGGAGCCAGGTGACTCTCACGTTCAGCGAGGAGCAGGTCGAGACCGATGAGCAGTTCCGGGCACGCCTGCGGGCGTTCCTGACCGACCATCATCCCGGTCGTCGACCCAAGGATCCGGCCGAGCGACTGGCCTGGCAGAAGGCCTGGTTGGCAACGCTTTTCGACGCCGGATACGCCGGTCCGAGCTGGCCGCGGGAATACGGTGGGATGGGGCTGAGCTTCGGGCGTCAGGTGATCTACCAGGAGGAGTACGCGCGGGCACGGGTGCCTGGCCCGCTGGGCACCGGTCTGGGCATCGCCGCGCCGACGATCATCAAATACGGCACGGCCGAGCAGAAGCAGCGCTTCCTGGCTCCCATGCTGCGCGGCGATATGGTTTGGGCGCAGGGGTATTCCGAGCCGGGTGCCGGATCGGATCTGCCCGCGCTGCGCACCTCGGCGCGGCTCGAGGGCGGCGGTCCCGACGATCCCGACGCGGAGTATGTGGTCAACGGGCAGAAGGTGTGGAACAGCGCCGCCGATATCGCCGACATCATCTTCACCCTCGTCCGCACCGGTCCGCCGGGATCGCGGCAGGAGGGGATCAGCTATCTGCTGATCGATGCGCACGCACCCGGCGTGAGCGTGCGGCCGCTGCGTGATCTGACCGGCGACGCGCACTTCTGCGAGATCTTCTTCAGCGATGTGCGGGTGCCGGTCGTCAATCGGATCGGCACGGAAAACGGCGGTTGGCCACTGGTGCGCACCAGCCTGGGCCATGAGCGCGCGGCCGGGGCGATGAACCAGGCCGCGATGTACCGGCGCGTACTCGATGAGCTGATCGAGCTGGCGCATGAGCGGGGGGTGACCTCGGATCCATTGGTGCGTGATCGATTGGCGGACTTCGAGATTCGGGTGTCGATCATGCGGTTGACTGGCATGCGCACGATCGCCGACATCATGGCAAAGGGCGAGCCGGGGCCCGCATCGTCGACATCGCGGCTGTTCATCGTGACCTTCGAACAGGACCTGCACGAATTCGCCGTCGATATGCTCGGCGCCTACGGTGTGCTCGGTCGGCGCGATCCGCACGCCGTGCAGCGGGGTCGCTGGGTGTGGGGCTTTCTGCGCACCCGGGCCTCCACGATCGGTGCGGGAACCGCGGAGATCCAACGCAATACCATCGCCGAACAGGTGCTCGGCCTGCCACGCGATCCGGCGATGCCGTCGGTTGGGCGGACTCGATGAGGGCGGCGCGCTGCACCGAATACGGTGCGCCCGCTGGACTGTCGGTCGTCGAGCTCGACGATCCCCAGCCCGGTCCCGGCGAAGTGCTGATCCGGGTACATGCCGCTGCGGTCAACTACCCGGATGTGCTGGTCATCGCGAACCGATATCAGGTATCGGCACCGCTGCCTTTCACACCCGGCAGTGAATTCGCGGGTGTCATAACGGCTTTGGGGCCCGGAGTGGCGGGTCCGCCGGTGGGTTCGCCGGTGGCCGGAGCCGCGCTTACCGGTGCGTTCGCCGAACAGATCGTGGTGCCCGCCGCGGGTTTGCGCCCGATTCCGGACGGTCTCGATATGGTGCACGCCGCCGCGTTTCACGTCACCTACGCGACCGCCTACCACTCGCTGGTCACCATCGGCGAGGGGAAAGCGGGGGAGTGGGCGGTGGTGCTCGGCGCGGCGGGCGGGGTCGGCTCGGCCGCGGTCGATGTCGGCACCCGGTTGGGACTACACGTCATCGCGGCCGCGTCGAGCGAGGACCGGCTCGTGGTCACGCGCAAGCTCGGCGCCGAGGCCGGAATCGATTATGTCCGTGAGGATCTGAAGAAGCGGTTGCGCGAAGTCACCGGCGGCGAAGGCGTCCACCTGGTGATCGATCCGGTGGGCGGCGACTACTCGGAGGCCGCCCTGCGCGGACTGCGGCGCGGCGGCCGATTCGTCACGGTCGGGTATGCCGACGGGAAGATTCCCAGCATTCCGCTGAATCTCGTACTGCTCAAAGAAGCGACCGTACGAGGCTTCGAGATCCGGATGTTGCGCCAGTACGCCAAAGATGCCGTAGCAGCCGGTGATCGTGCGCTGGCCGCGATGGTTCGTGACGGGATGCGTCCGCTCGTCTCCCAGGTCCATCCGCTCGCCGAAATCGCCACCGCATTGACCGACGTTGCCGAACGCCGCACCACCGGAAAGATCGTCCTCGATATGACTGCCACCTGAGCGGCACCACCACCATGGTGGCGGTGCCGCCACCGTCGAAGCGGTCACGCTGTGCGGGCGGCTGGATTCCACGATATCGGCGATGGCATTCATTGCCGGGTTTGCTTTCGCGGACGGTTATTCCTGGATGGTGATGACCAGCGCCGGGCAGACCGCGGCGGCCTCCCGGACATCGGCGGCCTGATCCTCGGGTGGGTTCGCGTCGAGCAGGATGACGATGCCGTCCTCGTCGCGCTGGTCGAAGACATCGGGGGCGACGGCCACGCACTGTCCGCAGGCGACGCACTTGTCTTCGTCGATGGTGACTTTCATGGGGGACTCCTTGTTTGTTAGCGCCGACGTTTGTCAGGCCCGGCTGGTCGCGGCCGACCGGGCCTCGACGATTTCCTGCCTGCGCAGGCGGGTCTGTTTGGGCATGTTCCAGCCGACGACGCCGGTGACTCGACCCTCGAGGGTGTAACGGGCGACGAATCTGCGCTCGTCGGTGGAACCGTTCACGATCTCGACGTCCGCTCCGGTCGGGAGGGTGCCGTGGACCTGGATCTTGGTGTCGAACTGATCGGTCCAGAAGTAGGGGATCGGGGTGTAGGACTGTTCGGCGCCGAGCAGATTGGCGGCGACCGCTGCGGCCTGTTCGGTGGCGTTGGTGCGGTTCTCCATCCGGACCAGGCCGCCCACGTGGTCGTCATACCAGCGGGCGACATCCCCCGCGGCGTAAATACCTTGGGCCGCACGGCAATAGGAGTCGCACACCACGCCGTTGTCCAGCGTCAGTCCGCTGTCGGTCAGCCATTCGGTCGCCGGGACCGCGCCGACCGCGACCACGACGACATCGGCGGGCAGTTCCTCCCCGGTATCCAGCCGCACCCCACCGACCCGGCCGCCGTCGTGGATGAATCCGCTGACTCCGGTGCCGAGCCGCATCCGCACCCCGCGTTCGGTGTGCAGATCGCCGAGCAGGGGTGCGATCACCGGACCGAGTTGTCCGGCCATCGGCGCCAACAGGGGGCCGACCACGGTGACGTCCAGGCCCATAGTCCGTGCGGTGGCGGCGATTTCGGAGCCGAGTACGCCTTCACCGACCACCACGAGCCGAGTGGCGCGCAGCAGATCCGCGCGCAGGGCGACTGCGTCCGCGAGATTACGCAGCACGTGCACACCGGCCAGGCCGTCCGCGCCGGGCAGTGTGCGGGCGTGCACCCCGGTGGCGATCACGACGGCGTCGGCCTGTACGGCCAGCCCGGATTCGGCGTGCACGATGTGGTTCACCGGGTCGAGGGCGACCGCGGTCTCGCCGAGGACCAGATCCATCGGCATCGCGGCCAGATGTGTGGTGGGGCGCAGTTGGGCCTTCTCGGGTTCCCAGGCGCCCGCCAGAATCTGCTTGGACAGCGGCGGCCGGTCGTAGGGAAGTTCGGGCTCGGCGCCGAGGATGGTGACGCTGCCCTGATATCCATTGCGCAGCAAGGCTTCCGCGGTGGACAGTCCGGCCGCGGAGGCACCGACTACCAGTACGCTCTCGGGTACATACATGGCTGAATCTCTTTCGTAGGTCTGGTGGTCGGGGTCAGACGAGCTGCAGGCGCCTGCGCAGCAGGGCGGCGCCCGCCCCCACCGAGACCAGCCCCATGGCGACGCAAGTGGCGATCTGCTGGATACCGTCGAGGCCGAGGCTGTCGGCCACCGGTTCGAAGCCGACTGCCAGCGCGATGGCGAGGTTGAACAGGAACAGCAGCCAGAGGGTGGGCTTCGCGGAGAGCCGCGTTTGGACGGACTTCATGTCGATTCCTTCGAGATCGGAGCCGGTTAACGTCTGGCGTAAACGATTCCGTCTCCGGCTCGTCGCAACGAGGGAGTGCGGTCCCGAAGTCGAGGTGTACCTGGCTACACCCCTCGGCGGTACCGCGCTACACCGTCGGCGGGCATCGCTTCGCATAGCCTGGTCACATGCGGAAAACGGTGCGACAGGCGGCGCGGGCAACCGCCCAGCTGGCCAATGCCGCGGCGCTGGCCTTCGGCTCGTACCTGTTCATTGCCATGCTGTTGCTGACGCTGGCCGGTGCGCTGTCGCTGGTCGGCATCGGGATGGTGCCGGTGACGGTCCAGTTGGTGCGCCAGTTCGCGGGTAGCAAGCGGCGCCAAGTGGCGACATGGACCGGTCGCGCCGTCCCCGAGGCGTATTCGTCGATCAGCGGCCCGCTGCGGCAGAGTCTGCGCGCGGTCGTGCGCGACCCGACGACGCTCGCCGACCTGCGCTGGATGCTGGCCTACTACTTCTACGGCGCCCTGGCCTATCTGGCGATACCGCTGTGGCTGATCGGCTTGCCCGTCGACGGGGTGTGGTGCGGTGTGCTCGGCCGAAAAGCGCTGGTACTACCGCTGATCGGTCGATTAGCCGATCTGGATGCCAATTGGTCTCGCTCACTGCTGCGACCCCCGCCCAAGGCGTGGCTCGCGGCACGGGTCGACGAGCTGACGCAGACCCGTACCAGTGCGATCGCCGCACACGGCGCCGAATTGCGCCGCATCGAACGCGATCTGCACGACGGCACGCAGGCGCGGTTGGTATCGCTGTCCATGCGGATCGGTCTGGCGAAGCGCGCCATGGACCGCGATCCCGCGAACGCGCGCAAACTGCTCGACGAGGCACAGCAACTCACCGAGGAGGCGCTGACCGAACTGCGCCACATCGTGCGGGTGATCCACCCGCCGATCCTCACCGACCGCGGCCTCGCCGGTGCGATCCTGGCACTCGCGACCGACAGTGGTCTCGATGTCACCGTGGACGTAGACGAGGTGTCGCAGGGTCCGCGCGCCCCGGCGGCGGTAGAGGCGGCGGCCTACTTCGTCGTCGCCGAGGCATTGACCAATGCGGCCAAGCACAGCGGGTCCGAGCGGGCCGATGTGCGAATCACGCGGATACCCAATGGATTGCGCGTGGTAGTGCGTGACGAGGGTAGTGGCGGAGTCGAGGATATGTTGCGGGGCAACGGTTCCGAGGGGTCCGGTGTGCTCGGCATGCAACGTCGGGTCGCCGCACTCGATGGGACCTTTACTGTGACCAGCCCCGTCGGGGGTCCGACCGAAATCGAGGTGGATCTGCCGTGCGCGTGGTGATGGCCGAGGACAATGCCCTGCTACGGGAAGGACTCGTCCTATTGCTGACCTCGGCCGGACACGAGGTCGTGGCCGTGGTGGGCAGCGGACCGGAGATTGTGCCCGCATTGCTCACTCACCGTCCGGATATCGCGGTGCTCGATGTCCGGCTGCCGCCGGCCTTCCGGGACGAGGGTCTGCGGGCGGCGCTGGCCGCACGCAAGGAGTTGCCTGGATTGCCGGTGCTCGTGCTCTCGCAGTACGTCGAGGAGTCCTATGCCGCCGAATTGCTCGGCGGCGGAGCCAGTGGGGTCGGCTATCTGCTCAAGGACCGGGTGGGTCGGGTCGACGAATTCCTGGAGGCGCTGGAGCGGGTCGCGGGCGGCGGCACCGCGCTCGACCCCGAGGTGGTGAGTCAACTGCTCACCCGCCGCCGGAATTCACCCCTGGACTCGCTGACGCCACGGGAGCGCGAAGTACTCGAATTGATGGCGGCCGGGCACGACAACGCCACGATCGCGGAAACACTCGTTGTCACCGAACGCGCGGTCAGCAAGCACATCGGCAATGTCTTCCAGAAACTCGGGCTGCCGACGACAGATAGCGGACATCGCCGGGTGCTTGCGGTACTCGCCTACCTCAATAACGCCTAGCGGCGGGGGTGGTCGAGCACGAGCGCCCCGTCCAGAGACCTGCGGGCAGGTTCTCGACGAGGCGTTGAGTTCGGGCTGTTGGGGATGAACGGTGTTACTCGATGGTGATCGCGCGCTCCGGACAGGCCATTTCACCCTCGCGCGCCGCATTCTCCAGATCCGCGGGCACTTCGCCTTCGAACGGCAGGGCGTAGCCGTCGTCATCGAGTTCGAACAACTCCGGGGCCGCGGCCGCGCACCGGGCGTGTCCGGAACACAGCGAACTGTCGATCGTGATCTTCATCGAACAACTCCGTTCTCGAGAGTAGAGATTTCGCCGAGATTCATCGGCCCGGCGTAGGCGATGGTCAGCAGTTCCGTCACCAACATCGCCGTCGGCGCGTGCGCCCGCCGTGATGACGGGCTCGGCATAGGCGCGCACCACCTGACGCGCCGTCGCCCCGGGAATCCGATCGTCGGGAGCGTAGTCATGACCGCGCCGCGCTGCCGCTCGGCTGCGTCACGACCACGAACGTGGCTGTGTCGGTTGTTCGCTCGCTCATGGCTTGGTGGTCGAACCCGCGTCGACGGTGAATTGCAGTCCCGTCACGTAGCGCGCTTCGTCGGAAGCGAGGAACAGCACAGCATTCGAGATATCCCGTGGCTCGACGTGGGTGTGCAGCGTATTCATCGCGGCCAGCGCGAACAGTGGCTCGCGTTCCTTCAGTTCCTCCATCGGCACGCCTACCGTGATGCCAGTGTCGCTGACGCCGGTGGGATGCACGGTGTTCACCCGAATCCGGTGTTTGGCAAGCTCATTGGACAGCGCCTTCATCAGGCCGACCACCCCGTGCTTGCTCGCCACATAGTGGGCGTAGGGCACATGGCCCCGGATACCCGCGGCCGAGCTGGTAATGATGATCGAGCCGCCCGCATCGGCGGCGATCATGCCGGGTACCGCGGCACGCACGGTATTCCAAACGCCCTTGAGGTTGACGTCCATGGTGACGTCCCACTCCTCCTCGGACAATTCCCAGGCGCGACCGGCACTCATCACCCCGGCATTGGCGACAATCGTGTCGAGGTGACCGAATTCGGCCGTCGCCGCGTCCACCGCGGCCCGCATATCGCTGAGCGAGCGCACGTCGGCCTGGACTACGACGCACCGCCCGCCGACGGCCTCGACCAGCTTCGCGGTCTCCTCGAGCTGTTCCTTCGTCGCCAGCGGATAGGGCAGCGCCTTGCTGATCTCCTGGCAGACATCGGTGATCACGACGGCGGCCCCCTCTTCCGCCAGCCGCACCGCATGCGAGCGGCCCTGGCCGCGCCCAGCTCCGGTGATGAGTGCGACCTTGCCCTCTACACGCCCCATACCAACCTCAGTTCCATTGTTGTGCAATGCTTTCCGTGCCGCTGACCGACGTGAGGGGTCAGCGGCCGAGCAGATCGGCGGCTGCCTCGCGCAGCGCGCGGAGCCGGGTTTCGAGCAACTCACGCTCGGCGGCGTCGGCCGCACCGAGTTCGGGCAGCCGCGCCTCGACCTCGCCGATCTCCTCCTGCAGGCGGCCGTAGGCCTCCTCGCGGGTCAGCAGATCCAGTTCCGTCCAGTCGGAGCGCTCGGACTCGGGCTTGCGGCTCATGCGGTACCTCCTGCGGCATGATCGGGGCCCTGTGTGGCTACGCGGCGCCGCCGCCTCCGGGGCTGATCGCTCATGCCGGAAGGTTGTAGAGCCGACGGGTGTTCAGTTCGACCATCTGGTGTACCTCGTCGTCCGGTACATCGGCCAGTACCTCGGCCGCGTAGGCACGGCTCTTGGGCCAGTACGAGTCGGAGTGCGGGTAATCGCATTCCCAGGTGATGCGCTCGACCCCGATGTGGTGGCGCACCTCGATGCCGAACCGGTCATCGATGAAGCAGCCGTGGAAGTGCTTCTTGAACAGGTCCGAGGGCCGAATGTCCTGATTGATGTTCTGGTAGAAGCGATGCCGCTCCCAGGTGCCGTCCATCCGCTCCAACATGTACGGCATCCAGCCGATGCCGCCCTCGGATAAGCCGACCTTCAACTTGGGGTGCCGATGGAACACCGGCGAGAACAACAGGTCCGCGGTGGCGAACATGGAGTTGCAGCCGAACAGCGAGATGGTCACCGCGAACGGAGCCTCCTCTGAGGTCTTCGGCGGTTTGCCCGAGGTGCCGAAGTGCAGGCACAGCGGCATATCGGTCTCCTCGAGCGCGGAGAACATCGGGTCCCAATGATCGCTGTAGAACGACGGCAACCCCAGCGGCGCCGGATTCTCCGGGAAGGAGATCGCCTTCGAGCCCTTGGCGGCGACCCGGTGGATCTCCGCGACACAGGCCTGCACATCCCACAGCGGCAGAATGCTCAGCGGGATCAGGCGGTCGGCCGGACCGGCCGCGCACCACTCGTCGAGCACGAAGTCGTTCCACGCCCGCACAGACAGCAACGCGAGTTCCTTGTCCTGGCTCTCCAGGAATACCGTGCCCGCGAAGCGCGGGAAGGAGGGAAAGCACAGCGCGCCCCAGACGCCGTCGAGGTCCATATCGCGCAGTCTGGCCTTCGGGTCATAGCAGCCCGGGATCATCTCGTCGTAGCGGGTCGGTTCGGTGCCGAACTCCTCGGGATTCTTACCCGCGACGGCATTCAGTCCGATGTAGGGGTACACGCGGCCCTCGTAGGTCCACACCTCCGCGGGTGCGGCGTAGCCCTCCCGATCCTGCTCCACGATTCGCGGACCGGCCTCCCGGTACTTCGCGGGCAACCGGTCCACCCACAGCCGTGGGGGCTCGATCAGGTGGTCATCGGTCGACAGCAGCTTCATCCATGGCTGCAATGGCATCTTGTGCTCCCTCGTCCAGATCGCGGCGCGCCGGAGCAGTCCCGCAAATGGGGCTTGCTCCGCCCTCGACATACGCAGCGCAGAGCCGAAGCCAGCTGTGTGCTGGCACACAAACTCTATATCACTCCGCTTATTGTGTACACCTGATTACTTCTCACTCAGCGGAAACTGTGCCTTCGTCAACTAATCAAGCAATATTCAGTCTACCCATTTACAGTCGAACTCACTATGCTCATGGCACCAGCTCGCCGGGATCGTGCGGCCGCGCCGTGTCCACGGCAGCGCCGGAGTGGATCCGCGCCCGCATTCGAGCGTCCCGCCGCGCCGCGAGAGTCGATGGAAGGAAACCCGCAATGGGTCGAGTACAGGACAAAGTCGTCTTCATAACCGGAGCCGCCCGCGGTCAGGGGCGCGCACACGCGCTGCGGCTCGCGGAGGAGGGCGCCGACATCATCGCCGTCGATCTGTGCGAGAACATCCCCACCAATGGTTATGCGCTGGCGAGTCAGGACGACCTCGACGAAACCGCCCGCCTGGTCGACAAGCTCGGGCGGCGCATCGTCGCCCGTAAGGCCGATGTGCGCGACCCGGCCGCATTGAAGGCCGCCGTGGCCGAAGGGGTTGCCGAGTTCGGCAGGCTCGATGGCGTTGTCGCACAAGCCGGTATCGCCCCGTTGGGTCCGCAGGACAGTGCACTGGCCTTCATCGATGCCATCACCGTCGATTTCAACGGCGTCGTCCACGCCGTCGAGGCCGCCCTGCCGCATTTGAAGGCGGGGGCCTCGATCGTGGCGACCGGATCGCTGGCCGCGCTGATTCCGGCGAGCGTCGACAACCCCGCCAACGGTCCCGGCGGTCTCGGTTACTCCTTTGCCAAGCGCACCGTCGCCGCCTTCATCCACGATCTCGCGACCGTACTCGCATCCCGGCAGATCAGGGCCAATGCGGTGCACCCGACGAACGTCAATACCGACATGCTCAACAACGAGCTCATGTACCGCTCGTTCCGGCCCGATCTGGAGAATCCGACGCGCGAGGATGCCTTGGTCTCCTTTCCCGCGACCACCGGCATGGGCAACCCCTATGTCGAACCCGAGGACATCGCCGACGCCGTGCTCTTTCTGATTTCCGAGGAATCCCGGTGGGTGACCGGCATGCAGATGCGTGTCGACGCCGGTGGTTACGTCAAGAAGCGCCCCCAGCTGCCGACTTTCTGACCAGGTGGGTGGGCAGTGGTCGGCTGCCCACCCACCCCATTCAGGCTCGGGCCGAGCGCGCCACATACCGCGCGATCACATTGCGCTGAATCTCGTTGGTGCCCTCGCCGATTTCGAGAATCTTGGCATCGGCGTAGAAGCGCGAGATCTTCGACTCGCGCATATAGCCATAGCCGCCGTGGATCTGGACGCTGGCGCTGGCCGCTCGATTGGCCACCTCGGAGGCGTACAACTTGGCCATGGCCGCCGCTTGGCCGAACGGCCTGCCCTCGTCGGCGAGCCATGCGGCGCGATAGACGAGGGCGCGTGCCGCTTCGACCTCGGTGGCCATATCGGCGAGCTTGTGCTGTACCGCCTGGAACGCCGAGAGCGGCTTGCCGAACTGTTCGCGTTGGGACGCATGGGTGGCAGCGAGATCGAGCGCCTCTTGGGCCAGGGACAGCGCCAGTGCCGCGACGCTGATGCGGCCGCCGTCGAGCACATCGAGGAACTGCCGTAATCCGTTGCCCTCGTCGCCGATCAGGTTCTCGCCCGGGATCCAGCAATCGTCGAAGATCAGCTCCCGCGAATCCATCGCATGCCAGCCGAGCTTCTTCATCGGATGGCCGACGGTATAGCCCGGTGTGCCGGTCGGCACGAAAAACGTTCCGTACCTTCTGGTTCCGTCATTATCGGTGCCGGTCACCGCGAGAATCGTGACGCCGAGACTGATCTCGGTGCCCGCATTGGTGATGAACATTTTGGTGCCGTTGATGAGCCATCCGTCACCGTCACGCCGAGCGGTGGTCCGGATACCGGCCGCATCCGAGCCCGCGGTCGGTTCCGTCAGTCCGAAGGCGCCGATATGGGTGCCCTGCGCGAGCGGCGTCAGCCATTTCGCCTTCTGTTCCTGGGTGCCGAAGGTGGCCAGGGGCAGCGAGGCGATGGTGGAGTGGGCGTTCCAGCAGGCGGCCAGCGACTGATCCGCCGCGCCGATCATTTCCATGGCGGCCACATAGGAGACGAACCCGACATCGGTGCCGCCGTACTCGGGGGCGACGAGCAATCCGGTCAGGTCCAACTCGCCCATTTTCAAGAAGACCTGGGACGGGAATCGTTCCTGCTCCGACCAGGACTCGGCATGCGGCTCGATCTCCCGTTCGGCGAAGTCACGGCACAGCTTCTGTAGCTCGATCGCCTCGGCTGGCAGGTCTAGATCCATAGCGAGTCCGTCCTGTCGTCTGGTCGCCAACAGCGACTCTTGTTTTTTCGAACACTCGGTATAATATTTACCATCGGTGCCGCACGTCAACAGTCGCACCGAGTGCGAGGCCGTCGACCGATCGGTGAGAAATCCATGACAATGACTGAATCCAATTCGCGGACAACGGACTTGGGGAATGCGGCGACGCTGACCGAGATGTACCGGAGAATGCTGACGATTCGGCGGTTCGAAGAGCACGCCGCCCGGCTCTACCGCGACAGCCGGATACCGGGATTCCTGCATCTGTCCATCGGTCAGGAGGCATCCGCGGTCGGCGCCTGCTGGCCACTGGACGACCGGGATGTGGTGACCTCGACCCATCGTGGCCACGGCCACTGCATCGCCAAGGGCCTCGATGTCGACGGCATGTTCGCCGAGCTCATGGGCAAGGAGAGCGGAACCTGCAAGGGGCGCGGCGGTTCCATGCACATCGCGGATCCACGCAAGGGGATCTTCGGCGCGAACGGCATTGTAGGTGCGGGCCTGCCGATCGCGGTCGGCGCCGGCACCGCCGCCCAGCTGCGCCGGGGCGGCGGCGTGGTCGTCGCCTTCTTCGGCGACGGCGCCATCGCCCAGGGGGTGTTTCATGAATCGGTCAATTTGGCCGCGGTGTGGGACCTGCCTGTCATCTTCTTCTGCGAGAACAACGGCTACTCCGAATTCTCCGCGGCGGCCGACCAGCACCGGGCGACCCTGCGCGAGCGCGCGGCGGGCTACGGCGTCGAATACCACGGGGTGGACGGCAATGATGTCGTGCAGGTCGCGGCGCTACAGCGCGAGCTCGTTACTCAGCTGCGCGCCGGTGTGGGCCCGATGATCGTCGAGGCCACCACCTACCGCTGGCACGGGCACTACGAGGGCGATCCCGAAAGCTACCGGGACGCCGAAGAACTCGCCGAATGGAAGAAGCGCGATCCGCTGGTACTGCTCGGCGACACCATGCGCGGGCGCGGGCTGGCCGAGCAACTGACCGTCGTCGAGCGTGAGGTCGACGCAGTGATCGAGCACGCGATCGAGCAGGCCACCGCCGCACCGTACCCCGCCGCCGAGACGGCCGGCGATTTCGTCACCACACCACGTGCCGACATACCGGAACCGGCGACACCGACCGACGGATCGCTGAAAATCATGCATGCGATCACCAATGCGTTGAATCGTGAGCTCGCGGACGATCCGACCGTCTTCCTGGCGGGCATCGATGTCGGAAAGGGCGGCAATGTCTACGGATTGACGCGCGGTCTGGCCGAGAAATACCCGGGCCGCGTCCGTGACACCCCGATTTCCGAAAGCGCGATCATGGGGACCGCGGTGGGTGCGGCGATGGCGGGCTACCGCCCGGTCGTCGAACTGATGTACTTCGACTTCATCGGCGTCTGCCTGGATCAATTGATGAACCAGGCGGCCAAATTGCGCTTCATGACCGGCGGCGCGGTGACCATGCCACTGGTGGTGCGCACCCAGTTCGGTGCGGGCAAATCCTCCGGCAGCCAGCATTCTCAGAGTCTGGAGGGTCTGCTCGCGCACATCCCCGGGCTGACGGTGGTGATGCCGTCGACTCCGGCCGATACCTACGGCTTGTTGCGCGCCGCGATCCAGGATCCCAATCCGGTGATCTTCATCGAGAACCGCCTGCTGTACGGCAAGAAGGGGCCCGAGCCGTCGGCGGATCACATTGTGCCCCTCGGCAAGGCGATCGTGCGACGACCCGGCGTCGACGCGACCGTGGTCTCGTATTCGAAGATGATGTACGACTGCCTCGCCGTGGCCGATCGCCTGTCCGCCGAGGGCATCGAGGTCGAGGTCATCGATCTGCGGACCATCAGTCCGCTGGACTTCGATACCGTCCTGACCTCGCTGCGCAAGACGAATCGTCTGGTGGTCGTCCATCAGGCCGTCGGTGAATTCGGCGTCGGCGCCGAACTGGCCGCCCGCGCCGTCCGCGAGGGATTCTGGTACCTGGACGCGCCGGTGATCCGAGTGACGGCCGGTCCGACACCCGCGCCATACAGCCCGACGCTGGAGCAGATCTGGCTGCCCGACGAGGCGCGCATCGAGGCCGCGATTCGCGAATCCTTGGACGCCCACCCGTGACCGACGCCGAGACGGTAGTTTCTACCGACCGTTCACTCTGCGTATACTCGGTTCGCACGCGACCGAGGGAGGGATGAAATGGCTCGACCACCAGGACACGGACCTGCCTACGAGGTCAAGCGACAGGAAATCATCGATACGGCCGCGGCGCTATTCGCGAAAAAGGGTTATGCCGCGACCGGGATCATCGAGATCGGTGACACGGTCGGCCTTGCCAAGGGTGCGCTGTACTACTACATCGGCTCCAAGGAAAATCTGCTCGTCGAAATCCAGGGCAGGGTGCTCGACCCGTTGTTGGTCGTCGCCGCGCGCATCCAGGAGTTGGATGCTGCGCCGCTGGTCAAACTTCGGTTGTTGTCCGAGGAATTGCTGAATGTCATATTCGGGCGCCTGGACCATATCTGGGTGTACGAACACGACTATCGCCAACTGACCGGCGAGAATCTGTCCCGCATGCTCGAGAAGCGCAAGGAAGTCGAGAATGTCGTGCGGTCGCTACTGGTCGACGCGATGGACGACGGATCGCTGAGCAAGGCCGATCCGACCCTGGCCATGTTGCAGTTTCTCAATATGCACAACCGCACCTATCAGTGGCTCGATCCGGATAAGCGGTGGGATGCGAAATTCCTGTCGAAGTCCTACTGCCACACCCTCTTCAATGGCTTCGCTGACGGCGAATGTGATCTCGAGGCGCTGGAGGCGCAGGTCGAGGCGCAGACGGTGGCGAGTAGCGCCTAGCATCTGGTCGATCCGAACGCCGCGTTCGACAACCGTGTGTTGTCCGACGCGGCGTTCGGCGTTTCCGGCGGTCGGCCCGCGAGACCTTGACAGAATTGCGGTTTTGGTTTTGTATACCGAGTGTTCTAATTAATTGACAGTCCCGACATGGGAGGCCGGCATGGGTTCGAGGCTCGAAGGCAAGACCGCGGTGGTGACCGGCGCAGGTGGCGCGCTCGGCTCGGCGGTCGCGCTGCGCTGCGCCGAGGAGGGGGTTCGCGATCTCGTCCTCGCCGATCTCGATGTCGATGGCATGGCTTCGCTAGCGGATGCATTGCGCGCCAAGGGAATTACCGTGGCAGCGGAGCGGCTGGACGTCGCCGACGGTGACGAATTCGACGCACTCATCCGGTCCGCGGTCGAGCGCAGCGGCACCGTCGATGTGCTGGTGAACACCGCGGGCATCGTGTCGCCGAACGCCCGCATCCACCACCTGTCCACCGAGGACTGGCAGCGCACCATGTCTGTCAACCTGACCGGCACTTTCCATGGCATCCGTGCCGTAGCCCGCGCGCTGCGCAAGAAGTCGAATGTCTCCATCGTCAATATCGCCTCCGTCAGTGGGCTGACCGCTTGGGCTTATGCCGCGCCATATTGCGCCTCGAAGGCTGGGGTGATCCACCTGACCCGCGTCGCCGCACTCGAATACGCCAAGGAGGGGATTCGGGTCAACGCCGTATGTCCCGGCACCTTTCCGACGGCTGTGCACGACGGCCTGCCCGCCGAAGCGATGAATGCGATCGAGGCGAAGCATCCGCTCGGATTCGGTGCGCCCGCCGACATCACCGGCGCGGTCGTCTATCTCGCCAGCGATGAATCGCGTTGGGTCACCGGGCATTCCCTGGTCGTCGACGGCGGCTACTCATTGCCGTGATGTGGCGCAACCGTCGCGAATGGTTGTCTGCGGCACCACCGTTGATTAGTCTGATCGGTACAGAAAACTTTCAGCTTCCTCTTCACAGCGAAGGCCCGTGAATGTTCAACTTCGCCGCCGTATTCGACCGGAACGCGCAACAATACGCAGCCGAAATCGCACTGTCCGAAGGCGATCGGGCGTTGACCTACGCCGAACTGCGCACCCGCGTGCATGCGCTGGGCCTCACGCTGCGTGAGCTGGGAGTCGCACCGGGCGACATCGTCGCCGTGCTGCTGTACAACCGGATCGAATTCGTGGAAACCATGCTCGCGGCCAATCACATCGGCGCCGCGATCATGCCGCTCAACTATCGGTTGTCTCCGGCGGAATGGCAGTACATTCTCGAGCATTCGAATGCCGGTGCCATCGTCACGGAGTCCGAGTTCACCACGGGCATCGACGCATTGGTCCCGTCCTTGTCGCGGCTGCGACACCGCGTGACGCTCGATGCGGCACCTGATCCGTCGTGGCTGGAATACGACGCGCTGGTCGGGCCGAATATCGGCCGGACGACGGACGTGGTCGATGTGGAACCCGATGCGCTGCAACGACTTATGTACACCTCGGGAACGACCTCGCGCCCGAAGGGTGTGATGATCTCCCACCAGAACCTGACCTGGAAGAATCTCGCGCACATCCTCGAGTTCTCGCTGACCGCCGCGGACAACACCCTGGTCTGCGGCCCGCTCTACCACGTCGGCGGAATGGATCTGCCGGGCCTGGCCACCTTCCACGCTGGTGGGCGATTGAGCCTGATTCGCCGTTTCGACGCCGCCGCGGTAGTGGACGCGATCGAACAGCTTCGCCCGACCAATGTCTGGCTGGCGCCGTCGATGATGAACGCACTGCTGCAACTGCCCGATATCGCCGAGCGAGACACCTCATCGATCCGCTTCATCACCGGTGGTGGCGAGAAGATGCCCATCCCGCTGCTCGACCGGATCGCCGATGCGTTCGCGGATGTCTGGTTCGCCGACGCCTACGGTCTCACCGAAACCGTCTCCGGCGATACCGTCAACGATGTCGAGCACATGCGATCGAAGGTCGGCTCGGTCGGGCGGCCGGTGGCCGATGTCGAGGTCGCCATTGTCGACGAGCGCGATACCCCTGTTCCGGCCGGACAACTCGGCGAGATCGTCATCCGCGGGCCCAAGGTGACGTCCGGCTATTGGCGTGACGAGGCGGCCACCCGCTCGGCCCTGCGCAACGGATGGTTTCACACCGGCGATATCGGCCGCCTCGACGAAGACGGCTACCTCTACATCGAGGACCGCAAGAAGGACATGATCGTCTCGGGCGGGGAGAATATCGCCACCCCGGAGGTCGAACGGGTGCTGTACGAGTATCCGGATGTGGTCGAGGCGGCGGTCGTCGGCATGCCCCATCCGCGCTGGGGCGAGGTGCCGAAGGCATTCGTGGTGCTGCGCGCCGGCAGCCACTTCGACGCCGAGGCGCTGAAGGATTTCTGTCGCACCCGCTTGGCGAAATATAAAGTGCCCGCGGAGATCGAATGCATCGACTCTTTGCCGAGAACTCCTTCCGGGAAGGTGCTCAAGCGCGTATTGCGCGACGGGACCGCCTGAGTTCACGCGGCTCTCGCACACCCTCGGACGCTGTCGCACAGCGACTCTCCGCACGACACGCCGGGCTGAAAACCAGAAGCTTTGCGCGAGCTCGGATTTGACCGAGGTTGAGGTAGCGACGGGCTCATCCCGACATTGGTCTCATCAGGATGGGGCCGTTGCGCCCGCCGATATGACCTGGCGGGATTTCCTGGTGCAGGCCAGGCTGATTCGGGCCATGGTCGCACTTGCGCAGCCGGGAGTGAAACATCCTGGAGGTCGCCATGTCGGTCGGCTTCGGCAGCGCCAGCGCCTTCAGTCGCGCCCACCGTAGCTTCGCGGGCTGCACCCCGGTTGAGTACCGCCACGGGGTGGCGGCCCGATGAGTCGGCCATGGTGTAGCCAGGTACACCATCCATTCGGGACCGCGCTCCCTAGCCCCGGCACGTCATCGCCGGCATCGTCGAGGTAACGTCCACCTCGGAGTGGAGAACGTCATTCTCCGGGTTTCTCGCCAATGGCGCCGGTTTTCGCTCAAGCTGATTACCTGTGCGGCGCGCTCCGCAGCTCGAGGACTGCCGGGCCGGGCCCGCGGCCGCAACAGGAGGATCGGATGACGACAGTAGGTATCGCGACCGGCGCGGGCCGAGGCATGGGCAATTCGTGTGCGCAGCGCATGGTCGACACGGTGGATGTATTGCTGCTCGTCGACCGGGACGAGGCGACGGTGACCGCGGCGGCCGAGGAACTGGACCAGGCCGGGCGCGCGAGCACTGAACCATTCGTTCTCGACATCACCGACGTCGACGGGTTGGCCCGACTCGCAGCGCGCACAAGCGAACTCGGCACACTGCGTGCGGTCGCGCACGCGGCGGGCATCTCGCCGAGTATGGGGGATTGGCGCCGGATCTTCGAGGTCGACCTGATCGGCACGGCTCGACTGGCCGAGGCGCTGAGGCCGCTCGCCTCGACGGGCACGGCGCTGGTGTGCTTCGCGTCCATGTCGCCGCTGCTCGATCCCAGCGTGCCCGATCCCACCGCTTTGGCGATCCTGGATGATCCGCTCGACGATAAGTTCCTGGAGCGCATGCGTGAGACGCTCGGCGTATCCATCGAGAATTCGGGCATCGCGTACAGCTGGGCGAAGCGCGGCGTGCACCGGTTCGTCCAGCGGGAGGCGCTGCGCCTCGGTCCGGCCGGTGCGCGCATCTGTTCGGTATCGCCTGGCATCATCGCGACGCCGCAGGGCAAACAGGAAGCCGAAGAACATCCGATCATGGGCAAACTCGTCGAGGGCTCCCCGCTGCGGCGGATGGGCAAAGCGGGTGAAGTGGCCGCCGTAGTCGCATTCGCGCTGTCCGATCAGGCGAGTTTCCTCAATGGCATCGACCTGCTCGTCGATGGCGGTGCTTATGCCGCGGTGCAGGTCGCGGCCGGGAAATAGGTTTACTCTTTGTCGGGCTCGGCCGCTCATGGCCGAGCTTGATCTCTGCTGCGGGGCCGACGACTTTCCTTGATTGTACCGACCGATAGGTCTAACATTCGATTGTTGCCCGGCACGAGGCAATCGAACGGGAGTCGCAGATGAGGTTTGTTCACGAGGCAGTCGCGTGACCGCGCCGGATCGAGTGCTGGTGGTCGGTGCGTCGGCGGCCGGACTGTCGACGGTGGAATCGCTGCGGCGCAAGGGGTTTCAAGGTCCGATAACGGTGCTCGGCGATGAGTCGCATGCGCCCTACGATCGGCCGCCGCTGTCCAAGCAGGTGCTCTCCGGTGCGTGGGCACCGGATCGGGCCGCGCTGCGCAAGCAGGAGATGCTGGCGGCGTTGGATGCCGAATTCGTACTCGGCGCCGAGGCGACGGGATTGGATCCGAAGACCCGAACCGTGCGCACTGCTGCCGGGCACGAATTGCGGGCGGAGGCGGTGGTCCTCGCCACAGGTGTGCGGGCGCGGACATTGCCCGGTCAGGACGACCTGACCGGCGTGCACGTATTGCGCACCCTCGACGACGCATTGGCGCTACGGGCGGATCTCCTGATCAGCTCGCGGTTGGTCGTCGTCGGCGAGGGTGTCCTCGGTGCCGAAATCGCCGCCACCGCACGCACACTCGGGCTGGACGTGACGATGACCGGTCCGCAGCCAGCCCCCATGGCTTTGCAGGTCGGCCCGATGGTGTCGAAACTGTTGGCGGACTTGCACACCGATCGCGGTGTGCGACTGCGACTCGGCACCGGCGTCGTCGGCTTGGACGGCGCGGACGGTCGGGTTACCGGCGTGCGGCTCGACACCGGCGAGTTGCTGGCCGCCGATGTGGTGCTGGTCGCGATCGGCGCGGCCCCGGCGACCGACTGGCTGAAAGACAGTGGACTGCAGCTCGATAACGGTGTGGTCTGCGATTCTCGCTGCCGCGCCGCCGAGGGAATTTACGCCGTCGGCGATCTGGCGCGGTGGCATCACGAGCAATTCGGCGAGTTGATCCGCCTGGAGAACCGGACCAATGCCACCGAGCAGGCCGCGGCCGTCGCAGGTGTGATCATGGGGGAGGACCAGCCATACGTGCCGGTGCCCTACTTCTGGACCGATCAATTCGACGTGAAGATCCAGGTGCACGGCAGGCTTCCCATCGGCGCCGAGGTCGACCTCGTCGACGGTGACCAGGCGGGCGGAAGGTTCGTCGCGCGGTACCGCGACTCGGGTGTGGTCACCGGTGTCCTCGGCTGGAATATGCCCAAACAGACTCGCCTGCGCCGACAGGAAATCGTCGATGCGCTCGCCAGTCCGGCCGCTGCCAGCGCTCGGCCCTGATTGCCTTCAGCCCCAGCTCAATTCACCGAAAGACCAGGAGAGACCCCATGAAGGTTGTCATCGACGAAGACAAGTGCGTCGCGGCCGGACAATGCGTTGCCGCCGCTGCCGAGGTCTTCGACCAGCGCGACGAGGACGGCATCGTGGTGCTGCTGAACGAACATCCATCGGCCCAACAGGCCGAGGACGTCCGTCAGGCGGCGGCTATCTGTCCCGCGATGGCGATCTCGATCGAGGAATGAAATGTCGACCCAAGGAGAGCCGATCATGACCGAGACCGTGGATATCCCCGAATACCCGACGCCGCGAGATGCCAAGTGCCCCTTCCTGCCTCCGCCGGAATTGCGTGAACTGCACACCGCGGGTCTGCCGCTCTCGCGGGTGCGTACCTGGGACGGCCGGACCCCGTGGCTGATCGCCTCGCACGCCGCGCAGCGACAGGTCATGGCCGACCCGCGGGTCAGCGCCAACGACCATCTGCCCGGATTCCCATATATGACCCCGGCCATCGCCGAGACGATCCACGACCGGCCGAAGACGCTGTTCGACACCGACGGCGCCGAGCACGCGCGGTTGCGCCGGATGCTGACGAACTCGTTCACGCGCGGGCGGATGGAGAAGGTTCGCCCGGCGATCCAGCGGGTCACCGACGAACTCATCGACAAGATGTTGGCGGGGCCCAATCCGGCCGATCTGGTGGAGGCGCTCTCGCTGCCGCTGCCGTCGCTGATGATCTGCGAGCTCCTCGGCGTCCCGTACGAGGATCACGACTTCTTCGAGGAACACGCCAAGATCACCAATGGTCGGGAGTTGACCCCGGAAGAGAACAACGCCTCGAATGCGGCGCTCGGCGCCTACCTGGGCAAGCTGATCGTGGCCAAGATGGAAAACCCCGAAGAGGACGTGGTCTCGGACCTCGCGGCGCGGGTCAAGGCGGGCGAGCTGGATATGCCAGGCGCCACCATCATGAGCATGATCATGCTCATCGCGGGTCACGAGACCAGCGCGAATATGATCACGCTCGCGACCGCGCTACTGCTGCAGAATCCGGACCAGCTGGCGCTGCTGCGCGAAACCGAGGATCGGAAGGTCATCGCGGGCGCGGTCGAGGAACTGCTGCGCTACCTGACCATCCCGCATCTGTTGCAGCGGCGCATCGCCACCGAGGACATCGAGGTCGAAGGTCACACGATCCGAGCGGGGGAGGGCATCATCAGCTCCTTGCCCGCGGCCAACTTCGACCCGGTGGCCTTCCCTGAGCCCGAGAAGCTCGATCTCCAGCGCGAGGCGCGCCATCATCATGCGTTCGGCTGGGGTCCGCACCAGTGCATCGGCCAGCAGCTCGCACGCATCGAACTCGAGGTCGTATTCGGCACCCTCTACCGCCGCATCCCGACGCTGCGGCTGGGAGTCGACTTCGACCAGCTGCGGTTCAAGGGTGATTCGCTTGCCTACGGCATCTACGAACTGCCCGTCGCCTGGTAGCGAACAGTATCCTCATTTTAAAGACTGGACCGACCGGTACAAGTATCTCCGATACAAGGACCGGATGCGCCCGACCGCCGCCATCCCTGTCACCGATGTTCCGGACGCGGTCGCCGAGATCGAACGCTGTGCCCGCGCCGGACTCGGGGCCATCCTGCTGCCGGAGCGTCCGCCGGTGCCGTACTGGTCGCGGCATTACGACCCGATCTGGGCGGCCGCGCAGGCCAACGGAATGCCGGTGTTCTTCCACGTCGCCACCGGCGGGGTTTCGGTCAAGGAGGAAACTTCGGAGACGGCGGTCACCGTCAAGGGGCTGATGATGGCCGTCAATATGGGCAAGGGGCAGCTCACCGATGACATGGTGGCGGGCCGACTATGGGTGGCGGCAATACCGCCTCGGCGATCCCGCAGGGCATCATCGCCGACATAGTCGGCGGCGGCGTATGTGAACGCTTTCCGAATCTGCACTTCAACCTGGTCGAGTACAGCGCGGGCTGGCTCGTCTCGTACCTGGGCGTGATGGACCGGTCGTGGCGGACGGGTACCGGACAGGTCCCCGACGAGGATCGTGCGGCCATCCTGGGCGGCACCCTCGCCGATATCGTCGGCTTCGACAACTCCAAGAAGCTCGCGGAGGTTCCCGAGGGCGTTTGACCCGCGCTAGCGTGCCCGGAGCGCGGGCCGCTCCGGGCACGTCGCGTTGTCAGTGCACCCGCGTCGGCCGGATTCGCCTCCAGATCCTTGGGGACTACCACGGCGCCGTTGCCGGGGAGTGGGAATGTCGAGCACTCCCACCCAGAGTCGAATCCACCCAGCCGCGAACCCGGCTTCATCGGCGGATCGAGCTGTCAGAACAGGTAGCGTCCGCCGTTCACGCTGAGCGTCTGTCCCGTGACATAACCGGCTTCGTCGGAGGCCAGGTAGGCGACCGCGTGGCCGATGTCCTCCGGCTGCCCGGCCCGCTTCATCGGCATATGCGCCGCCGCCGCTTCCACATCGATGGTCTGGCGGGTCAGCGGGGTATCGATGAATCCGGGCGGAACGTGGTTGACCGTGATTCCCTGTTCGATGAACTCGACCGCCAACGCCTTCGTCAAGCCGATCACGCCACCCTTGGATGCCGCGTAGTGGGCCATGCCCGGGGCTCCGGTCTGCGCGGACGATGAGGAGATATTGATGATCCGGCCCCACCCGGCCGTGAGCATGTCGGGGATCAGTGCCTGCGTGACCAGGAAGGGACCCTTGAGATTGATCCCGATCATCCGATCCCAGGATTCCTCGGCCAAGCTCGTGAAGGGCTCGTATGTGGTGATTCCGGCATTGTTGACCAGCACGGTGACGGGTCCGAGCTCGGCGTGGGTGCGGGCTGCCGACTCGGCGATGGCGTCGGCATTCGCCGCGTCGCCCGCCACCGCGATGACTGTACCGCCCGCCTCGCGGATCGCGGCGGCGGTCTTCTCGGCGTTTTCGAGGTTCAGATCCCAGATCGCGACCGCGGCGCCTTTGGCCGCGAGTACGGTCGCGATGGACTTGCCGATCCCGCTACCGCCGCCGGTGACGACGGCGATCTTGCCTGCAAGTGACATTTTCGTTCCTTTGCGTCGAAATCGGTTGCCGGGCTGGGCTATTCACCCAGCGCGGCCCTGGCGGCGGTACGTGCCGCGGTCGCGCGCGGGAATCCGGCATAGCCGCTGGAGTGGTAGATGACCTCGGCGATCTCGTCCTTGGTAAGTCCGTTGGTCAAGCCGATTCGGACGTGGTGGCCGAACTCGTTCTCGGCTCCGAGTGCGATCAGGATGCCGAGGGTGACCAGGCTGCGATCGCGTGGCGTGAGCCCCTCCCGGCCCCACAGCTGGGCCCAGACGCTGACCAGACCGATCTCGACGAGGTCCTCGCCGATCTGGCCGTCACGCAGGTCGATATCGCCCTCGGGAAAGACGCCGGGGAGGGCCGCGCGCATCACCGCGAGACCTTCGGTGCGCAAGTCGGTGTCCTTGGTTGTCATCAGCGACTCCCATCGCATTCCGTGGTGCTACTGGTAGTCGGCAATCTTAGAACAATCGGTCGGTACAATCAATGCTGGAGGGGCTGTTGATTCCGACCGGATTCGGCTCTAGTCTCGTGACCAACGTCATAGACCGACCGGTCGAAACATCTTTGGCGTCGTACAGCAGGCGACCCATTCGAGAATTGGAGAACGTATGAGTGGATCGGCGAACGCCGCTGGTGCGACAGCTGACGCGGTCGACGTCCTGGTGATCGGCGCGGGCGTGACGGGCATCTATCAGCTGTACCGGGCCCGCGAGGAGGGCTTCACAGTCGAACTGCTCGAGGCGGGCGACGGCGTCGGCGGGACCTGGTACTGGAACCGCTATCCCGAAGCGCGTTTCGACTCCGAAAGCTACACCTACGGCTACCTGTTCTCCAAGGAACTGTGGGAAGAGTGGGAGTGGTCGGAGCGGTTCACCGGCCAGCCGGAGAACGAACGCTACTTCAACTTCGTGGTCGACCGATTCGATCTGCGCCGGCACATCCGGTTCGGCGTCCGGGTGACCGCCGCGGAATTCGACGAGTCGGCCGGGATCTGGACGGTGCGCACCGATGACGGCACCGAGCATCGCGCGCGCTTCCTCGTCGCCGCGACCGGTGTGCTCTCGGTGCCGTTCATCCCGGAGGTGCCCGGACGCGAGAGCTTCGGCGGCCAACAGCATCACACCGGCCGCTGGCCGACGACCCCGGTCGATTTCACCGGCAAGCGCGTCGCCATCATAGGCACCGGATCCAGCGGCGTGCAGATCGTTCCGGCCATCGCCGACCAGGTCGCAGCGTTGACGGTGTACCAGCGGACTCCGGACTGGTGCACGCCACTGAACAACGCGCCGCTCACCCCGCAGGAACGGGCCGAGATCAAGGCCGACTTCGAACGCATCCGCGAGACCCTGAACACCTCGCCGAGCGGATTCCTGCATGACTTGCCCAGCCGCTTTTCTGCCGACGATACGGCCGAACAGCGACAGGCCTTCTTCGAAAAGATGTGGAACAGCCCGGGTTTCACGAAGTTGACCGAAAACTACATCGACTTCACGACCAACCCCGAAGTGAACAAGGAATTCTGC
The DNA here is from genome assembly GCF_040674755.1 of Nocardia sp. NPDC049737. Classification (NCBI taxonomy): domain Bacteria; kingdom Bacillati; phylum Actinomycetota; class Actinomycetes; order Mycobacteriales; family Nocardiaceae; genus Nocardia; species Nocardia sp. NPDC049737. The sequence continues at coordinate 135,337 of NZ_JBFANH010000005.1, read as the reverse complement.
GAATTCATCGCGGACAAGATTCGCGGCATCGTCACCGATCCCGAGACGGCCGAGAAACTCATCCCGAAGGACCACATCTACGCCGGTCGGCGTCCCCCCTTCGTGACCGGCTACTTCGAGGCATACAACAAGCCGAACGTTTCGCTCGTCGCGCTCAAAGAGACCCCGATCATCCGTATCACCGAGGCCGGAATCGAGACGGCCGAAGGCCTTCGCGAGTTCGACATCATCATCTGGGCGACCGGCTACGACTTCGGTACCGGTGCACTCAATCGGCTCGGCGTCCGCGGCCGCGATGGCCTTGCGCTCGAGGACTATTGGGCGCAAGGGCCCAATACCTACCTGGGCATCGCGACGGCGGGTTTCCCGAACTTCTTCTTCCCCGGCGGACCGCACGGCGCACTCGGCAACAATCCGCGCTACGCCGGTGACCAAGTGGACTGCGTCATCGGTGCGCTGGTGCACGCGCGCGACAACGGTTACGAAGTCATCGAGGCGGACCCCGCCGCGGAGGCGGAGTGGACCGAAACGGTCAACGGCAGCGGGTCGCTGTTCTTGGAGAGCAGCTATTTCTTCGGGTCGAACATTCCCGGCAAGGCGGTCAAGCAGCTGCTGAATCCGACCGGGCGGCCCAACCTGCAGCGGCTGATCGCCGAACTCGCCGCGAACGAGTACTCGGCATTCATCTTGTCCAAGGTTGAGGAAGCGGCTGCGTAATAGCGCTCGAGCAGGCAATTTGCGTTCAACGATGGAGAGAAAATGAGCGAATCCAACGAAGCCCGGATCGCGGCCGGTGTCCGTGCGGCGATCGGCGCCCACACCCAGGCACAGGACGCGGGGCAGGCCGATGAAATCGTGGCTCTGTACGCACCTGACGGGGTGCTCGAGATTCCGGGCATGGACCCGATCAGCGGTCACGACGCATTGCGGGCGGCATTCGAAGGCTGGGCGCCGACGGCACCACAGCGTCACCTCGTGGCCAACACCTTGATCACCGCGGTGAGCGCGCAGGAGGCGACGGCCGTCAGCGATGTGGCCTTCTTCCAGCGCGGCGAGACGGGGTGGGCGGTGCAGGTCGTCGGTCGATACGAGGACACGCTGCGGCACAGTGACGGAGCCTGGGTGTTCCAGCACCGCAAGACGACGTACCTGACCTAGCGACGCCGAATCCGCCGGAACCAGAACATCTTTGGAGAATCAATGAGTGAGTCCACCCAGGCGCAGGTCGCGCACGGGGTCCACACCGCCATCGCCGCGTACGCGCATGCGCTCGACGACGGACGTACCGACGATATCGTCGCGCTGTTCAGCCCCGATGGCGTCAGCGAGATCATGGGCGTCGGCACCTTCGAGGGCCATGAAGCCATCCGTCAGGTCTATGCCGGATTGCTGCCGACCCAACCGCAGCGGCACCTGGTGGCCAACACCGTCATCACCTCCTGGTCCGAGGATGAGGCGACCGCCAACAGCGACCTGGTCTTCCTGCAGCGCGGCGAATCGGGTTGGGCCGTGCTGATCGCGGGCCGCTACGAGGACACCCTGCGTCGCGATGACAGCGCATGGCGGTTCCAGCACCGCAAGACCACCTACGTGATGTAAGAGAGATAGGAGCAACCCGTGACCAAACGGTGGAAGCAGCGCCCGCCCGGCTCGAACTGGGGCGATTTCGGCGACGACGATGAGTTGGGGCGGGTCAACCTGCTCACCCCGGAGAAGGTTCTGCAAGGGGTGCGCGAGGTCGAACACGGCATCACCTTCAGCCTGAGCCTGCCGCTGGACTATCCGGGCGGTACCGCGCTGAACCAGCGCCGGTATCCGCCGATCCTGCGGCCCACCGAGGATCTGGCGCACAACCAGGACACCTTCTACAACGTCGTCGCGCGCGACAAGATCGCCCCCAGCTTCATCGATCTGTGGAGCGACGACGTCGTGACGCTCTGGCTGCAGTACTCCACGCAGTGGGACTCGCTGGCGCATCAGGGCGCGTTGTTCGACGCGGATGGCGACGGTGTCGCGGAACCGGTGTATTACAACGGTTTTCGCCCCGGCACCGATATCGTCGGTCCACAGGAGGACGCCAAGGGTGACGGCAGCGGGAGCGTCTCCTTCGCCAAGCATCTCGGCTGCGAGCACATGGCCGCGCACGGCATGCAGGGTCGCGGTGTCCTGATCGATGTGTCGCACCTCGGAAGCGACTGGCAGCCGGTCGATTTGAAAATGCTCAAAGACATCATGGCGAAGGACGATGTCGTGGTGGAACCGGGTGACATGCTCCTGCTGCACACCGGGTTCGCCACTCAGGTTCTCGCCTGGGAGAAGAATCCGGGGCCGGAGATCCAGGCCATGTATCCCTACCTCGACGCGACGGATGAGTCGCTGCTGGAGTGGATCGCCGAATCGCAGATCTCGGCGCTCGTCTCGGACAACTACGCGGTCGAGGGCTGGGCACCGGATAGCGAGACCCCGCACACACTGCTGCCGATCCATAACCTGTGCCTGTTCAAACTCGGCATCCCGCTGGGTGAGCTCTGGTACACCGAGGAATTGGCGACGTGGCTGCGGGAACACCAGCGCAGCCGCTTCCTGCTGACCGCGCCGCCACTGCGCCTGCCCGGGACGATGGGCAGCCCGCTGACCCCCGTCGCGACCGTCTGACGCGGGCCGCCGGCATCCAGGGTTCGGTTCGGTGCAGGTGAGGTGTAAAGCCTGACCTGCACCGAACTGTTTTGTTCGATGGAAGGGAGCGTCGCGATGCCTACAACGCGTACCGAACGTGCGAAAACCGCCCGCTACCACCGCAAGCGGGAGCAAGTAGTGGATGTCGCCGTCGAGCTCTTCTCGAAGAACGGCTATGCGAGCACCGGGGTCGCCGATATCGGCGCTGCCGCCGGACTGGCCCGCGGTGCGCTGTACTACTACATCGGTGCCAAGGAAGAGTTGCTGGCCGAGATCCACGACCGCGTAATGGATCCGCTGCTCACCGAAGCGTCGGCGATCGTCCGGCTCGATATCGGCTTCCAGACGCGCCTGCGATTGCTGTCGGAATCGCTACTTCGGCAGATCGTGCATCGACAAGATCATGTGTGGGTCTTTCTGCATGAGCACCATCAACTGCAGGGTGAATACCGCACTCGCTTCCGGGCCAAGCGCCAGCGTTTCGAATCGCAGATTCGCGATGTGCTCGCCGACGGGCATCGACAAGGCAAGTTGCGGGTGCGGGATCTGGAGCTCACTACGCTCGCGTACCTGAACCTGCACAACTACACATACCAGTGGGTGGGTCGGCGCGCGGATCTGAAAGTAGACGAGCTCGCTCGCTTCTATTGCGAGATCTTCTTGAACGGAATCCTGGTCGAGCGGGTCGACGAGTCGGCGACCGAAGCCGAACTGGCGCACGGGCGTTCCGTGCTCGGTGTGCTGCTCGCGAAGGGGCTCGATCACTAGCAATCCCGTCGCTCGCCGTACCTCTCCCATCGGGTGCGGCAAGCGACGGGCTGCTGCCTAGCTCTGTGTCATCTGAGCGAACTGATGCTTCAGGAATGTGGCGGACCAATTCATCAGATCTGTCGGCACGTAATAGCCGGTCTCATCATTGATTGCCGCCCAGTGTGCGGAGACTTCCTCGATCGTGGCCGGGCCCTGGGCCAGATAGCCTTCGGTGGAGGCCAGGAACAGCCGCGCGAATCGGCCCGCTCCCGCGGTGTAGATCTCACCGGTGACCGGGCAGCTTTCGTGCGCCAGGAAGGCGGCCATCGGAGCCACCGACTCCGACGGCATGGCCGCTGCGGCAGCCGCGGCATTCTCGTCGGTATCGGGGTCGCCACCGGCCATGCGGGTATAGGCCGCGGGCGCAAGCAGATTCACCTTGATCCCGTGCGGTTCGCCCGCGAGTTTCGCACTGCGCGCCAACCCGATGAGGCCCGCCTTCGCTGTCGCGTACGGCAGGTTGACGTCCATGCCGAAGACGCCGCTCGACGTGGTCAGTACGACCCGGCCATAGCTCTGGTTCAGGAAATGCGGCCAGGCGGCCTTCATGGTGTTGAACGAGCCGAGCAGATGTACGGCGAGGTGTCGCTCGACATTGTCCAGTTCGACATCGGGCAGGCCCGCGTACCTGACGATGCCCGCATTGTTGATCAGAATGTCGATGCGGCCGAACCGGTCCACCGCGGCGTCGATGATCGCCTGGGCCCCGGCCGGTGTCGAGACGTCGTTGCCGTCGGCCACGGCCGAACCACCTGCGGCGATGATGCCGTCGACGACCGCCTGGGCCGGTGTGGTGTCGGCGCCGTCGCCCTCGATCGATCCACCGAGGTCGTTTACGACGACACTTGCTCCGCGTTCGGCCAGGAGCCGAGCGTGGGCTCGCCCGATGCCGCGACCCGCGCCGGTAACCACCGCGACGCGGCCCTCGAAACTCAACTCACTCATTCGCGACTCCTGTCGTACTCCATTGTCGATCCGTGGCCACGGTCATCGTATTTTAGACCAATCGGTCAGTACATACAATGAAAGTCAGCGACCCAGGAAGGTTGCTTTTCGCGGGCCGTCCTCGACGAAGCTGCGCAGACCGCGCTGTCCGTCCTCGCTGGCGAAGCATCGGGTGATCAGGTCGGCTTCCAACGCCAGCCCGTCCTCGATCGACATGTCGAACCCGTCCTCGATCGCCTGCTTCGCGTACCGGAGTGCGAGCGGGCCGCGGGCGTAGGAGAGGCCTCGCTCTACGGCGGCGTCGAACACATCGGCGTCGTCGAGTAGTTGATCGATGAGGCCGATGTGCAAGGCTGCCTCCGCGCGCACGAGGCGTCCGGTGAGGATCAGATCCTTCGCTTCGGCGAGTCCGACAATCCGCGAAAGACGTTGCGTCCCACCGGAGCCGGGCATTATCCCGAGCGTGATCTCGGGCAAGCCGAGGATGGCGCCGCGACCGCCGATGCGGAAGTCGGCGGCCAGTGCCAACTCGCAGCCGCCGCCGAGTGCGTAGCCGTTGATCGCCGCGATCGTGATCTGCGGGGCCGTGGCCAGGGCGTGAAATGCCTTTTGCAGTACCCGGTTTCGCTGTCCGAACGCCTCGGGGGACAGGCCGAGCATCTCCTTCACGTCGGCGCCGGTCGCGAAGTGTTCGCCGCCGGTGATGACGACCGCTCGATAGGTCGTGCTGCTGTGCAGTTCCGCCGCAACGGTTTCGAGTAGATCCCACATCTCCTGGTCGAGCGCGTTCACCGGATGGCGCTCGATGCGCAGGATGGCCAGCCGCTCGTCGGCGGGATGCGGCTCGAGCCCGACCTTGGCGGGCGTTGGATTGCTGCTCACTATTCGATGCCTCCGGTTTATGTGCTACGTTCACGGTTGAGTGTACCGACCGGTCGAAGAATTTATCGGTGGATGGACGGTGAGATGCAATGGGTATGGGGCATGCCGACGTATCGGGTCGACGCGTAGTCATTACCGGCGCCGGACGCGGCTTGGGGCGGGTGCTCGCGACCGCCTTCGATGCCGCGGGGGCGCAGCTGGGATTGGTCGCGCGATCGGAAAACGCGCTGCGCGCGGTGGCCGACTCCCTGCGGGGTGAGCCTTTGGTGTGCGCGGGTGATGTGCGTGACGACGAGTTCAACGACACCGTCGCCGAACGCATGGTCGAGCGCTTCGGCGGCGTCGACGCGTGGATCTGCAATGCCGGTGTGTCACCGGAGGTTTCGACGGTGACGCAGACCAAGCCCGCCGTCTGGCGAGACATCATCGACGTGAACCTGACCGGAACCTTCCTCGGCGCGCGTGCGGCAGCGGCGGTGATGGGGGAGGGCGGTCGGATCATCGTCACGGGTTCGGTCATCGGTCAGCGGCCGCGTGCCGGACTTTCCGCATACGCGGCCTCCAAGAGTGGCGCCCACGCGCTTGTCCAGGCTTTGGCGCAGGAACTCGGACCACGTGCGATCACCGTCAATGCGGTGGCGCTCGGCTGGTTCGACACCGGGATGGGAGCGCACTGGCACCGCGATGCCGAGCGGGAGAACGATATCGTCGGCCACACCGCCCTCGGGCGTTGGGGAACTCCCGCCGACCTGCCCGGCATCTATCTGTTCCTGGCCGCCGAATCCTCGGCCTACATCACGGGCACCACGATCACGGTCGACGGCGGATATTCACTGCTGTGAGCCTTGCCCCGCGCTACACGGCCGCACAGGCTGCGGCCGCTGCGTCCGAACCTGTGCATACCCGGGGATTCGGCACGACATGCGTGGTTCTCGTGCGCAATAAAGTATCCTGATTTCCGTCGCGGCCACCCCGAGCAGTGCATTCCCAACTACCGGCCGTGTTCGAGGAGATTCCATGAGCGTGCCGCCCGTCCTGCGCGACCGACTGCGTCTGCCCGTTATCGCGTCCCCGATGTTCATCGTGTCGAATCCGGAATTGGTCATCGCCCAGTCGACCTCGGGCATTGTCGGGTCTTTCCCCTCCCTCAATGCGCGCCCGGAATCCGAACTGCGGCACTGGCTCACCCGGATCACCGAGGCGCTGGCCGAATTCGACGCCGAACATCCGCAGACGCCGAGCGCGCCGTACGCCGTGAACCTGATCGTGCACAAGACCAACGACCGGCTCGACCACGATCTCGCGGTGGTCGAGGAATTCCGCGTCCCCATCGTGATCACCTCGCTCGGTGCGCGGCCGGAGGTCAACGAACGCATCCACGCCTACGGCGGCATCGTGCTGCACGACGTGATCAACAATGTCTTCGCCCGCAAGGCCGTCGACAAGGGCGCCGATGGACTCATCGCCGTGGCGGCGGGTGCGGGCGGCCACGCGGGAACCCAGTCGCCGTTCGCCTTGATCCATGAGATCCGGAGCTGGTTCGACGGACCGCTGGTGCTGTCCGGATCGATCGCCCACGGTAACTCGGTATTGGCCGCACAGGCCGCGGGCGCGGACTTCGCCTATATCGGGTCGATGTTCATCGCCACCGACGAGGCGAACGCGGCACCCGACTACAAACAGATGATCGTCGATTCGACCGCCTCGGACATCGTCTACAGCAATCTCTTCACCGGTGTGCACGGCAACTACCTGCGCGGCAGCATCATCGCCGCCGGACTCGACCCCGATGCGCTGCCCGGATCCGACTCCGCGGCAATGAATTTCGCCGGTGGCAGCGCGAAGGATGCGAAGGCCTGGCGTGATGTCTGGGGCGCCGGCCAGGGGATCGGCAGTGTCGACTCGGTACGCCCGGCCGCCGCCGTCATCGAACGCCTCGTCGATGAGTACGAGATGGCTCGGACCCGGCTGTCGGCTGTGCCGGTCCATACGTGACGGGTGCGTAGGGAAACCCACGCGGCGGTCGGCCCGGTCGCTGGAGTCGTTGCGTAACAGTCATGTCGCTGGGTATGGCGGATTACGAGGGCTATTGGCGAAGAAGGTGAGACCCTGATGATGATGGATATGTTCTGGATGGCCGTGAACTTCCTGCGTTCCATGATGGGCATGTAATCCACGGACGTCCAAGGCCGGTTCCTGCCGCAATGTGGCAAGGACCGGCCGTTTCATTTCCGCTCAGAGGGTCGGCACCTCGTGTGATCTGAGGAGTTTGGTGAGATCGGTGCTCACCAGGTGCGGCCGGTATGCCGTTGCCTTCGGTCACCCCGCTGCCGCCGCCAACGTGCACTCGATGGATGGCCTCGAATAGTGGCGAGAGGCTATTGACAGGGATCGGCATGGAGGTGCTATACATTAGGGGAGGCTTACCTCGTTAGATGAGGCTAACCTCGTGAAGTGTCCCGCTCGCACAATGAGGCATCCGTGTACGTCTGTATCTGCAACGCCGTCTCCGAATCGGACGTGCACAGCTGTGTCGCCGCAGGCGCCAGCTCGACCGCGCAGGTCAAAAAGGCGTGCGGCTGGAAGCCCGGCTGCGGCAGCTGTACCCGCCGTCTTTCCGAGCTGGTCGGCCGGGCCTGCGAGGCCCCTGCCCACGCCGTCGAGGCGCCCGCAGCGTAGCCCGACACGATAGGCCGTCCTTACCGTTTCGCCGATTGTGAGCTGTGACACGATCACATTCATGGAAGGCGATAAGGAAATCATCTCGGTGCTCAATGAGCAGCTGACAGCCGAACTAACGGCCATCAATCAGTACTTCCTGCACGCCAAGATGCAGGAGAACTGGGGTTTCACCAAACTTGCCAAGCACACACGCCACGAGTCCATCGATGAGATGAAGCATGCGGAGGTGCTCACCGATCGCATCCTGTTCCTGGAGGGACTGCCCAACTATCAGAAGCTCAACCCGCTGCGCATCGGCCAGACCGTCCCCGAACAGTTGCGGGCCGATCTGAAGATCGAGATGGAGGCGGTGGATCGGCTGCGCGGCGGTATCGAGCTGATGCGCTCGCGCGGTGATGTCACCTCCGCGCGCATCTTCGAGTCCATTCTCGAGGACGAGGAATCGCACGTCGACTACCTGGAGACCGAACTCGACCTGCTCGAGAAGCTGGGTGAGCAACTGTACCTGCAGCGTTATACCGACATCCCCGAAGACTACTGACATCGTCACCGGTTCCGGTCGGTCGATCATGCGCCCGGAACCGGTGCTTTTCAGATGCCGCCGTCAGCGGATCGGTTGCGTGACGGCCTCATGTTCGTCGTTGACCAGATGGAATGCGATCGCGAGATCATCGATTACCGCCTGCCACGCGGCCTGACTGCCCTCGCCGCGGGGATCGCGGGCCAGCGCGAGCAAAGTCGTCGCGGCATCCACGGCCTGAACCGCGGCAGCCAGTAGCGCGGGCACGGGGGTGGGGGCATTTCGGGAGGCGAGTGTGGCGATGTTGTGACGCAGCCACCGCGCGTCGAACTGTGCCTGCGCCGATACATCGCCTACGGCGTCTTGCTCCGCGGTCGCGGCCATCGACCAGGGGCCCGTGCACTGCCCGAGTGGTGCCTGGATCACCAAGTCCCGCAGCTCACTACTGAGCAATCCGTGTAGCCGACCCGCTAGTTCGGCGCGTTCGACGGGCAGCTCGGCCGACCAGCCGGAAGCGGTGTGCTCCACATCGGCCTGCAATACCGCCAGCACTGCTCGCAATTGCGCAGCTGTTGCCACCTACGCCCCTCTCCGTCGTTCATCCGAGCTACCGTTGCGCGACAACAATTCGTGGACCCAAACGACTTGCGAACCTCCCGGCACTATCCGCTGCGCGGCCGTTCGTATCGAAACGTTCGTCACCCGACGGTAAGTGCAGACATGACGATACATAAGCAGACAATCTCGAGCTACCGACAAGCGGCAGCCAGTCTTCGCCGCCCCACAGGCTGTCCGCGCCAGTTGCTCGGCGTTCGAGGCGAAGCGGGGCACCTCGTCATCGGCTGAAGCTCCGAACTGCGGTAGTGCGAATCCCCCGAATGACCGTCAGGTTAGGCATCGAAACCAATGCATTCAATACTTGAAACCCGCTAGTTAAAAACCGGGGCGGCGGCGGTTCGCTTCCTCGGCGGACAACCGGGCGAAATCAATTGCGCGAACGCACCTCTGGTGCCTGCTGTCGTGCGGCAGGCCTGCACGTTAATATTGGGATGATTGCTTTCACCCGAATGCGGCGCGTCCGCATGACCGAAGGCTGGTGAGTCCGCCGATGTCGGTGTCGATGTTCGATGAGGCGCTTCCGCGCGGCGAACGTGATGGTGTCGGCCTGCGAGTCGGCGCGATCATCGACCGGGGTGGGGAAGTGCTGCTATTGGAGGCCCACAGCACAGGGCCGCTCCCGCTCACCCGCAAGCTTCCGGGCGCCACCGTGGAACCGGGCGAATCGGTCTCCGCCGCACTGATTCGCGGAGTCCGCGAAGAGACCGGCCTGACCGTCACCGGCATCGGCCACCACGTCGGTGATTTCGACTACCTGTCTCCGGCCGGAAAGCCGGTGCGGCGCTTGCATTTCGCCGTAGAAGTGGCGGACACCAGCCCGATTGTCCTGTCCGCCCACGCCGATTACGTATGGGCATCCCTGGACGGAGAGCTGCTCGTGACGCCATCCATCCGCGGCATCCTCGAAGCCTATAAGGACCTTCTGCTCCACTGAGCGGCCTTCGATAGTCGATATCGGTTGTGCTCGTGTGGTTCTCATGCTGTGGGGGATCGGACGATCTCGTCGTGACCACATTCGGAGCATGTCGATAACCCGCGCTCCTATGTCGGCCAGGGGATTCTCCAGGCAGGAGCGAATCGACTGCCTTCCATGTGATGGTGGCTGCCCGATGCGCGATCGAGGTTAGGCGATGTCGAGTTCCTGATGTTACCCACTATTCATAGCTGATCTCATCGGTGCATGATGGTGTGCCCAGCGTAAGTATCTTCTGACTTGTAATTTTCACTATTGATCGATTCTCGCCGCCTCGACAAGTTACGCTCTATTCATCAGAGCGTGGCCGTGATCGTTCCGCGTAGTCGGCATGGCTGGGGCTCGCCCATCTCGCTCGACGTCTACGGAACCCGACAACGGAAGGAATCCGATGACCGCCACCGCTCAACCGCTGCCGACGCCGGTGCCGCTGACCAGCGAGGAAACCCGAATCCACATTCCGGCCATCCATCGCTCGCAAACCAGGCGGCCGTTGAAACTCGCTGACGCACTGGACTTCTGGAATTTCGCCGGTGCCGCGGCGAATGTGGTGATGCAGATGGCCCGACCCGGTGTCGGCTATGGCGTCTCGGAGAGCCGAGTCGAGTCCGGCGCGCTAATGGTGCATCCGTGGAAGCGGGCCAGGACCACCACGCAGTACCTGGCGGTGGCGATCCTGGGCACCCAGGACGAGATCGATGCCTACCGCGAGGCGATCAACGTCGCCCACCGTCAGGTGCGCTCGAGTCCCGACAGCCCGGTGAAATACAACGCCTTCAACCGTGACCTCCAAAAGTGGGTCGCCGCTTGCCTTTTCATCGGCTTCGAAGACACCTATCAGCTGTTGCACGGCAAGATGAACGATGAGCAGGCCGAGCAGTTCTATCAGACCGCTTCTACCCTGGCCACCGGTGTGCAGGTCACCAAGGATATGTGGCCGGCCACCCGCAAAGACTTCGATCTCTACTGGAACGAGGCGAGCAGCCACGCCGTCCTCGACGACAAGGTCCGCGCCTACCTCGATGATCTGCTCAACCTGCGCATGATCCACTGGTATCTGCGGCTGCCATTCCGAAACCTGTTGAAGTTCTTGACGATCGGCTTCCTGGCTCCGTACTTCAAACAACAACTCCAGGTCGAATGGACCGACTCCGATCAACGCCGCTTCGAACACCTCTTCCTGTTCGTCGGCTTCGTCAACCGCTTCATCCCCCGCTTCCTGCGCTTCGCCCCCACTCACGCGCTGATGCGAGACCTGCGTTGGCGCATCCGCAAAAACAAGAGCCTGATCTGAGAGCTCGCATACGCGCCCGTTCGCGGCCACGCTACGAACATCAGTGGGGGACAGCCGCCAAACGCTGATTCGTCACGCGCAGTTGCCGTTGCGTGCTGTTGGTGAGGTCGTCGACTTGCTCGGCCGTCAACTGCCCGCACGGCTGTCCCCAGTGCAGCGCGATATCGTCCCCCGGCGCCGCATCCGGGAGCGCGGCGTAGCCGTCGGTCCACACCGGGACGGTTCGCCGTATCGTCTCCGACAGTGACAAGTGTGCGCCGTCCCAGCGCAACCGGTGGGTCCCGACGGTGAGGTCATTGCGGTGGCGATCCAGTACCGTCGCGGCGGTGATTCGGCAGTTGTCGAGGATTTCCAAAGGCTGGTCGCCGGGGGCGGCCAGCATCCTGGTCCACGGGTAGACACCGAAGACGTGGAAGCTGTGGTTCGCGGCGGCCTCCGCAGCGAGGTCGGACCCCAGATGGGACCAGTACACACCCGCGATCGGGGCGATGAGTCGCAGCAACTCAGCGAGGAATTCGGGGCCGTCGAGCTCGGCGCCGATGCCTCCCCCCAGCCAATAGGACGCGACCAGTCGCTCATCGAGTGGGTCGGTGATGCCGGTCATGCGCGACATGACCCGCAGGTAGGGCCATGCGCCGGAGAAGCCCCGCGCCAGGACCCGCACACGCTCGCCATCGCGTTCACGCAGGGCCGCGGTGTGCTCGGGCCCGCAGTAGCCGAGGTGGTTGGGCGCGTACGCGTAGCGCGCGAACATCTCCACACCGTCCATCACGTCGATTCCTCCGATAGCGTTACGCTCCAGCGGCTTTCGATGTCGCCGTAATGCCAGATCGCGAGGGCGCCGGCCCAGGTGAGCGCGAAGAGGCCGACGATGATGAAGCCCATCGTGGCGAGGTCGAGGCCGCCGATCCAGGCGAGCACCCCGCTGGTGACATCGAGTTTCTCGGTGAGGATGGAGATGAGCTCCTGGACACCGATCAGCAGCGCCACCGCGACCGAGAGACCGGTGACCACGATGTTGTAGTAGATCTTGCGGATCGGTCCGGCGAAGGCCCAGCCGTAGGCGTAGTTCATGAACGAGCCGTCCAGCGTGTCGAACAGCGACATGCCCGCCGAGAACAGAACGGGCAGAACGAGAATCGCGTACCAGGGCAGTCCGGTGGCGGCCGCGCCTGCGGCGATCACCAGCAAACCCACTTCGGTGACGGTGTCGAATCCGAGCCCGAACAACAGTCCCACCGGATACATCTGCCACGGCTTGCGCACCGCGCGCATGACCGGCGCCAGGATCCGGTTGAGCAGGCCGCGCGAGTCCAGTGCGCGCTCTAGTTGCTCTTCGCTGTAGCCGCCGCGTCGCATAGCGCGTAAGACCTGCCAGATCCCGATCAGCGCGATCAGGTTCAGCAGTCCGATGAGGATCAGGAATGTGCCCGAGACCGATGTGCCGAACACCCCGGTCCACCGCTGCAATCGCGAGTTCTCGTCTTCCAGGTTCCGCGCTAGCGCGGTAACCCCGAGGGCCAGCAGACCGACGAGCACGAAGACGACGGTGGAGTGGCCCAAGGCGAACCAGAAGCCGACCGCGAGCGGTTTCTGCTTGTCCGCCACCAGCTTTCGGGTGGTGTTGTCGATCGCCGCGATATGGTCGGCATCGAAGGCGTGTCTCATGCCCAACGTGTAGGCGGTGACGCCGAGCCCGACGCCGAATACCGCGCCATCCACCAGGTACGAGCCGGGCACGATCAGCAACAGCAGCGTGCCCCATCCCACGAGGTGCAGTGTGACGATCGTTGCTGCCATGCCGAGGATGCTGCGACGCTGTCCGCCGTCGAATCCGGTCCAGGCAGCTCGCAGCCTCGTGGTGACTGTTGCCATCCCACGGTCCCATCTCTCCAACTCGTCGGCGGAGTCACCGCCGTGTTCAACAGATTCGCGGTAGCTGTTCTCCGGCAGGCAGATCGACGACGCGGGTACCACCGAGGGCAGTGCGGGCCACCACCATCCCCGGGTGTTCGGCAACGCAATGACCCACGACAGCCGCGTGGGCGCCGAGCGGATGCGCGCGCATGGCGTCGAGGATGCGTTCGGCGTACTCGGGGGGTACGAATGCGACGAGTTTGCCTTCGTTGGCGACATACAGCGGATCGAGACCGAGCAACCCGCAGGCATCGCGGACCCCGACGGGCACCGGGATCGCCCGTTCGTCGAGCTCGACACCGACACTCGCGGCGCGGGCGATCTCGTTCAGGGAGGCCGCCATTCCGCCGCGCGTGGGATCGCGCAGCACATGCACATCCGCGCCGGTGGCGAGCATGGTCGCGACCAATCCGTGCAGTGGCGCGGTATCGCTGCACAGGGTCGTGCCGAACTCGAGGCCTTCCCGGCAGCTCAGTACCGCGATACCGTGCAGTCCGATCTCACCGCTGACCAGCACGATATCGCCGGGCCTTGCCCGCTGGGGCCGGATGTCGACACTTTTTGGGACCAGTCCGATGCCCGCGGTGTTGATGAAGATGCCATCGCCGTGCCCGGCGTCGACGACCTTGGTGTCACCGGTGACCAACCGGACTTCGGCCGCGAGCGCGGCGGTACCGACGGCCTCGGCGATGCGGGCGATCTCGGCCAGCGCGGTGCCCTCTTCGAGGATGAACGCGGTCGAGAGCGCAACCGGCCGGGCACCGGACATCGCCAGATCGTTCACGGTGCCGTTCACCGCGAGATCACCGATCGAGCCGCCGGGGAACACCAGCGGCTTGACCACGAACGAATCGGTGGAGAACGCCAGCCGCACATTGCCGAGGCGGAGCACCGCCGAGTCGCCGAGCTCGGTATCGGCGGCCGCGCCGAATGCGGGCAGAAACAGGTGCTCGATCAGCTCACCCGACATCGCGCCGCCGCCGCCGTGTCCCATCACGATATTGGGCGCATCGCGCAGCGGCATCGGGCAGACCCAACCATCGATGTCGAGCGGGGGCGATGCGGCTGCCCCGCTGCCGTTGGTCTCACGCATGGGCGGCCTCCGCGGGAAGATCGAGACGCCGGTACAGGTAGTACGCGGCACAGGCGCCTTCGGAGGAAACCATTGTGGCACCCAACGGGTTTCGCGGGGTGCATTCCTTGCCGAAGGCCGCACACTCGTGCGGTTTGATCAAGCCTTGGAGGACTTCACCGGACCGACAGATCGAAGACTCGGCGGTGTGCAGATCTCCGACGGAGAAACGCTGTTCGGCGTCGTAGTCGCGGTAACGCGGCGACAGCCGCCAGCCGCTGCGGGGGATTACGCCGATGCCGCGCCACGCCCGGTCGGTGACCTCGAAGACGTCCTCGAGCATTGCCTTGGCCGCTGGATTCCCGGTTGCGGCTACCGCGCGGGGATAGGCGTTCTCGACCTCGTGGCGTCCCTGTTCGAGCTGGAGCACGGTGCGCCGGATGCCTTCGAGGATGTCCAGCGGTTCGAATCCGGTGACCACCATCGGAACCTTGTATTTCGCTGCCAGTGGCGGATATTCGCCGGTGCCCATCACCGTGCACACGTGCCCGGCGGCGAGGAATCCCTGGACCCGGCAGCTGGGCGACTCCATGATCGCCGCGATGGCGGGCGGGACGAGCACATGCGAGACCAGCAGCGAGAAATTCTCGATGCCGAGCCGTCGGGCCTGGTACACCGTCATCGCGTTGGCGGGCGCGGTGGTCTCGAATCCGATGCCGAAGAACACCACCTGCCGATCCGGGTTGTTTTTGGCCAGTTCCAGCGCATCCAGTGGCGAATAGACCACCCGCACGTCGCCGCCTTCGCTCTTGACCCGGAATAGATCCTTGTGGCTGCCGGGTACCCGCAGCATGTCGCCGAAGGAGCAGAAGATCACACCCGGCTGTGCGGCGATCTCGAGTGCCTTGTCGATCACTTCCAGCGGGGTGACGCATACCGGGCAACCGGGCCCATGAATCATCTCGATCTGATCCGGCAACAGCTGGTCGATGCCGTGGCGGATGATCGAATGTGTCTGTCCGCCACACACTTCCATGATCGACCACCGCTTGCTTGTGGTCGCGCGGATACGGTCGAGCAGGTTCCTCGCAAGCTCGGGATTGCTGAATTCGTCCAGGTATTTCATGACTTCGCCTCCTGGTCGTCGACGGTCGCGCCCGCCGCGGATGTGTCGGAATTGCCGTCCCCGGGCTGCGGGGCTTCGGGGTTGTCGACGCCGGCCTGCTTCGCCGCGATCGCGAAACCGTCGCCGAACTCCTCTTTCAGTACGCCGAGATGTTCGAACTCGGCCAGCGTCCGCAATGCGGATTCTTCATCCAGGCGTTGGATCGCGAACCCGACGTGCACCACGACGTAATCGCCGACCGCCACGTCCGGGATGTATTGCAGGCACACGTCTTTGTGCACGCCGCCGAAGTCGACCTCCGACATCAGCGTGCCGTCGCGTTCGTTGACGCTGAGCACCTTTCCGGGAACCGCAAGACACATCGCTTGTCTCCTTCACTCACACCGCACCGGCTACCAGGAGCTGTCCGAACGCGATCCCGCCGTCGTTCGGTGGCAGTCTGTGATGACTGATGACACGGAATCCGTCGCGCCGCAGCAGACGGGTACAGCTCGACAACAACAGCGCGTTCTGGAACACACCGCCCGACAGCGCGATCACCGACTCGGGCGCGGCGAATCGCCGTGCCGCGTCGTGCACTAGGTCGGCGACGGCGGCGTGGAATCGGGCGCCGATGACCGCGGGCGGTATGCCGCCCGCCGCATCGGCGACGACCTCGGCGAGTACCGGGGCAGGATCGATCCTGGCGGGATCGCCGTCACGCCAAGCGAACCGGTATCGGCCCACCGCACCATCGGCTCCGCGGGCCAGACCTTCGAGTTCGATCGCGGCCTGCGCCTCATAGTCGACGACGTGCCGCACCCCGGTCAGGGAGGCGACCGCGTCGAACAGCCTGCCCATGCTCGAGGTCGGCGCGCAGCCGAGCCCGGTGTCGAATTGGTGCGCGAGCACGGCCCGTTCGGCGTCGAGGCAGGCGTCGACCGAGGCGATACCGGGGGACCACTCGATGCCCGCGGCGCGCAGATGCGACAGCGCCATCCGATAGGGCTTGCGGACGCTGAGGTCGCCGCCCGCCAAGGGCACATAGGACAGGTGCGCCATGCGCCGGTAGCCCTTGTATCCGGCGACGAGCACCTCACCGCCCCAGACCGCGCCGTCGGGTCCGTACCCGGTGCCGTCGAAGGCGATGCCGAGCACGGTCTGGTTCGCATCGACCCCGTGCTCGCCCATCACCGCGGCCAGATGCGCGTGATGGTGTTGCACGGTGTGCACCGGTCGGTCGGCCGCGTTCGCGCGGGCCCACGCGGTCGAACGGTAGCCGGGGTGGGCGTCGGCGGCGAGTTGGGTCGGGTGCACGCAGGTGAGTTCCTCCAGATGCGATCGCGCCGTATCGAATGCCTGCAGAGTGGCCAGATCGTCCATGTCGCCGATGTGCTGACTGAGCCAGGCGTACCGTCCGTCGGCGACGGCGCAGGTGTTCTTCAGGTCGGCGCCGACCGCCAGAGTCGGCGGAACCGGGATCGGCAGCGCCAGCGGCAGCGGCGCGTAGCCGCGGGAGCGGCGCACCGGCAGCTCGGCGCCGTCCACCACGCGCACCACCGAGTCGTCGCACGGGACGAGAATGCGCCGGTTGTGGCCGAGCCAGGCGTCGGCCAGCCCGGCCAGGCGGGTGCGGGCATCGGCGTCGTCGTAGCAGATCGGTTCGCCGCCGAGATTGCCGGAAGTCATCACCAGCACGTCGGGGCCGGGCGGGTCGCCAGGGAGGCCGAACAACAGCAGATGCAATGGGGTGTAGGCGAGCATGACTCCGAGGTCGGGGTTGCCGGGTGCGACCGTGTCGGCAACTGGCCGCTCGCCGCGCGGCAGCAGAACGATCGGCCGTTGCGGACCGCTCAGCAGGGCCGCGCCGGTGGGATCGATGGTCACGATCCGCGCCGCGGTGTCCAGGTCGGCGACCATGACCGCGAACGGCTTGTCGCCGCGCCGCTTGCGGCGACGCAATTCGGCCACGGCCGTGTCGTTGCCGGCGTCGCAGGCGAGGTGGTAGCCGCCGATGCCCTTGACCGCGAGAATACCTCCGGCACACAGCAATTCGCGCGCGGCGGTGAGCGGCCGCCCCAGCTCACCGGGCCCGGTGTAGGACAGAGTGGGCCCGCAGTCCGGACAGGCGATGGGCTGGGCGTGAAACCGGCGATCGGCGGGGTCGGCGTATTCGCGGGCGCAGCGCGCGCACATGGCGAAATCGGCCATGGACGTGCGCTCGCGGTCGTAGGGCAGCCCAGCGATGATGGTGAATCGCGGGCCGCAATTGGTGCAGTTGACGAAGGGGTGGCGGTAGCGGCGGTCGGCGGGGTCGCGCAGTTCGCGCGCGCAGTCCGTACAGATCGCTACATCGGGCGAGACCAAGGTGCGTCCGGCACCGCCGCGAAGGGTATCGCCGATCAGGAATCCGGTGCCGCCGCGGATTTCGACCGCGGTCTGCTCGACCGCGGCGACTGCGGCCAGCGGCGGCGGTGAGTCGTGCACCCGGCGAATGAACTCGCGCACCGATGCCTCGGCGCCTTCGATCTCGATGACGACGCCGTCGGTGTCGTTGGCAACACGGCCGGTCAGCGCGAGCTCGACGGCCGTGGTGTAAACGAACGGCCGGAATCCGACGCCTTGCACCACGCCGCGCACGAGTAGGCGGCGGCGAACGCGATCGGCACTCACGGCTGATCTCCACTGCCCAGCAGGCGCAGCCCGGCCATCGCCCGCTCCGCGCCATCGGCGTCGGTCTTCTCGATGACGAATCCCATGTGGATGATCACCCAATCACCCGGCGCGGCGGGCTGATCCTCGTCGAGCAGACCGATATTGACCTTGCGCTTCTCACCGGACACCTCGACCACGGCGATCTGCCCGTGGTAGCCGTCCGGAATCTCCACGACCCGCCCCGGAATGCCAAGGCACATGCTCACACCTCCTGTCCAGCGCGCAATTGCGCCGCGACGCGCGCCACCGCGGCTGCGGCAGGATCGACCGCCGCGGCGACGGCAGCGCTGAGACCGATCCCCTCGGCTACCGAGTCGACCTGACAGCCGACGACGACGGTCGGCGGCACGACACCGCCGAGCGCGCGCACCGCGGCGAAGACCGCTTCCGGATTCATCGCGTGCGCGTCCATGGCCGTCGTCGCATCCGACTCGGGTTCGGCGCGCATGATCTGCACGTGGCCGGGATCGCCGGTATTCGGCAGGGCGTCCACCAGCACCAGCGCATCCCACCCGTCGAGCAGGTCGTAGGCCAGGTGTAACCCGCGGATGCCGTAGTCGACGATCCGCTGGTCCTGCGCCGACGCCGTGGGTAGCCGACGGACCACCTCGGGGCCGAACCCATCGTCGCCGAGGAAGATATTGCCGATCCCGGCAACGAGCACGCGTGCGCTCATCTCACATGTGGCGAATCTTCAGATAACGCCGGAGGTCGGGGATCGACCGTATGCCGAGATAGGCGCCGACCACGACGATGACTGCCACCACCGCGGTGGAGACCACACCGACTGTTTGCATGACCGTATTCCTTTCACTCGTCGCCGTTGATAATCGGTTCGAGCTCATCGGGAGCGAAATACAGGTAGCGGCCGTACCATTCGTGCAGATCGGCCGCCGGATCGTCATCGATGACCACGCCGACGTGCGTTTCGCCGTCGACGTCAGCGTGCACCGAGGTGACGCGCGCCGCCCTGCCCGCGTAGAACAGGTCGTGTGCGTCGGCGCGTCGCGTCGGGCGCAGCCGAACCCGGCTGCCCTTGCGTACGAGCACCCCGGCGATCGGGATCGCGTCGGACTCCGGGCGCACCGCGCCGTCGGCTGCGGGATCCCACCAGCTCATGTCCTCCGGTACCTCGGGCACCAGGCGCGGCGCAGGCTCGCGCCACAGCCCGTGCAGGTCGTGCATGGCCTCGGGCGTCATGCGATCGCAGCGGTCGATGATTTCGGCGGCTTTCGGGTCGGTGGCGCGGGCCCGTTCCTTCTCGTCATCGGTGAGCGACATCACGCGCAGCGTGAGGATTTCGTCGATCTCGGTGGAGTCGAACAGCTGACCCGCGCTCTGCTCGGCGATCTCGGGATGGTCGTAGAGGATGATCGGCGACACCAGGACAACGCCGTTATGGCCGGGCGGGCCGGCCAATACCGGGAAGCAGCGGTGCTGGGTGCAGTGCTCGACGGCCGTCTCGGCGCCGGGTTCGGGATCGAGGAGCGAGATGAACTCACCACCGTCGAGTTCGGCGATCACGTGGGCGCCGAGCATGGAGCGGACGGTGGCGTCGTCCGAGTCGGCGGCCGCAGCGCCGCTGTTGCGCAGTCGTATTCCGACGCGTCGATAGTCGCCCTCGGGGACGACGGTCAATTCGAGTGTGCCCTCGATCTGTGCTCGGGTGCGTACCACCATGCCCGCCGTCGATCCCGGAATCGGTTCGACCGCCTGCCAGCCCGGTACTTCGATCGGCATCGTCGAATCCGCCAAAGGCCGGGGGCCGCAGGTGATTTCGCATTCGGTAGCCTCGTCCCAGCTGACCCATCGGCGACCGTCGACGATCAGTTCGGCGCGCGCGCTTCCGTCCAGTTCGACTGTTCGGCGCTGCAGTTGCAGGAACCGTGCGGTGAGCGTGATCCGCGTGGCTCGGGACGCGCGGACGAGACATTCGGCGGCAAGCGAGTCGTCCTCACCGAATCCGGCCGCGGCCGCGTCGCGCGGCCCGAGCACACCGAACTGCCAGCGGGACTGGTTCTTTCGGGCGTCGGACCGGTACGGGTACAGCAGATACCCCTCGTACAGCACGGCGTCGGCGACGGCACGGGCGCGGGTCATGGCGGCGTTCACGACGCGGACTCCTCGGTGAGAAGTTTCGCGACGGCGTCGTCGAATCCGAGCAAACCGTGCGAGGACTTGTAGGCAGCCAGCGCTTCCACATTCTCCCTGCGCAACCGCACCCAGCCGGAGTTCGGATAATGGGTGTCCATGAGATCGCGCCACACGGCGACCGGCATATCGAATTTGTCCTCGCGGTCCCATGGCACCTGCTGAACCGCGAAACCCGTTTCCCCTCTGATGAATACGGTGCCGCTGAACAGGAATATCAGCGGCACGGTGCCCTCGCGCAGGGCGTGCAGGTACTTCGATCCGGTGACCTCGAAGTCGTAGGTGCACGGCATCGGCAGTTCCACCTCGGCGCCGCCGGAGAAGCCGGACACCATGGTGGCGCAGTGCATCCAGGTGAACGACTTCTGTGTTTCGTGCCAGCGTTCGCGCGGGCCGAAAAGGTCCAGCAGCCCCGCGCCTTCGGCGTCGGAGTAGCCGCGCCGGAAGGGTTCGATGCGCACCTGGGCGCGCAGCGCGATCGCGTGCACCGGCTCCTCGGCCAGCGCGGCGATGCCGATGCGCGCGGACAGATTCGGGGCGACCGCGTACGGTTCCGGCCGCACCTCGAGCACCGCGAAGGTCATCGCATAGGCCGGACTCATGACGCCACCTCCGGCCGGGCGCGAGCCGACATCGCGGTGAAGAATTCCGCGATGAAGTCTCGGGCTTCCTTGCCGCCGTCGAATCCGCGCCACAGCATCCGCATCCGTCCGACGAACTCGTAACAGGCATCGATCGGCAGCAGCAGCACCGCGCCGGGACCGCCGCGCTCCGGCATCCGGATGAGCAGCGCCTCGACATCCGGCGCGAGCCGGTCGAGTTCGGGATGGCGATCCAGGATCGCCCGCCAATCCTGCAGCGGCAGTTCGGATTCGGTGGCCCCGGCCGGTCCCGGATAAAACGCGACAGTACGCCCGAGCGTCGAATTGACGAAGAAGAACGCCAGCCCGACCGGGATGTCGAGGGTATCCCATTCACCCTGACCGATCACACAGTCCGGGAACGAGACGTAGTGGTCGGGCACCGCCCGGTAGCGCAGCGCGGCCTGCTGATCGGTGAACAGCAGATAGCAGCCCACACATACGCACATCAGCTGTCTGCCTTCGATATCCACCACATGGCGGTGCTGTGCACCGACCGGTTCGGCGCACATTTCGCACCGCTCTCCGGCCGCCGCGGGCGGGGTCGGGTCGGTCGCGATGCGGCGCAGTGCGCGCAGGCTCTGGTTCATCCGCGGACCTCCGCGGGTACCGCCACCGAGATCTCACCGGAGCGCACCAGCACGGGCAGCGGCTCCAGATGCCCGTCGCCGTCCAGCCGCGTTCCGGCGTGCACAACATCGAAATGGGCCTGGCATCCCGGACAGCGCAGCACCGCCGAGCCTGCCGGGGCCCCCATCCTGCGGTGCAGCGCGGACCCCGCCATCGAACGCCCACAGGCCGCGCAGCGGTCGCGATAGACGAACAGGTCCGTGCCGACCCTGCAGGCCAGTACCGGCACGTCCGCCACCGTGAACCCGCCGACCTCGCCTGCCGCCAGGTCCGCGAGCTCCGGGACCGAGATCCAGCTGCCCGCGGGCGGATCGCCGGTGTGCACCCGCGCGAACAGCGCCTCGGCCGGTATCACCCCCGCCTGTGGCTGTGCCGCCGCGGCGACCACCTCGATAGCCTCGATTTCCGGCGCGGCCGCGCGCACCGCATCCTCCACCGCCAGTTCCAGCGTCACCGACGATGAAGGGCACGTGCGACAGCTGCCGGACAGCTCGAGCCGCACGACAGCGTCGGCGACATCGATGAGCGTCACATCGCCGCCGTGCGAGCCGAGGTAGGGGCGGACGCTGTCCAGCGCCGTCGCCACCCTCGTTCGCACGTCGTGCGGGTGCAGGCCGTGCACCAACAGCAGGCTCGCGACCAGATCGTCGCGGGTCAGCTCCTCGACGGTCCGGTCGTCGAGCACGGCCATAACCCGGCCGAGTGCCGCGCCGTAGAGGTCGACGACCTCACGCACAAGACGCTCGGCGCGCTCGCGCGCCATCGGGCCGCCTGCCGAACAGGCATCCAGCAGGGTGTCGATCCGATCACCCGCGCCCCGCCACTGGTTGTCGTCGGTCGGTCCGGCTCGCTGCTGCGGGCGACCATCCACGCTGTACCTCCCGTCGTCGGCAGGACCCGTCATTCCGCGGTGAGCGTCTGCGTTGGTGAATGGACCTTGTCCAGGGTTACGCCATTGCCCAGATACATGTGCACCCCGCAGGGCAGGCACGGATCGAAGCTGCGCACCGTGCGCATGATGTCGATGCCCTTGAAGTGCTCTCGATCGTTCTCCTCGAAGATCGGCTGCCCCTGTACCGCGTCCTCGTAGGGCCCCGGTGTACCGAAGGAGTCACGCGGATTGGCGTTCCACGGCGTCGGGGGATACGGGTGGTAGTTGGCGATCTTGCCGTCCCGGATGACCATGTGGTGCGACAGCACACCGCGCACCGCCTCGGTGAAACCACAGCCGATGCCCTCGTCGGGCACCTCGAAGTGCTCCCAGGTCTTCGTGTGGCCCGCCCGGATCTCACCGAGCGCCTGCTCGGCGAAGTGCAGTGCGCACGCCGCCGCGTAGGCCTGGAAGTAGGTCCGAGCCCGGTCGCGTTCGATCGTGTTGCTGCCGTGCGTCGGGATCTTCCATTCCAAGGTGACCGGGCCCTTCAACGCGGTCTTGGGCAGGTTGATCTGCACGCTGGATCCGGTGGATTTGACGTAACCGATATCCACCAGCCCGGCCAGCGCCGTCGTCCACAGGCGAGCAAGCGGCCCACCGCCGGTGTCGAGCGCGAGATGGTCCTTGCCATCGAACCAGCGCGGGGACATCACCCAGCTGTACTTGTCGTCCAGGTCGCGCTTCTGCGGTTTCGGATTGGTGTGTTGATTCCAGGGGTGGCGCCGGTCGATCGGATTGCCGAGCGGATCGGTCGTGACGAACATTTCCTGATCGGTCCAGTCCTCGTAATACGAACTGCCCAACAGGATCCGGATGCCGAGATTGATATCGACCAGCGAGGTGGTGATCAGCTTCCCGTCCACCACGATGCCGGGACTGACGAACATCCGCCGACCCCACTGCTCCATATCCTTGTAGTCGAAGTTGCACACCGCGGGATCCTGGAAAGATCCCCAGCAACCGAGGAGTGTGCGGCGCAGGCCCACCTGCTCATAGCCCGGCAGCGCCTCGTAGAAGAAGTCGAACAGGTCGTCGTGCATCGGCACGACCTTCTTCATGAACTCCACATACCGCATCAGCCGCGACATGTAGTCGGTCATCAGCTGAATTGTCGCGACCGTGCCGACCCCACCGGGATACAGCGTCGACGGGTGCACGTGCCTGCCCTCCATCAGGGAGAACATTTCGCGCGTGTACCGACTGACCTGCAGCGCCTCCCGGTAGAACTCGCCGGTGAACGGATTGAGCGCCCGCATGATGTCGGCGACAGTGCGGTAGCCGTGGTCACCGGCGTGCGGCGCCTCGGCGCGTTCGGCGCGTTCGAGCACACCGGGATTGGTCTCGGCGACCATCTTCTCGCAGAAGTCCACCCCGACCAGGTTCTCCTGGAAAATATTGTGGTCGAACATGTACTCGGCGGCCTCGCCGAGGTTCACGATCCACTCGGCGATCGGCGGTGGTTTGACCCCGTAGGCCATGTTCTGGCAATAACACGAGCAGGTCGCGTGGTTGTCACCGCAGATGCCGCAGATGCGGCTGGTGATGAAGTGCGCGTCGCGCGGGTCCTTGCCCTTCATGAAAATCGAATAGCCGCGGAAGATCGACGAGGTGCTGTGGCACTCGACCACCTCGCGACTGTTGAAGTCGATCTTGGTGTAGATGCCCAGGCTGCCGACGATACGGGTGATCGGATCCCAGGCCATCTCTACCAGGGCGTCGGGTTCGATCTTGCGAAGCGACGGATCGGGAATGATCTCTGTCATCGAAATATCTCCCTACCAGGTGCGTGTCGCGCCGGATTCGAGCTTCCCGCCCTTGTGCCGCCAGCGCGGTTCCTTGTCGACGGTGCGGCCGGTGATGTGGCGGAGACTGCGGATCACTGACCCGTACAGCCCGGAAGCGGTCGAGGAGATCTTGCCGCCCGGCGGTTCGTCCATGAACGGCATGAACTTGTCCGGGAATCCCGGCATCGTGCAGCCGATGCAGATGCCACCCACATTCGGGCACCCGCCCACACCATTGACCCAGCCGCGCTTGGGCACATTGCACTTGACGACCGGACCCCAACAGCCCAGCTTCACAATGCATTTCGGCGATCCGTACTCTTCGGCGAAATCACCCTGCTCGTAGTAGCCCGCGCGGTCGCAACCTTCGTGGACGGTGGCGCCGAACAACCACTTCGGGCGCAGTGCATCGTCGAGCGGGATCATCGGCGCCTGGCCCGTGGCCATATAGAGAAGGTATGTAAGAGTCTCGGACAGATTGTCGGGCTGGATCGGACAGCCGGGCACGCAGACGATCGGAATGCCCGCTTTGCTCTTCCAATCCCAGCCGAGATAGTCCGGGACACCCATCGCGCCGGTCGGATTTCCCGCCATGGCGTGGATACCTCCGTACGTCGCGCAGGTGCCTACGGCGACCACCGCGGTCGCCTTGGGCGCCAGCCGATCGAGCCATTCGCTCGTCGTCATCGGCTGACCGGTCGCAGGATTGTTGCCGAAGCCGCACCAGTAACCCTCGTCGTGCAACTGCTCATTGGGGATCGACCCCTCGACGACCAGAACGAACGGATCCAGTTCGCCCCGATCTCCCTTGAAGAACCACTCCAGGAAATCGTCGGCGCCGCCGGCCGGACCGCATTCGAAATCGATGAGCGGCCAATGCACGGCAATCTTCGGTAAACCGGGGAGTGATCCGAGTGCGATCTCTTCGATGCTCGGCTGGGTGGCGGCGGTGAGCGCCACCGAATCGCCGTCACAGCTGAGTCCGGCATTGATCCAGAGGACGTGGATCAGGGTGTCTTCGGCTTTTACTGCTTCCTGAGTTGGCATCGGACTGCCACCTTCCGCAGCGGGGGCACGCGGATACATCTCCGGTTAGCTACGTCGACTATTCCGCGTGTGAATCTGATCACATGAGTCTAGGTCTGAGAGCTAACCGCTTTCAAGGCGTTGGGATGCCAACGGTTAGCCGGGCAGCGAGCCAGTCGTACCAGAGGGGCAGCCCGTCGCCGGTGGTCGCCGATACCGGAAGGATTTTTACGCCCGGATTCACCGACTGCGCATACTCCGCGCACCGCTCTAGATCGAAGTCCACATATGGCGACAGATCGGTCTTATTGATCAGCACCAGCTCCGCCGCGGCAAACATGTGCGGGTACTTCAACGGCTTGTCGGTGCCCTCGGTGACCGAGATGATCACGACTTTGCCCGCCTCGCCGAGATCGAACAATGCCGGACAGACCAGATTGCCCACGTTCTCCACGAACAGCAGGCTGCCCGGCGCCGGTTCCAGTGCGTCGAGAGCGCGCCGCATCATGTCGGCGTCGAGATGGCAGCCCGCGCCGGTATTCACCTGTACGACCTTGCATCCGGTTGCCCCGATGCGCCGCGCATCCAGCACGGTGGCCTGATCACCCTCGATGACGGCCACCGGAACGGATTCGAACTCGCGGATGGTTCGCTCGATCAGGGTCGTTTTCCCCGCCCCCGGTGAACTGGTCATATTCAGTGCCAAGATCCCACATTCGCGCAATCGCGCACGATTCGCCGCGGCGAGTTCATCGTTCTTGGCGAGCACCTTCTGTTCGAGGGTCAGTGTGGTCAGAGGGTGCTCATGGGAGTGCTGGTGTTCATGCCCGGGACCATGCTCATGGTGGCCATGATCGTGCGGGTGATCGTGGTCCTGATGTCCGACGGTGATCACGGCGACCCCGTCGCCTTCGCAGCCGCAGGTTGCGCACATCGCTCACTCACCTCCATAGATACGATTCGAAGTTCCCGCCCCGCAGTGATCTCGACCTCGGCGCTGCCGCAACGGCACAGCACGATGAGGTCGGGCAGAAGGAATTCCGCCCCGCAGCTCCGACAATGCGCTGCCCCGTCGACAATGCGCAGGTCCAATCGTGCTCCCTGAGCGATCGTCCCCTCG
Source organism: Nocardia sp. NPDC049737 (assembly GCF_040674755.1). Lineage (NCBI taxonomy): Bacteria > Bacillati > Actinomycetota > Actinomycetes > Mycobacteriales > Nocardiaceae > Nocardia > Nocardia sp. NPDC049737. The sequence continues at coordinate 108,842 of NZ_JBFANH010000005.1, read as the reverse complement.
GTGGCAAGCTCGAAACAGAACTGCATGGACTCGGGCACCACAGCACACAGCGCGCCGACCTCGACCGTCACGTGGTGCACCGGGCGCCCTTGCGCATGCTCACAGACGGCGTCGACAAGGTACTGGGTAATAGCCATTTCATGCATCCCGACCTCGCCTTTCGACAAGCCCTGGAATGGATCCTACGCCGCGGCCAGGGCGGACCGGCGGGCCATGACCGCAAACGATGGGCAATGGATCATCTTGTTATCACCCTGGTGGCGGACAGCCGCGTACTGTGCGCGAGAACATATTCGCTCGGCCGGAGGGGTAGGTCCTTGTCATCGTTGATTCCCGGATTCATCGCCTGGCCGCTGACCGTCTGCGTCGCGGTCTTTGCGGTGGGCCGTTTCCTGCTGTTCCGGGACAGGATCGTCGACCGGCTCATCAATCGGCTGTACGCATGGAGCGCGGCGGCGATGCTCCTCTACCGGTTCGCGTCCATGTCGGGTGCTTCCGGTCCGGTATCCGCGCTGGCGCTGGCGCTGGGCTGCGTCGTGATGGCGACAACGTACCTTTACGCCATCGGGTGCGTCCACCTGAGCGATATCGCCCCGGACACCCTGCGGGGTCGTCTGCGTCGATGCAGTCTCGTCGCCCTGATATCGACGGTCGCGGTTCTGATCGCGGGCGCAAGGGCAAGCAGCGAAGGGCGCCCGGTCGACATGAGCCTCGCGTGGGACGGGATCGTCATCGCGATCGCGGTCGGCGCGCCGGCCGCGATAAACACGGCGGTCTTCGTTCGAATGGTCGTCCGCGAGTACCGCGCCGACGATCGCACCGCAGCGGAAAGGGTTGTCGGTGCGGGCATGATCCTCAGCATGATGTTCGTCTGGGGAACTCTGCTACTCTCCGGTCTTCAATTGACCACCGGGTGGCCCCAACTCGGACCTCATATGCCGCGGGCAGAGCTGGCATTCACGGTCGGCGTCGTGGTCAACGGCATAGCACCCGCGTTCCCGTTGTCGATGGCGTTTATGCGTGCAGTGGGCCTGGATCGCGAGGGACGGGTGTGTCGTCGGCTGGATCCGCTGTGGCGGGATCTCACGGCGGCGGTCCCGGAGATCGTGATGCACCCGGCGGTCGACACTGGAGCCCCGCGCGATCCGGCCACGCGAGTTTTCCGGAGGGCGGTCGAAATACGTGACGCGCTGATGCATCTCGCGCCCTATATGCCTGCCGGACAGCGGCCGCTCGTCGAAAGTGGCGGAAACCCCGAGGATTACGCGAAGCGGATCGCACACGCGGCGAGAGCAAGGATGACGGGCATTGCTCCTATGTACTCGACGGTTGCATCGCAGTCGCCCATCGGTGGTGGCGATTTCCATACCGACCTCGAGAAACTGCTCGACCTGGCGCAGGCGTGGCGTAACCTTCCGACAGTTCTGCAGGCGCGACGCGCTTGAAATGACAAAATCCCTTGCATCGCAAGGGATTTTGTCTATTCCAGTGTTCGGGGGGAGCTGATATCGGGCCGTCGGCAATAGCTCGCCGACGGCCCAGTCCATCAGCTATCAGACTTCCGGGTCCTAAACATAGGTGTAACCGACGGCGTTGCTGGTTCCACCTACGGTGCTGGTGGTGACCTGCACCGTTCCGGCCGCACCCGCAGGGGCGACGGCGGTGATCTGGATAGCGGAGTCCACGGTGAACGACGTCGCCGGTGTGGCACCGAAGTCGACCGCCGTGGCTCCGGTCAGATCTGTTCCGATCAGGACGACCGTTGTTCCACCGGCCACCGGTCCCACGTTCGGAACGATCGTGGCGAGGGTGGGAACCGCGACATAGGTGAAGGAGACACCATTACTGGTTCCACCAGCGGTGGTGACGGTGACCTGCACCGTTCCCGCCGCACCCGCGGGGACGAGGGCCGTGATCTGGGTGTCGGAGTTGACCGCGAACAAGGTCACCGGTGTCGCGCCGAAGTCGACCGCGGTGGCTCCTGTCAGGCCTGTTCCGGTGATCACAACGACTGTCCCACCGCTTACCGGGCCTGCGTTCGGAACGACCGTGGTCAGGGTGGGGACCGCTGCATAGGTGTAGGAGACACCGTTGCTGGTTCCACCCGCTGTGGTTACGGTGACTTGCACGGTTCCGGTTCCTGCGGGGGCGACCGCCGTGATCTGGGTGGCGGAGTCCACGGTGAACGAGGTCGCCGGTGTGGCACCGAAGTTCACCGCCGTCGCCGCGGTCAGGTTCGTCCCGGTGAGGACGACTGTTGTTCCACCGGCCACCGGTCCCACGTTCGGAACGACCGTGGTGAGGGTGGGGACCGCGACATAGGTGAAGGAGACACCATTACTGGTTCCACCAGCGGTGGTGACGGTGACCTGCACCGTTCCCGCCGCACCCGCAGGGGCGAGGGCCGTGATCTGGGTGTCGGAGTTGACCGCGAACAAGGTCACCGGTGTCGCGCCGAAGTCGACCGCGGTGGCTCCTGTCAGGCCTGTTCCGGTGATCACAACGACTGTCCCACCGCTTACCGGCCCTGAACTGGGAACGACCGTGGTCAGGGTGGGAACCGCGATATAGGTGTAGCCGACACCGTTGCTGGTTCCACCAGCGGTCGTGGCGGTGACCTGCACCGTCCCGGCCGCACCCGCAGGGGTGACCGCCGTGATCTGGGTGGCGGAGTCGATGGTGAACGAGGTCGCCGGTGTGGCACCGAAGTCGACCGCTGTGGCTCCTGTCAGCCCTGTTCCGGTGAGGACCACCGTTGTTCCACCGGTCACCGACCCGGCGTTCGGAACGACCGTGGTCAGGGTGGGGACCGCTGCATAGGTGTAGGAGACACCGTTACTGGTTCCACCTATGGTGGTGGCGGTGACTTGCACGGTTCCGGTTCCTGCGGGGGCGACGGCGGTGATCTGGGTGGCGGAATCGACAGTGAACGAGGTTGCCGGTGTGGCACCGAAGTTGACCGCTGTGGCTCCTGTCAGCCCTGTTCCGGTGAGGACGACTGTTGTTCCACCGGCCACCGGTCCCACGTTCGGAACGATCGTGGCGAGGGTGGGGACCGCGATATAGGTGAAGCCGACACCGTTACTGGTTCCACCCGCTGTGGTGGCGGTGACCTGCACCGTTCCCGCCGCACCCGCAGGGGCGACAGCGGTGATCTGGGTGGCGGAGTCGACAGTGAACGAGGTTGCCGGTGTGGCACCGAAGTTGACCGCTGTGGCTCCTGTCAGCCCTGTTCCGGTGAGGACGACTGTTGTTCCACCGGCCACGGGTCCCACGTTGGGAACGACTGTGGTGAGGGTGGGTAGCGCGATATAGGTGAAGCCGACACCGTTACTGGTCCCACCCGCTGTGGTGGCGGTGACTTGCACGGTTCCGGTTCCTGCGGGGGTGACCGCGGTGATCTGGGTGGCGGAGTCGACGGTGAACGAGGTTGCCGGTGTGGCACCGAAGTTCACCGCCGTCGCCGCGGTCAGGTTCGTCCCGGTGAGGACGACCGTTGTTCCACCGGCCACGGGTCCCACGTTGGGAACGACTGTGGTGAGGGTGGGTAGCGCGATATAGGTGTAGCCGACACCGTTGCTGGTTCCACCCGCTGTGGTGGCGGTGACTTGCACGGTTCCGGCTGCACCCGCAGGGGCGACCGCCGTGATCTGGGTGGCGGAATCGACGGTGAACGAGGTTGCCGGTGTGGCACCGAAGTTCACCGCCGTCGCCGCGGTCAGCCCTGTTCCGGTGAGGACCACTGTTGTTCCACCGGCCACCGGCCCCACGTTGGGAACCACGGTGGTCAGAGTAGGCACCGCGACATAGGTGAAGCCGATGCCGTTACTGGTTCCACCCGCTGTGGTGGCGGTGACCTGCACCGTTCCCGCCGCACCCGCAGGGGCGACCGCCGTGATCTGGGTGGCGGAATCCACGGTGAACGACGTCGCCGGTGTAGCACCGAAGTCGACCGCTGTGGCTCCTGTCAGCCCTGTTCCGGTGAGGACGACCGTTGTTCCACCGGCCACCGGCCCCACGTTCGGCACCACGGTGGTCAGAGTAGGCACCGCGACATAGGTGAAGCCGATGCCGTTACTGGTTCCACCCGCTGTGGTGGCGGTGACCTGCACCGTTCCCGCCGCACCCGCAGGGGCGACCGCCGTGATCTGGGTGGCGGAATCCACGGTGAACGACGTCGCCGGTGTAGCACCGAAGTCGACCGCTGTGGCTCCTGTCAGCCCTGTTCCGGTGAGGACGACCGTTGTTCCACCGGCCACCGGCCCCACGTTGGGAACCACGGTGGTCAGAGTAGGCACCGCGACATAGGTGAAGGAGACACCATTACTGGTTCCACCCGCCGTGGTCGCAGTGACTTGTACGGTTCCGATTCCAGCGGGCGCGACCGCCGTGATCTGGGTGGCGGAGTCGATGGTGAACGAGATCGCTGGTGTGGCACCGAAGTTCACCGCCGTGGTCCCGTTCAGCCCTGTTCCGGTGAGGACCACTGTTGTTCCACCGGCCACCGGCCCCACGTTGGGAACCACGGTGGTCAGAGTAGGCACCGCGACATAGGTGAAGGAGACACCATTACTGGTCCCACCCGCCGTGGTGGCGGTGACCTGCACGGTTCCGGTTCCTGCGGGGGTGACCGCGGTGATCTGGGTGGCGGAGTCGACGGTGAACGAGGTTGCCGGTGTGGCACCGAAGTTCACCGCCGTCGCCGCGGTCAGGTTCGTCCCGGTGAGGACGACTGTTGTTCCACCGGCCACGGGTCCCACGTTGGGAACGACTGTGGTGAGGGTGGGTAGCGCGATATAGGTGTAGCCGACACCGTTGCTGGTTCCACCAGCGGTCGTGGCGGTGACTTGCACGGTTCCGGCTGCACCCGCAGGGGTGACCGCCGTGATCTGGGTGGCGGAGTCGACGGTGAACGAGGTCGCCGGTGTGGCACCGAAGTCCACCGCTGTGGCTCCTGTCAGCCCTGTTCCGGTGAGGACCACCGTTGTTCCACCGGCCACGGGTCCCACGTTGGGAACGACTGTGGTGAGGGTGGGTAGCGCGATATAGGTGTAGCCGACACCGTTGCTGGTTCCACCCGCTGTGGTGGCGGTGACTTGCACGGTTCCGGTTCCTGCGGGCGTGACCGCCGTGATCTGGGTGGCGGAGTCGACGGTGAACGACGTTGCCGGTGTGGCACCGAAGTCGACCGCTGTGGCTCCTGTCAGCCCTGTTCCGGTGAGGACCACTGTTGTTCCACCGGCAACCGGTCCCACGTTCGGTACCACGGTGGTGAGGGTGGGTAGCGCGACATAGGTGTAGGAGACACCATTGCTGGTTCCACCGGCAGTAGTGGCAGTGACCTGCACCGTTCCGGTTCCGGCGGGGGTAACGGCGGTGATCTGGGTGGCGGAATCCACGGTGAACGACGTTGCCGGTGTGGCACCGAAGTTCACCGCCGTGGCTCCTGTCAGCCCTGTTCCGGTGAGGACCACCGTTGTTCCACCGGCCACCGGGCCCGCACTCGGAACCACTGTGGTGAGGGTGGGAACAACGACATAGGTGTAGGAGACACCGTTGCTGGTTCCACCAGCGGTGGTGGCGGTGACCTGCACCGTCCCGGCCGCACCCGCGGGGGCGACCGCCGTGATCTGGGTGGCGGAGTTGACAGTGAACGAGATCGCCGGTGTGGCACCGAAAGTCACCGCCGTCGCCGCGGTCAGGTTCGTCCCGGTCAGGACCACTGTTGTTCCACCGGCCACCGGTCCCACGTTCGGAACGATCGTGGTGAGGGTGGGGACCGCGACATAGGTGTAGGAGACGCCATTGCTGGTTCCACCAGCGGTGGTGGCAGTGACCTGCACCGTTCCGGCCGCACCCGCGGGGGCGACCGCCGTGATCTGGGTGGCGGAATCGACGGTGAACGACGTTGCCGGTGTGGCACCGAAGTTCACCGCCGTAGCCCCGGTCAAATTGGTCCCGGTCAGGACCACTGTTGTTCCACCGGCCACCGGCCCCACGTTCGGAACGATCGTGGTGAGGGTGGGAACCGCGACATAGGTGTAGGAGACACCGTTGCTGGTTCCACCCGCGGTGGTTACGGTGACCTGCACCGTTCCGGTTCCTACGGGCGTGACCGCCGTGATCTGGGTGGCGGAGTTCACGGTGAACGAGAGCGCCGGTGTGGCACCGAAGTTCACCGCCGTAGCCCCGGTGAAATTGGTCCCGGTCAGGACCACTGTTGTTCCACCGGCCACCGGCCCTGCACTGGGGACCACCGTGGTGAGGGTGGGAACCGCGACATAGGTGTAGGAGACACCGTTGCTGGTTCCACCCGCGGTGGTGGCGGTGACTTGCACCGTTCCGGTTCCAGCGGGGGTAACGGCGGTGATCTGGGTGGCGGAGTTGACGGTGAACGAGAGCGCCGGTGTGGCACCGAAAGTCACCGCCGTGGCTCCGGTCAGGTTCGTCCCGGTCAGAATGACCGTCGTACCGCCGGCCACCGGCCCTGCACTCGGAACCGCCGTGGTCAGAGTGGGAACCGCGACATAGGTGTAAGAGACACCATTGCTGGTTCCACCCGCTGTCGTGGCAGTGACTTGCACCGTCCCGGCCGCACCCGCGGGGGCGACCGCCGTGATCTGGGTGGCGGAATCCACGGTGAACGAGATCGCCGGTGTGGCACCGAAGTTCACCGCCGTGGTCCCGGTCAGCCCGGTTCCGGTGAGGACGACCGTTGTTCCACCGGCCACCGGCCCTGCACTCGGGACCACTGTGGTGAGGGTGGGAACCGCGACATAGGTGTAGGAGACGCCATTGCTGGTTCCGCCGGCGGTGGTGGCGGTGATTTGCACCGTTCCGGTTCCAGCGGGGGCGACGGCGGTGATCTGGGTGGCGGAGTTGACGGTGAACGAGGTCGCCGGTGTGGCACCGAAGTTCACCGCCGTCGCTGCGGTCAGGTTTGTTCCGGTCAGGACGACCGTTGTTCCACCGGCCACCGGCCCTGCACTCGGAACCACTGTGGTGAGGGTGGGAACCGCGACATAGGTGTAGGAGACACCGTTACTGGTTCCACCGGCAGTGGTGGCGGTGATTTGCACCGTTCCGGTTCCGGCGGGGGCGACCGCCGTGATCTGGGTGGCGGAGTTGACGGTGAACGACGTTGCCGGTGTGGCACCGAAGTTCACCGCAGTAGCCCCGGTCAAATTGGTCCCAGTCAGGACCACCGTTGTTCCACCGGCCACCGGTCCCACGTTCGGAACGATCGTGGTGAGGGTGGGAACCGCGACATAGGTGTAGGAGACACCGTTACTGGTTCCACCGGCAGTGGTTACGGTGACTTGCACCGTTCCGGTTCCGGCGGGCGCGACCGCCGTGATCTGGGTGGCGGAGTTCACCGTGAACGAGATCGCCGGTGTGGCACCGAATTTGACGGCCGTCGCTCCGGTCAGCCCGGTTCCGGTGAGGACGACCGTTGTTCCACCGGCCACCGGCCCTGCACTCGGAACCACTGTGGTGAGGGTGGGAACAACGACATAGGTGTAGGAGACACCGTTACTGGTTCCACCAGCGGTGGTGGCAGTGACTTGCACCGTCCCGGCCGCACCCGCGGGGGCGACGGCGGTGATCTGGGTGGCGGAGTTGACGGTGAACGAGAGCGCCGGTGTGGCACCGAATTTGACCGCCGTGGTCCCGGTCAGGTTGGTCCCGGTGAGGACGACCGTTGTTCCACCTGTTACCGGCCCCGTATTCGGGACCACTGTGGTGAGGGTGGGAACCGCGACATAGGTGTAGGAGACACCGTTACTGGTTCCACCGGCGGTGGTTACGGTGACTTGCACGGTTCCGGTTCCGGCGGGGGCGACGGCGGTGATCTGGGTGGCGGAGTTGACGGTGAACGAGGTTGCCGGTGTGGCACCGAATTTGACCGCTGTGGCAGTGGATAGCCCTGTCCCGGTGAGGACGACCGTCGTCCCGCCGACCACTGATCCTGAATTGGGAGTGATGCTGGTGAGGGTGGGAACCCCGGCATAGGTGTAGGACACCCCGTTGCTGGCACCACCCGAGCCGGTGACGGTGACCTGCACCGTCCCGGCCGCACCCGCGGGGGCTACGGCGGTGATCTGGGTAGCGGAGTTGACGGTGAAGGTGGTCGCGGTGCTGCCGAAGCGCACGGTCAAGGGGCCGGTGAACCCGGTGCCGGTGATCGTCACGCTGTTACCGCCCGAGGTGGGTCCCGCGGTCGGAGAGATGGACGTGATGGTGGGTACGACGACATACGTGTAGGTCACCCCGTTGCTGGTTCCGCCCGGGGCGGTGACGGTGATCTGCACAAAGCCGGTTCCGGCAGGAGCGACAGCCGTGATCTGCGTGTTCGAGACGACCGTGAAGGAGGTTGCCGCCGTACCACCGAAGCTGACCGCAGTGACACCTGAGAGATTGGTGCCGGTGAGGGTGACCGTGTTCCCGCCAGTGGTGGGACCTTGAGTGGGACTCACGCTGGTCAGGGAAGGAACCGGGAGATAGGTGTAGGGCACCCCGTTGCTGGTACCACTCGAGCCGGTGACGGTGACCTGCACCGTGCCCGTCCCCCCGGGGGCGATCGCGGTGAGCTGCGTACTGGAATTCACGGTGAAGGTGGTGGCGGTGGTGCCGAACCGCACGGTGAGCGGGCCGGTGAACCCGGTGCCGGTCACCGTGACGCTAGTACCGCCCGGGGCGGGGCCCGCAGTCGGGGAGATGGACGTGATGGTCGTCATGAGTAACTTCCTTCGAGAGTCGATCAGAGCCCTGGTCCGACCCTGGGGCAGTGGGCCGGGGCAGATTGTGCTGCTGGTGGGGGGGCGGCCCGGGCAGGGCACGAGAGCCTGACCGCTGCCATAGCGATATCGCCGATGACGTTGCCAGCGGTGAGTAATGCGGCCACCGATTGCCGGTGACGGAGTTGCATTTCAAGTAGCAGGCGAAGCTAGGTTCGCGCTGCCACTTCCTTCATAATTGTGATTCGGCTACATTTCCCTCGCTGAAAGTTAAATGGACAGAAACCCACCCGCAAACATACGTCTGCAAAAATAGGAGCGCAATAGTTTATTTCGGGCAGAAGCCGCGAGTTCAGGCAGGTCATGGATGGTTTCAATGGAATTCCCACGAATGTCGACAGCGTTTTATCATGAATGTCGACAGCGTTTTATCACGAATGCTGACGGCGTTTTATTGCGAATGTCGACGGCGCTTCATGTCGAGTTATTCGTGAATTTTGACGGCATCGGCGGTGCGTGCCGTTTCTGAATTTGGAACATTTGTTTCTCGCATACGGTCCGGGCTATCCGATGGAGCCGAAGCGGGGCGCCGACGAGCTGTTTGTTGAGCCGACGCAGCGGCGGGCGCGACAGCATCGTCGCGTGAGTCGAGGCGCGGGCGGGTCAGCGGGGTTTGTCGGTGGGTTCGGTTGCCTTGGTATGGGCATATCGGTAGCTGCGGGTGCCGGTCTCGATGATGGTGCCGCCGAAGGTAAGTCGGTCGATGATGGCGGCGCGAAGCTCAGCGTCGGGGAAGGTTTCGGACCAGTCGGCGAAGCCGCGGTTGGAGACGATCGCGACCGACTTCCTCTCCTCGCGTTCGGTCAATACCTGGAACAGCAATTCGGCGCCGCGTCTATCCAGTTCTGTGTAGCCGAGTTCGTCGATGCAGAGCAGGTCGACGCCGCTGTAGCGGGCGATGGTGTTGGTGAGCCGTTTGCCATCGGCGGCTTCGATCAGTTTGTTGACCAGCCTGGCAGCCAGGGTGTATCTGACGCGGTATCCGGCTTTCGCCGCCTCGGTGCCCAAGGCGATGAGCAGATGAGATTTCCCGGTGCCGGAGGCGCCGATCAAGCACAACGGCAGCCCTTCCTTGACCCAGTCGCATTTAGCAAGAGCGCGGATCATGGCAGGGTCGACACTGGTGTTGGCACTGAAATCGAAGTCACGCAACGTTTTAGAGCGAGGGAACCCGGCGGCCTTGATGAGCCGTTCGGAGCGGAGACGGGCTGTCATCTGTTCCGCCTGGAGCTGTGGTTTGCGTTCGCGGACATAGGCACTGACTCGCTGATAGGACACGTCCCTCATGCCGTGCTCCTCGAGCAAACGGTGATAGATCCGGGTCGCTGTGTGTCGTTGTCTACGAGGCGCATCCAGATCGGCGCGCAGCACATCGTCGATGAACGGCTTGTAGGGATCGAGCTTCTGTGCTCGCGGCGGATACTCCTTACGCGGCTCGGGCCACACCGACTCCGTCGCTCTGGCCACCGTACGCCACCCGACCCTGTGCTTGCGCTCGATGGCGCGCTTGGACAGGCCGGCACGGAGATCCTGGCGGATTGCCGCGTACAGCTCAACTTTCGACATGTCAGACATCCGCAGGCTCCCCTCGCCCCGCAATCGATAATTCCACTATAACCGCTGGTGCTGCCTTGAATTCGTGACTCCGCAACGCGCCCGTCAACATTCGTGAGCAACCGCCGTCAGGGTTGATGGACAGGAGGCGGGGCCGACGGGGACGTCCAGTTCGCGACTGATGGTGTGTTCGGGCACGAGGAACTCCGCCGCGAACTCGGTGTCGGCGAGAAGCCTTACCACACTGGACGGTCCGATGCCGCGCACGTCCATCCACGGAGCTCCCAGGTCGAGGTCGAGCTGCCGCAACTCTTAGTCCGCAGCCCTGGTCTTTGCGTCTATAGTTTCGAGGTCCTCGATCAACTCCACTACCAGTGGCGGACCCGGCTCGCGGGATCACGCGGTCCTGCGGCGTCGGCCGCGGCCCGGTCCTGGCGTGCGGACAGCAACCGCTAGCGGTCCCAACACCAATTTCCGACGGTCGGTCCCGGTTGCCGTCGGCCCGGCCCGCTTCGGGCGACCCGTCTTCGCCACCACCGAAACATATATTCGCACAACGGATTTCACGCGCGGAACAGCCAACTCGGCGACCGCCGGGTAGCTCATTTGGGAGGATGTTCTCCCTGGCTGATCGGGTTGTCCCCGGCACCGGCGATCGGGGCGGTACTCGCCCCCACGGCCTCACCAACCGACATCACCCAAGTTGGGAAGGCATCAAAATTGGCCGATACCAACATCTTCCGCGCCAGGGTGGTGTCAAATTGCCATTGATCGGCGGTGTTGGAGATGACCGATGTAACCAGTCAGGAGCGCCCGCGTGCCACGTGAAATCGATTCCGCTGTCTTCCCGCATCTGGATGCGGACCTCGACCGCGTCCGTGACGTTCTCGGACCCGTTCGGCTGGAGGGCAGGCCCGAACTCACCACCCTCACAGACGAATGGCCGGACACTTCTCGCCGCCTGGTTCGTCCCACTCTGACCTTATTGTCGTACTACCTGCTCACCGATCCCGCGGCCCCGGCCGACGACCGGGTGGTGCGCGCCGCTGCTGCCGTCGAATTGCTGCATGTGGGCTCGCTTTACCACGACGACGTCATCGATCACGCATACGAGCGTCGAGGCCGTCCCAGTGTCAACGTGGTGTGGGGTTCGCATATGGCCGTATTGGGTGGGGACTCGGTGATGCTCACGAGCGTGCGCATGCTGGCCGAACTCGGCCAGCGCGAAGTTCTCGCGGGAGCGATGGCGGGTGAGCAGATGTGCGCGGGCATGGTGGTCGAGGCCGCCGACCTCTACGTGGCCTCCCGCGGCGAGCAGTCCTACCTGGACGCGATCGACGGTAAGACGGCGGCGGTGCTCTCGCTGGCATGCCGGGTGGGCGCGATGCAGGCGGGCCGCCACGACGATGCAGAAGAGGCGCTGGCCCTGTTCGGTCGACACTTCGGGCTGGCCTACCAGTTGCATGACGACATTCTCGATCTGACCTCGACCGCCGAAGAAATGGGCAAACCCGTCAACGCGGATCTGCCTGCGGGCATCTACACACTTCCGGTGATCCGCGCGGCTGCGCGCGACCGGGACCTTGCCCGCCTGCTGCGCAGAACGATGACGCGTGAGCAAGCCGAACGTGCCCGCGAGCTCGTCATCACCTCCGGCGCCGTGGACGAAGCGCGAGCGAGAGCCGATGAATTCATGGACCAGGCTGCCGGTCAGCTTGCCGCTGTGCCCGTTGACCCGAGCGCCCGCCACGCGATGATCGCCTATGCCCGATCCATACTCGACCGGCGAACTCCTGGTTCCGCGGTTCCCCAGCAGCCGACGCGGCCATCCCGAGCCCACGGTGATGGGCTCTCGCCGCAGCTGGCGCAATGGTTGAAAAGCTGGCTGGTGGACACCGGCTTGGCCGTCTCCCCGGCCGAGGCCGACTACCACCGATGGACAGGAGCGATCCGGATCCCGGCACAAACCTTGGCCCCAGCAGCGGACGCGGCCCGTGAACAGACCGCCTACGGCATGGCCGTGCTGGTCCTTGTGTGGGACGACCTCTTCGAGGATCCGCAGCTGAGGGACCCGGAAGCGGTCACCGCGCTGAGGCGTGGCATGGTGGCAATGCTGCGTCAGGACCCGGAGACACCGTGGCGGTCCGGCGCGATCCCGACGGCTTGGGCGAGTTTGTGGCCGCGCCTGCGCGAGGGCCGGACGACCCGCTGGCAGGAGCGGTTCCTCGACGGCATCGAGGAGTGGTTCGAAGCCGCCGAACGCGAAGCGCACCATCGCATCAATGGCTACATCCCCGCCACGGCCGACTACCTGCCGCTGCGGATGTCGACCAGTGGGATCGAAACCGCCCTTGCCTGTATGGAGGTGCGCCAGGACCGGGAATTGCCGTCGAAGCTGCGCAACCACCCCGTGATCCGCCGTCTCGAGGAACTCGCCTTCTGGGTGACCTTTGTGGAGAACGACCTGGTGGGGCTGGATCAGGACGAGGCAGACCAAGTCCCCTACAACCTGGTCAGGGCGGTCCGTCACGAGACCGGCTGCACCCGCCGCGAAGCCGTCGAGCAGGTGCAGCGCCAGGTGGCGGAGCAGCGCGCCCAGCTCGAGGCGGTGATCCACTATGTCCCCGCGCTCCTCCGCGTGCTTCCCGGCCTGTCGGGCCGAGGAAAGGACTACGCGAAGATGTATGTGGACATGACGAGTGTGGGGCTCTGGGGGCGTGAGAGCGATCGTTACGAGCAAACCTCCACTTCCGCAGCGCCGGACTTGGAACGCTTGCGCCGTGAGGTCTACTTCCGGGCCGACGAACCGGCTCCTATCGCGCCGTAAGCCCGCGTAGCCGACAAGCCGGGTGTGTCCCGCGCGATCCGATCCACCGTGGTGGCCGCGCGGGACACACCCTCAGTGCTTCGCCGACTGTTCGGACCTCGTCGGTCCGGGAAGGCGGATCCACATCGTGGATCGAAGAGACGAGCGGGTGCGCAGATGGAAAGCGACCAATCCGACGAGGGCGCTCGCGGTGAACCAGGCCAGTTGCACGGCGAAGCCCGCGAATGGCGTGGTATCGGAGAAACCGGCCGCGGTCGCAGCCTGCATGGCCCCATAGGAGGGCAGCCAGCGCACGAATTCGCTGTCCGCCCCGATGCTGGCGATAGGGTTCTGCACGGCCATGTCGAAGCAGCTGATCATCGCGATGGCGAACATCCCCTCCACCTCGCGGCGCAGCAGCGCGCCTAGGGCGACACCCAGTGCTCCATAGGTCATCGCCGCGCAGAAAAGCGCAGCAGCGAGCAGGACAGGCTGCCGAGGCGACCAGTAGCAGCAGATCACTGCGGTGGCGTACGCGCAGACCACCACCGAGGCCACCACCAGGCAGGCGATCTTCGCCAGACCCAGCGCAACCCGAGGATATCCGGCCATCGACAGACGCCGATCGAATGCTCCGCTGCTGAAAGTCGCCGCGAACATCATGAACCCGATGATCAATGACACCGCGGTCAGGGCGCCGCTGATCTGGGCGAGCTCATTGCCGTTGGCGTGCAGAACGAGACCGGTGTCCCGAAGCCGGAACGGAACCTCGATGTCGGTGACGGCCACGCGCACCAGAGTGATCAATATGGGGACGAAGACAGCAACCAACAGCATGGCGAACCGGTTACGAGCATGCTCGATGAGGCCATAACGCGTGGCGATCATGAACAGCCGCGCACTCTCGCTCATCCGGCCTTCTCCTGTGTGCCTTGTAGGACGCCGTCGTGCAACCGCCACACCTCATCCAGCTTGTCGGTGTCGTGGGCTAGATGCGAGACGACCAGAACCGACCGGCCGGTGTCACGGAACTCTGCGACCAGATCCCAGAAACGCAGATACGTCTCCCAGTCGAAACCCTGGTACGGCTCGTCGAGCAGCAGAACCTGCGGATCATGCATCACCGCAAGCGTCAGGTTGAGCTTCTGCCGCGTGCCGCCGCTCAGCGTGGCGACCCGCTCACCGGCATACTCGGAGAACCGCAAGATCTCCATGGTCTGCTCGGCCCGCCGCAGATCCGGGATCGCATAGGCCGCGGCGAAGAAATCCAGGTGCTGACGAACCGTGAAGGCGTCGTTCAGGACCACCTGCTGGGGGCAGTAACCGAACCGCCCATGGTGCCGGACCACACCGCGGTCAGGTCGCAGCTCTCCGGACAGGACCTTCAACAGCGTCGACTTGCCCACACCGTTCTCACCGACGATTCCCACCAGCGTCCCCGCAGGTAACACAATGTCGATGCCACGCAGCACCGACCGCCTGCCATATGAATGGTGGACGTCCTCCACTTCCATCAACGCCCCTTGTCTGCCTTCGACGTAGTGGCCGGACAGCCGTTCGTATGCTACCAACCGATTATGAAAACCTATGGCGGAACGGCCAATTCGCGCCACCCACGCCTCCGTCCGGGCGGCGGGCCTTCGACGGAACCGGCTCAGCACGGGACTGGGCAGCGAAAGTCACTCGACTGCTAGGAGTCCGTGCCGTCGTCGCCCGCAGCTTCGAACGCATCCATCGCACGAACCTAGTCGCATTGGGCGTGCTGCCTCTGCAATGCCCCGACCTCGACCCCGATAACCTCACAGGCACAGAGGAATTCGACATCACCGGCCTGAACGGCGCGCTGAGCGTGAACGACGAGGTCATCATCACAGTCAGGCTAGGCTGCATCATCCTGCGCCGACACACCGGTCACACTCGCATCGATACAGCGGTCGAGCTCGAATGGATCCGCGCTGGGGCACTGCTTGCACACTCCTCATCGCGACCCGCTGACCGTGCGCAGACCCGAAAGCCCGCAGTTCGCGCCGCGTGTCGGTCTTGGCCAGTCAATCTGGATCGACGATCAGCACGAGCGCCACATCAAGGGCCGAATTGCCGCGGCTGACGAGACGACGCGCTCGCCTTGATGCTCCGGCGCGACGCCGGCGCGAACCAGGCCGTGGTGCGTGGGCAGCCGGTCGAACAACTCGACCTCGACATCGGCCGGGCGCAGCAGCTCCTCGGCCGCATGGCAGGCGGCTGGGCCCGCGTCGACGACGGCGACCGCACGTGTCCAGTTCCTTGGGCACGCGGGAGGGGTGTCCAGCGGCTCGACGCGGGTGCCACTAAAAGTAGGCGGCATTGATGTCGCGGAAGCGGGCCAGTGATGTGGTCAGACCGTCTTCTGGCTTCTCCGTCGACCGGCCGTGCCGGGGTACTGGCGTTGCACCCCAGCGGGTTTGCTGTTTCTTCATGAACCCGGTCTCGTCACCAACCAGCACGGCTCCATCGCAGCACAAACGGATCACCGGGATCGTCCTACGAAATGATGACGTGCACAACGCCTTTCGGCCGATGAATGGCACCCGGCGAGGCGGCACGATTGCAGCATGCAGATACGACTCGCGGCCGTCTTCGGGCTATTGCTCCTCATCACCGGGGCAGCATTGTGGCTTTTCGCGCGGGACACCGAATTCTTCGGGTTCCGGGGTGGGCCACTCGGCGCCGTGCTCGTAGTGGTCGGAGTGATCGACATCGTAACCGCGCTCAGGACGGGCCGGCAGGGGCTTTGACGTGGATGTGATTGTTGATCGCGGCAGCGACAACCGGCCGTCGTACGAAACTCTGGAACAAAACAGTCCTCGACCGCCTCATGACAACAGGAAGATGAATTTGAACTCGAGATTTGGGGCCCGCCCGTCCGCGTCCGAAAACCGCGGAACGACGACCGCCAAGGTCGGCGCCGCGGCATGGCTGGTCGGCGCCGCACAGTTCCTGGTCGCGCAACTGATCGCAGGAGGCGATTGGAGTACGCCCTACAGCTGGAAAGACAACAACATCAGCGACCTGGGTAACGTCCATTGCCAGATCTGGGACGAGTCCCGTCCCCGGTATGTGTGCTCGCCGCTGCATAGCGTCATGAACGTGTCCTTCGTCGCCCAGGGCGTTCTGCTGCTGGCCGGCCTGCTGCTGACCGGTGTCTTCTGGGGGCGAGGAGCGATTTCGCGAAGTGCCCGCATCCTGCTTGGCATTTGCGCTCTCGGGTGGCTCATGGTGGGATTCGTTCCCGCAGACGTCGACGAGAACCTTCACCTGCTGGGTGCACTGTTCATCATGGGATTGGGCAATATCGGACTCGTCTGCGCTGGATTTCTACCGCGAGGGACTCCGTTCGGAAGGATCCGGCCCGTCACTGCTGTCATCGCCACCGTCGCGGTGCTCGCGGTGTTTCTGTTCTTCGCCCAGCACGGTCCCGTTATCGGGATCGGCGGCATGGAACGAGTCGCCGCGTTCGCTGTGCAAACATGGACGGTCGTCGTGGCAATCGCAATACTCCGGACGCGTCGCACAGTTGGTGCGCATCCAGCGCCAGTCGCAGAGATTTCAGCCGCAAGATGACAGAGTTGCCCCGCTCACTCCTGCCCTCTGAGAATTCTGATCGTCGCGCGGGATGGGCCGGGTGGGGTTCATTTTCATGGCGAGGATCTCGTGCTAGCTCAGTGAAGGATTGGGCCCGGATCGTCGCGAAGTACGACCTGCGCACCCCGGACCTGCGCGACCTGGTCGGCTACGGTGAGCAGCACGCGGACTTCGCGTTCGCCTATGGCGCAACCGCCGGACCGCGCGCGTTCGTGAGCACCGTCCAGCTGCGGCGAGCCGGATTCACCACAGTGATCGACACCGAGGACTCCTTCCGTAACGCGCTGCAATCCCTCATCGACCGGTAAATACCTGCCGCCCGCGCACAAGTGAACATCGCGGCGGGCCACCATCCGATCGGCATCGCGCGAACGCCGCCAAGTGATTACCCAGGTACCTTCCTGTCAGCCCGGTGCGTGGTGTGATCACCAGGCATGCGATTGACCGGTGAAGAATGGTTCACCGCAATCGATTTCCTCGAGCGGGTAGGAGATACCACGAACCCGACCCGCCAGGAATTCGTTCTGCAACCCGGTGCCCGGTGCGCAGGCGTCGATCCGGGCGACGGTCTGCCGGATCGGCTGGACGTCGCCGGCGAGGGAGGTCAGCGGGAGGTCGACCGCGGACATCCGGAGTATCCGCGGTGGCGAGTTCCTCTCGGGTATAGGCATCTTCGCTATTGCGCAGCGCCTGACAGTCGATGAGAGCCTGTGTCCCTCAACCCGAGACCGCACGCGCAATTCATATCGGTCGGGTGCTGTCTGGTCCACGAGTGCTGTTCGGGCGATCCCCGCTACACCGGTCACGAGGTGTGGAACAAGCAGGGCAAACAGGAGTCGCTCAGCGACGTGGACGATGTCGCCCTCGGCCACGAACCCGGCTGGCATGGGACCCGAAAACCGACTGAGTCCTTTCCGATCAGCCCGCGCACGACCTGATCATCACGAAAGACACCTTCGAGCAGACGCAGGCTCGATTCGTCTGTGTCCGGAGGGGGTATCGACCAGTACGCCAACCTGCTGCAACACCGAAAACTGCTGGTCATCGGCAACGTCGGAACGCTCGAAAAGTAGCCGATTTCCGCGTGTTTCGCGATGTCCGAATCTGCCGAGTTGCGCGATCAGGACGGCTGGTAGGTGATCGGCGCTGCGGCCGGGTCGGGGGTGCGGACACGGATGGCGTCGATGATGCGGGTTGCCCAGTCGATGGGGCGGTCGTGGCCTAAGAGGTGTGCCAGACGTTTCGCGCGAGTGCGGCGCTCGGTGTGGTCGAGGGACAGTGCGCGGGCGAGTGTGGCGGTGAGGTCTTCGGGGGAATGCGGGTCGGTGAGTAGGGCGGCGTCGCCGAGTTCTGTTGCGGCGCCGGCGTAGCGGGACAGCACCAGCACCCCGGGCCGGGAGCCGGGTCCGGCCACTGCCGACTGGGCGGCGACGAATTCCTTTGCGGTCAGGTTCATGCCGTCCTGCAGGGAGGTCACCCAGAACACGTCCGCGGCCAGGTAGTGGTCCATCACCTCGGAGAGCGGCAGGTTGTGCGGGATGTAGTCGATCGGTTGCCAACTGCCGACACGCCAGGCGTCGTTGATCTCGGTGGTGCGTCGCTCGAGAGCGCTGCGAGTGGTGTCGTAGGCGGAGATGCCTGGTTCTGGTGGTGGGCAGACGAGCCGGAACACCAATCGGCTGTGCAGGTCCGGCC
The DNA here is from genome assembly GCF_040674755.1 of Nocardia sp. NPDC049737. Lineage (NCBI taxonomy): Bacteria > Bacillati > Actinomycetota > Actinomycetes > Mycobacteriales > Nocardiaceae > Nocardia > Nocardia sp. NPDC049737. The sequence goes on along the minus strand of NZ_JBFANH010000005.1, from coordinate 90,368 downwards.
GTTGCTCCAGCAACGCCGCTATGGCCTCGACCTTGTGTACGGGGGCTTTGGTGTAATCGAGACGTTCGACGGAGAGCACCAATGGGTGTCGGCTGGGCTGTGTGCGCGAGGCGCGGCTGCGGGCGAGTGTTTCGATGGCTGGACGGTCGATACCCAGCGGATGGACACCCAAGGTCGGCAGTGTGGGCTGGCCGGCCAGGGTTTGTCGAAAGTTGTCGGCGAAGGCATTGGTATGAAATCCAGCCCAGTTCAACTGTATGAGCGAGGAACGAATTTCGTCTGCGGTGGGCAGGGCGGCGAACACCACCGGCGGCGGGAACGGAGTGTGGTGGAACAGTCCGATGCGCAGATCAGGGCGGACTCGGCGAAGCAGGCCGGGGACGAGCCATAGGTTGTAGTCGTGTAGCCATACGGTCGCGCCGTGCGCTGCTCGATCGCCGATACGCTCGGCGTATCGCTGGTTGATCACGCGATAGTGGGTCCAGGCCGCGGTGTCGAAGCGCATGCGATGCGGCTCGGACATGAGGATCGGCCACAGTGTGTCCTTGCATGCGCGATGGAAGTAGCCGCTCCATTCGTCGGGGGTTACCGGCAGTAGTGACAACGGGGCCTCGTGCTCGCGTGCGTCGACACCGTCCTCGCCGACCTGAGCGGCGACCCAGATGCCCGGTAACCCTTGGGCGAACAGGGCGGTCAGGCTGGGGAGAATCCCGTTGGGGCTGGACGGTGATCGTTGCTCACTTCGGGGGACCGGTGGTCGGTGATAGCCGACTATCAGGCAGTGCCGGTCCTCGGTGCAGTTGTCCGGTGAGACCCACCCCAGCGCGTGCAGTGCTGTGAGAATCCCGCCCGCGCCCGGACGTTCGGGGCGACGGATACGCGCGTCGAGGGGAACCGCCCGGTATAAGGCGGGCTCGGCGGCGCCGACTATCACGCCGTGTGTGCCCAGTTCGAACAGCGATGCATCGTTGAGCGAATCACCGGCCACCAGGACGGAATCCATTGGCCAACCGAGCTTTTCGGCCAGCGCCGCCACAGCATTGCCCTTGGATGCGTTGGGCGGCATGACGTCGAAGTAGCGGTCCGCGGAGTACACCCACCGGCATCCGAGCGCCTGGACAGCGGTGGTGAGTTCATCGGTCAGCTGGCCCGGTGCCAGGTGGTACGAGCAGCGCCCGTCCTGCGCCACCCGCTGGTATGTCAGTTGCCCGAAGCGGCTCAAAGCTTGCCGAACTTGTTGTGTCCCAGGCCATCCGGTACGAAGATGGGCCTGAATATCGCCGACCGGCCGCAGGTCGGTGCCGTCGACCACGGTGGCACCGACATCGGCGATGATCCAGCGTGGTCTCGGCACCAGCGGATCACACAGCACCTCGGCGACCGACGCCACGCCGCGGCCGGTGGCGAAAACCACCGTCACCTCGGGATGGCGGGCCAACACCGCGCACAGCCGACGCTGGTCGGCGATCTCCCCGCCCAGCAACGTACCGTCCAAGTCGGTGACCAGGATCCTCATCACCAATCCAAAGCTAACACCCGCAGCGTGAATCCCTGTGCCGCCGTGACCGTCTCGACCTCCCACATATGCCACGTCACCCCCGGTACGCTCATCGGATGGGCACAGACGAGCCGGGCGGGCGGGAAATTCTCGTGGTGGGCGCCTATTTTGTGGATCTGATCTTCCACGGGCTACCCGCGCCCGTCCGACCTGGCCGAGAGGTCTTCGCCGATGGGTTCACAATGATGCCCGGTGGCGCCTACACCCTGGCTATGGCCGCGCATCGGCTCGGGCACGATGTTGTGTGGGCGACCGACTTCGGCACCGATCCCTTCAGCGCCCATGTCCTGCACGCGGCACGCGCAGAAGGAGTGGACGAGAGCGCTTTCCGACATCAGCCGACCCCGCTACGCAGCCTGACCGTCGCCCTGTCCACGCCCGAGGAGCGTGCGATGGTCAGTTTCCAGGACCCGAGCTCCCCGCAACCGCTATCGTCGCTGCTGCGGCAATACCGACCACGTGTCCTGATGGTGCCGCAACTACGCTACGACGCCGACACCGTGCACGCGTTGGAGCTCGCCCGCCACCTCGGCACCACCGTAGTGATGGACTGCCAAGACATCGACGTCGATGTCGACACCCCCGGAGTGCGAGCCGCGCTGGCTTCCACCGATATCTTCGCGCCCAACGCCGAGGAAGCACTGCGGCTGACCAGGGCGCCGACCATGGACGATGCGATATCGCGGCTGAACGAACTTGTGCCGACCGTGGTGATCAAACTCGGCAGCGCCGGAGCCGCCGCGGCACACGACGGAGAACGTTATGACGTTGCCGCACCAGAGATTTCGGCTCTGGATACCACCGGAGCCGGTGACTGCTTCAACGTCGGTTTCGTTCATGGTCTGCTCGCCGGCTGGCCGCCGGCGAAATGCCTCGCCGCCGCCGTTGCGTGCGGAACGGCAGCCACCACCGGCCCAGGGTCCAGCACGGCTCCGGGGACCGCCGACCTCGAGCGGTGGCTCGCGCGAACCACAATATCGAGTCTTGCGGCTGCGGCCCGCGAACGACGCCGGCCAACGGTTCAGCCTCCCACAATGCACTGAAATGCCGATTAGCGGATTAGGTCGCGCCGGGGAGCGGGTGTGTGCCGAGTGTTATCGCCAGGTCGGTGTTTGTCCGGTGTCGGCGAGGCGCCAGCCTTGGTCGGGTGGGCAGGTGTCGTCGTAGTAGTACACGGTGTGGGGAAGGGCGAGTTGGGTTCCGTCGTTGTCTGCGAATGTTTTGCGTGCGAGCGATGGCAGCAGGTCGGGATCGAAGCCGAACAGGTCGGTGGCCAATGTGTTCAAGCGTGTGAGGGCGTGGTGGCCCATGAAGCTGTCGTAGACCAGGCTCATCAGGTGAGCGCAGTCGACCGCGACATCGCGTGGCACGACGTCCATCGGGGGCAGGTCGGCGGGATGCCCGAACCTGTGGCGTAGCGGGGCGAGGGTGTAGATCCCTCCGTCGCGGTAGGCAATTCGACTGTGGCGACCGTCGCGGGTGAAGCTGAGTAGCGTGTTCTGTCCGTGCAATTCGGGCAGGCAGCCGGTGGAGAACACGGCCCGTACCCAGAACGCGATCATCGGCTCGATGATGTGCTCGGCCAGGAATGCCGCGGGTTCGACACCGGCCCGAATCACCAAACGGTGCAGCAACGGCTGGCGGTCGGGTGACCGAATATCGTTGCCATACAAGGCGAATAGCGGCACTGTGTAGTCGAAATCGTGCCCGTCGCGGACGAGTGAATCCCGGACGAGGTAGCCCCAGGCAGTGCCGAGGTCTCTGCCGAACAAGCCGCCGCCGAGGTCGCGGAGAACGGGCAGGCCCGCAGTGTGCAGCTGCGTCGTGGTCCACAGCTCGTGGCCGAGGTCGGGCGCGTTCATGGTCCGCTGGAAGCGGGAGATCCGTTGCGGGAAGTGCAGTTTCAGAAAATGCGGTGCGGTGGGGACGCCGTCGGCGCCGAGCACGAGGACGGTGCGGGCGTTCGCCAGCGGCATCACGTCGAGCACCGGTCCGGCAGCCATGGTGAGGAGTTGGTCACGGCCCGGCAGGTGCGGTAACGCCAATGTGTCGGGATGGACCGGGAGCAGCAAGCGGTCGTTGCGGGAGTAGATCTCATGCAGCGGTGACGAGGCCGAGGTGCGGCGGTATTCACCGTGTTCGGAGTCGACCCAGAATGTCGGGAGTTGAAATCCGGGCGCGCTGCCCTGGGGGTGGTAGTCGGCCGACACCGGCATCTCGGCGCTGTAGCGGCTGTAGTTGCGGGTGCCGGCACCGAGGTAACGCTCGGCGGAGGTCCACAGTGCCGTGCGGTCGTTGCCGGGGGGCAGCATATCCGCCCCTCAACCGGCGAGGTCGGCGACGAGGTCCAACAGCGGTGCGAGATCGTCGCCGCTGGTTTGTGGATGCAGCAAAGTTGCCTTGAGCCACAGCTTGATACGGCCGTCGCTGTCGGCGACGCGGGCGCGACCGAGCACCGCGCGCCCCTCGGCAAGCAGTTCCCGGCGTACCCGCGAAACGAGCGCGTCACCCTCCTCGAAGCCCAACTCGTCGGCGACGACCGGCCGGAACAGGACAGTGCTGATGCCCACCGCGCCCGGGCGGCGCCGCATCCGCGGATGCGTGTCGACGATCTGCGCGAACTTCTCCGCCGCACACACGCAATGCTCGACCAATCCAGCCAGGCCCGCCTTGCCCAACGCCCGCATGGTCACCGCGATCTTGAATGCGTCGGGACGCCGGGAGGTACGGATGGATCGGCCCAGCAGGTCGGGCAGCCCCGCTGTCAGGTCATCGTCGGCGTTGAGATACTCGGTGCGATGCGCCAGCCCGGCCAACACAGCGGCATCGCGGACGGCGAGCACACCCGCGGCCACCGGCTGCCAACCAAACTTGTGCAGATCAAAAGCCACCGAATCCGCCGCGCCGACACCGGCCAGCCGCGACCGCAGTTCGTCGCTGAACAACAGCGGTCCACCGTAGGCGGCATCCACGTGTAGCCAAGCACCGTGCGCGGCAACCACATCCGCCAGTTCGGACAGCGGGTCGATCAATCCCGCATCGGTGGTACCGGCGGTCGCCACCACCAACACCGGCCACCGCCGATGCCCGCGGAGGACTCGCCCCACCTCGGCGGCTGCCAGCACCCCCGTCGGACAATTGACCGTGATCGGCTTGGGCAAGCCCAGCAGCCAGGCCGCCCGCGCCACGCTGTGATGCGCGTTGTCACCGCACACCACTTGCACCGCGGACCCCCCTGATGCGCGCGCAGTCTCCCGGGCCAGCAGGACCGCCACTAGATTGGATTCCGTTGCCCCGCTGGTGATCACCGCATCCGGTGCCACCGCCTCGGGGTAGATCAGGGCGGCCAGCGCCGCCGCCACCTCGGCCTCGATCGCCGCCGCCGCCGGAGCCTGGTCCCACGAATCCATCGAAGGGTTCAGCGCGGACGCGGCAAGATCGGCCGCGACAGCCACCGGCAACGGTGCGCAATGCAAGTGTCCGACACACCACGCCTCGGTCGGGTCTGCCGACCCGAGCACCAACGCACGCGTCAGCTCCCGCAGCGCGACCTCCGCGCCGATCCCAACCTGCGGCAGTACCGACCCGACCCGACCGGTCACACAAACCTTCACCGCCGCCGGACCACCAGCAGGCAACGGCCCGCCACGCCGCACCCTGCCCGCAGCCAGTTCGCCCAGCACCACCTCGGTCAACCCGCGCAACGTCTCATCTTCGTGGGGTTCCACGGCACCCCTTTCCATACGAGACAGCTGCATCGCTCGTCCCAGGCGCTCCAACCTCGCGCGCCGCACGATGCGCAGCACCCACGGTGAGGGCGCGTCCTCGGCGCACAACTCTCAATCAGCCTGAAGCGCAAACAATTTGCCAGCCCGACCTACATGAACATCCTAGATGCAGGACAGGTCCTCGACTGCGCGCCGAGCAGAGCGAGCTGACCGGTGTCCGGCATACCTATCTCCGAAACTCCATCGCCGGAGCCGGACTACGTCCCAGCCGATGACCTACGAGCGCTCGACCGAAACGTCCGGAGATGCCCCGACCCGAGCGAATCCGGCTGGTGTTCTGGGCATCGTGGAGCATGAGTACGTCATCGGATATCGACGTCACCTTCGCCGGTGACGATCTCGTACTGCGGCTGGCCAGCGCGGCCTACCTGGCCCGGTTCACCGGCAGCTCCCGTATCCATTGCGGATCTGATCTGCGCCTCTACTTCACCTGGTGCACCGAACGTCATCTCCTGCCGGTGTTAGCGGTGCGCGCCGAGATCGAACGGTACGTGCGGTGGATGCAGGAGACCCGCCGGTTCAAACCCTCCACCGTTGCCCCGCCGTACCGCGGTAGTGACCGGGTTCTAGCGCACGTGCGTCATCGACGGCGCGAAGGACCACTCGCCGGCCGAGTACGTCCGCCGACCCCGAGTACCGAACGGATCACCGACACTCGGACCTTCGCATCTACAGTTCGAAGCGCTGCTCACCGCGGCGCGCGATTCCGCCCACCGGTTCGACTTCGCGCTCGTTGCGATGCTCGGACTGCTCGGGTTGCGGATCTTCGAGACCTGGAGGTCCGACGCCGAGGACATCGGCGAGGAACACTGAAAAGGTTGCCGAAGGCTGCCAGCGATGGACGCCGATCAGCCAGCTACCGTGACTGGCGTGAAGCGGTAGCGCGCAGTTCGCCGCGTTCGCGGATCGCGCAGGCCAGTACAACCGCTCGCACCGATTCCGGGACTACAGATCAGAAGGTTAGTGGTCGGCGCGATACGAGCCAGCGCCGCTGCCAGGCCGATGTCGTTCAATGGTAGAACTCCTGGTCTAAAGCAGATTCTTGCTCATCGGCCCTCTGGTGTTCGGGACAATGCGAGTCAGCCCGCGGGCGCGTGAGGCGGGCCGGCAGGCCCGACTACGGGCCCGCACACGACGGCCCGATGAGAGTGTCCGTCAGCTGTCGATGTTTTCGGCGATCTCCACGCCCGCCGCCTGGAGTTCGTCCAGGGCCCGTTCGATGTTGGCGGGGGAGACGCCGACGGACAGGCCCAGGAGCACCCGGGTGTCGAAGCCGGCGGTGCGGGCATCGAGGGCGGTGGCGCGAACGCAGTGGTCGGTGGCGATGCCGCAGACGTCGACGGTGTCGATGCCCTTGGCGCGCAACCAGTCCGCGAGGGCCGTGCCGTCCTCGGTGGCGCCCTCGAATCCGGAGTAGGCGGCGGCGTAGGCGCCTTTGAAGAAGACCTCGTCGATGGGCGCGGTGTCCAGGTTCGGGTGGAAGTCGGCGCCGGCGGTGTCGATCCGGCAATGCGGCGGCCACGTGTCGACGAAGTTTGGGTTGTCGGAGAAGTGCGCACCGGGGTCGATGTGGTAGTCACGGGTGGCGGTGATCGCGGCGTAGTCGCTGGCACGCAGATATTCGCTGATCCGTTCGGCCAGCGCGGCTCCGCCTGCGACGGCCACTGAACCGCCCTCGCAGAAGTCGTTCTGTACGTCGACGATGATTAGAGCTCTGGTCATGACGCCTCCACGAGATCGGTCCCGCAACGACTTCGGCCAGCGCCTATTGTAGGTGTCTATCACCAATGCGCATCGCCGAACGCGCCGTCGGACACCCGCGCCCCCTGATCTGCTCAAACGATTATCGGCGGTCAGCCGAGAACACGCAGGTCAGCGCCGATGAGAGTTCGAGCGGGCATCCACCCGCAGGATCTTCCGCAGACTCCACCGCGAGCGCAGTTCTTGCAGGGCCTCCTCTAATTCGCGGAGGGGCGAATTCGGTGGCGTCGTCATCACCGGGGCGGGGGATGGCCACCGCAACGAGTTGCCGGGCGGCGGGGTGTACAGGTTGAACAGGAACGGGCAGCGAGCGGAGTCGGTTGGTCGTCCTCGCGGGTGCTGAAGGCTAACCGGGCGTGGATGTGGAGCTGTCGGCGTCCGGCCTCGGCTTCAATCTACGTCGGGCCGCCCAGTATTCGGCCCACGCCCATGCCGCCGGAAGTGTCAGCGCGCTCTGCGGTCTGCCCGCAGGGTGTTCTGTGGTGTCGGTGGCGCACCCGACCGGTGCTTCGGGCGGCTTCTTGTTGAGCAGGACCTGGAGATTGAATTCGGCCGACGTATGACCGCGGGCGGCTGCGCGGCGGTACCAGATCTCCGCCTCCGCCAGTTCGCTCCGCTTACCCAGCAGGACACCGAGATTGAACATGGCGGACAGGTCACCAGCCGCGGCGGCGTGACGGTACCAAGTCTCGGCTTCCTCCGCTTCTCCGCGTTTTCGAAGCAGGACACCGAGATTGGACATTGCATTGAGATCTCCGGCTTCGGCGCACCGGCGCCACCAGGTCTCGGCGCCGTGCGTGTCGCCGCGCTCGTGCAACAGAACGCCGAGGTTGAACATGGCGGACAGATCGCCAGCGTCGGCGGCGCGTCGACACCATGCTTCGGCCTCGTGCGTGTCGCCGCGCTCGTACAGCAGGACTCCGAGGTTGAACATCGCGTTCAGATCACCGGCCTCGGCGGCGCGGCGGCAAAGTTTCTCCACGACCGATGCCCGGCCCCGGAAGAACGCAGTCAAGCCTGCGGAAACCAGCACATCGACGTCGGCGTTCTCGGTGGCCAAGTGCCAGAAATCGGTGGAGATAGGGCGTGGCGAGCGGTGCTGACCGTCGTCTGCCGCGACGAGGTAATCGAACGGCCGGTATGCGCGGGAGCGGTCGGGGAGGCGATCGGTGAGCAGGAGCGCGACGTGCCCGACACTCGGGGAGGGAGTACGGGCGGCGACGATCGCGTCCTGCACCTGATCGGTACCGACCTCGAGCTCGGGGTACTGCTCTTCGGCGATCGCCATGGCGAGTTCGGCCAGGACGGGTTCGGGGATCGGGTCCGTGCGCCCGACGCGGACCCAGTCCACGGCGACTTGGATCACGGTGTGCAGCACGGGATTCCGGTAGCGGGAATCGTCGTAGTGCTTCAGCAGTTCGGGTGCGCCGGCGAGGACTTCGGCGAGTCCGTACCGGTCCAGGTTCAGCGACGGGTAGGCGGCCGCGGCATCGGCGTGCTCGATGAGACTGTTGCTGGTCGAGGACAGATCGATCTGGATGGCCTGCTGCAGCACCACCCGCGTGTCGTGTGCGAGATCCTCACTGCCATAGTGCAATCGGTCGCGAGCTTCGCACCGCAGCGTAGCGACCACGACGGTCGGTGCCGCGCGCGCGGTGAGGCGGCTGAGTGTCAACAGCGTCAGCGGCCGACTGGTCGTGACGAACCTGTCCAGGTTGTCCAGCCAGACCACGATCTGCTCCGGGCAGTCGACGAACTCCGCGCAGGCCGGTATCTGAGCGAGCGACTCGGGGGTGGGCACCAGGACTCTGGCCGTGGGCAGCGCCTTGCTGACGGCTTCGAACAGGCTGCGTGTCTTGCCTGCCTTCGAAGGGCCGACCACCACCGTGAGGCGGTCACCGGACAACGCCGCGGCCAAGCGGATATCGACCGCGTTGTGGGTGCGCGGCACATACGGGTCGGCACCACCGAACCGGCCGGGTTCGCCGAAGCGCGACGGTGTGGCCCCCAGCATGTAGGGATCCAGCTCGGTGATCAGCGGGAGTCCGCCCCCCGCTCCCCGCCGCTCCACCAGCTCGACGAGGGGTGCCTCAGTGACCACCGGCGAGGCGCCCGCGAACCGATAGGTGGTGATGAAGTCCCCGCCGACCGTCACCCCAGTCGCGGAGACAGGCGCCATGAATGTGGGCGCAGCGGAATGCCCGGTTACCGCCGCGCCTGCGAAGGGTGTGGCGGCTCCTGCACACCGGCCCGGAGCCCTTCGATCTTCAGTGTTCCGGACACTGTTGTGTCCGTGGCGATCACACCGCTTCCGCTACTCTCGATGTCGGTGATCTTCAGCTCACCGGCTCGGACCCGGGTCAACGTCACACCCACGGCCTGGGCGGCCTGTGGCGAGTGCTCCTCGATCAGCTGTAGGAGATGATGCGCCGCCGTCAGCAACTCCTGATCGTCCGCGGCGCCTGCCCGCGCCAATTCCTCGGCGAGCACCACTCGCCGCGAACCGGCTTCCGGCCGTGCCTCCACCACACCCACGTCCACAGAGCGATACCGGCGGGTGATCAATCCGCGCAGCGATTGATAGGAGTCGAGCACTCCCTGTTTCGCGGTATCGGTCAAGCCCGCGGTGGCACCCGCCGCTACCGCGGCCGCCACCAATGCCACCGGATCCACCCCGCCGAACCTCCCGCACTCGGACCTCGCCATGGCCGCCTCGTGCAGCGGCCACGAACAACCTAGCTACAAACAAAGCACGACGGAAGCCGTTCCGCGGCAAAAGAAGTGAACCACGATAGAACAAAAGGTGACCCGAGCGTCCAGTTGGGTGAGCGAGCTGGTTTGCATACGGCGGAACGAGTCCGCGACATCAGGTGACACGGCATGCAGGGTTGGTTATGGTCGCAGCGGCGCACGGCGCGGTCGAACGATCCGGTGCGTGATCTCCGGCCCCCGGCGGTCGCGTCCCGCCCGCCGACATCGCCCTACCTCTCGACGAGGCAGTCGGCGCACTCGCCAACGCTACTGTCGCACTCGGTTCGTGTACGCGCTGCAGGCCGCGTGCCTATTGAGCCAATAGGCACTTGCGATACCACATTCCACGAGTATGACTTGAAGCTGGAATAGCGTCTCTTTGTCAGCAATACGTGTCACTACGCTGCGCGGTGCCGCAGGAAGCAAGTGAACAGTGAAGGGACCGACGGTTCGTCTGGCGAGGGCACAGCAGCAGGACGCCACCCGCAGAAAGGTGTTGGCCGCGGCCAAGCGTCCTTTACGCGCTGCCGACAGCTGTGTCGTCGGTTATATACACCAGCTGTGCAATGAGTATGAAGCATCCTGGCTATTGACTGTGAGGTGACCGAAGGTCTGCAGAGATCTCGCCGGAACCGCGGACCAGTAGGCGAGTGGGTATCACCTCGTGGCGGGGGAGTCCGTCGTCACCATCCAGGCGGGCGAAAAGGATTTCGGCGGCGACGCGGCCGATCGTCGCCGGATCCTGGGTGATGGCGGTGAGCGCTGGCTGCAGCAGTTCGGCCAGCGGCAGATCGTCGAAACCGACAACAGCAATCCGGTTTTGCAAGCCACGCTTCCGGATCGCTTGCAGCACACCAACGGTCACCAGATTCTGGGCGCCGAACAGGGCGGTGGGGCGGTCCGGGCGGTCGAGCAGCGCCCCAGCGGCGGCCTCGGCGGCCGCCGCGGAGTGCAGGTCGGCGCAGATCAGGTCCGGATCGAGGGGGATGCCGGTGTGGGCGAGGCCCTCGATGTAGCCGGCGTAACGTTCCGCAGCGGTCCAGATCGTATGCAGGTCACCGAGATAGGCGATACGGCGGTGGCCTGCGGCGGCCAGGTGTTCGACGGCAAGGCGGGAGCCGGTGCGATTGTCGACTGTGACGCTGTCGATTTCGGTGGTGGCCGGCATGCGGTCCACGAATACGACCGGGGTACCGCGACGCTGCTCGTGCAGCAGAGAGCCGTGATCGGTGCCCACCGGCATTACGATCAGCCCATCCACTCGTCTGGACAGCAGGGCGTCCAGCACCTCGCGCTGGCGGGCCGGGTTCTCGTCGCTGCTCACCGCGAAGACGAGGGTGCCCCGGCTGTGCGCGAAATCCTCGACCGCCCGGTGCAGCGCCGAGGCGTACGGGTTCGCGACATCCATCAGTACCAGACCGATCGCGGCGGTCTTCTGGCCGTGCCCGCGCAACGTGCTGGCCGCCAGGTTGTGCCGATAGTCGAGCATGGTTGCCGCATCGGTGACCCGCGCGGCCAGTTCCGGCGATACGCCGCCTTCGCCGCGGACCACGCGCGACACCGTTTTGATACTCACCCTCGCCAGCGCCGCCACATCGCGCATGGTGGCGCCCCGGCGTGGCGCCTGGGATTCTGACAACGCTGACATGGCAACCCTCTCCGTTCGCTCGTGTTCGGTCCGAGAACCGTCAAATATGCTAGAAGAAACGTCTAGACGTGGCGTAGATCACGCTATATGGTCTCTGACAACGTTGTCTAAGTAGTACCTGCAGGAGTACACCGATGTCCTCTCGTGTCGTCCGCATCGCCGCCGTCTGTTTCGCGGTCACCTCTCTGGCCTTCTCCGTCGCCGCCTGCGGCAAGGGGGCGAGCAACAGCAACAACGGGCAGGTCGTCGTCGGGCTCATCACCAAGACCGACACCAACCCCTTCTTCGTGAAGATGAAGGAGGGTGCCCAGAAGCAGGCCGATGCCGCTGGCGTCAAATTGCTCACCGCCGCAGGCAAGTTCGACGGTGACAACGCCAGCCAGGTGACGGCGATCGAGAACATGGTCAATGCGGGAGCCAAGGGCATCCTGCTCACTGCCAGCGATACGAAGGCGATCGTCCCCGCAGTCGAGAAGGCCCGTGCCAAGGGCGTCGAAGTGATTGCCCTGGACACCCCGACCGATCCCCAGAGTGCGGTCGACGCGCTGTTCGCCACCAATAATTTCACTGCAGGCCAATTGATCGGCACCTATGCCAAGGCCGTCCAGGGTGACAAGCCGGTGAAGATCGCGATGATCGACCTCAACCCCGGCGTGACCGTCGGCGTATTGCGGCACAACGGATTCCTGTCCGGTTACGGCGCCGCGCAGGCCACTCAGGACATGACGCAGTACGTCACCGCCCCGAACGTGGTCTGTGCGCAGCCCGCTCAGGGCGACCAAGCGAAGTCGCAGACGGCGATGGAAACCTGCCTGCAGAAGGATCCGGACATCAACCTGGTCTACACCATCAACGAGCCGTCCGCGCTGGGTGTCTACACCGCGCTGAAGACCGCCGGCAAGGAGAACCAGGCGATGATCGTCTCCGTTGACGGTGGGTGCACCGGCGTGCAGGCGGTCCGCGACGGCAAGATCGCGGCGACCTCGCAGCAGTACCCGCTGAAGATGGCCAGTGCGGGCGTGCAGGCGATCGTCGATTACGCCAGGAACGGCAACAAGACCAGCGGCTACACCGACACCGGCGTCACACTGATCACCGCCAAGCCGCAGGCCGGCGTCGACTCCAAGGACGTGCAGTACGGCCTGGACAACTGCTGGGGCTGAGAACGCCCGTCCCCAGCCGGAAAGCACGCCGGGACGGCGAAGGACGCTGCGCCGTATGCCGGGACGGTGACGGCCCTCGTTGTCCCGGTGTGCGCTCGGCCCGGTCCACCTGATTTCGTCGACGAGCGAGGATTCGCATGACCGCAACTACAACGTCTCCCGCACCGCCGGAGCCGAAACACACAGCGCTGAACCGGATTCTGTCGGTGCCGAACGTCGGACCGGTGATCGCGATCCTGATCGCGGTGGTCTACTTCACCGCCCAGTCCGACCGATTCCTGGCCGGTGACAACTTTTCGCTGATCGTGCAGCAGGTGATGGTGGTCGGCACGCTGGCGATCGGCCAGACGCTGATCATCCTCACCGCCGGTATCGATCTGTCCAACGGTGCGGTGATGGCGCTGGGCAACATCGCGATCGCCAAGCTGGCCGTCGACACGGGTTTGCCTGTGCCACTGGCGATTCTGCTCGGGCTGGCGCTGACGGCCGCGTTCGGGTTGCTCAACGGCACGCTGGTGAGCCTGATCAAGTTGCCACCGTTCATCGTCACTCTCGGCACGTATGGCATCGCGTTCGCGCTCACCCACATCTACTCGCAGGAACAGACGATTTCGGGTCTGCCGGGCGCACTCACGTTCTTCGACAAGACATTTCCGCTGGGCGAGACCGACATCACCTACGGGTCGGTGGCGATGCTGGTGTTGTTCGCGATCACCTGGTACGGGCTGCGGCTGACAGCGGCAGGGCGGCACGTCTACGCCGTAGGCAATAACCCGGAGGCGGCGCGGCTCAGCGGCATCGACACTCGTCGTGTGCTTCTCGCCGTCTACACGGTCGCGGGCCTGATCTACGGCTTGGCGGCGCTGCTGCTGGTGGCCCGCACCGGCGTCGGTGACCCGAATGCCGGCCAGACCGACAATCTGGACTCGATTACCGCCGTGGTACTCGGCGGCACCAGCCTGTTCGGCGGACGTGGCAGCGTGATCGGCACGCTACTGGGCGCGCTCATCGTCGGCATCATCCGTAACGGCCTGCAACTGACGGGGGTGCCGTCGATCTACCAGACGCTGATCACCGGCATCCTGGTGATTGCTGCGGTGGCCGTGGACCAGCTCAACCGCAGGAGGCAGAAATGAGCGAGACAGCCACCGCAAGCGACGCCACCACCGCAGGCGACGGAGCTCAGGCCGCGGTACAGCCGGTGCTGCAGGCAAAGGGCCTGGTGAAACGCTACGGTCAGGTCACTGCGCTCGACGGCGCGGATTTCGACCTGCTGCCGAACGAGATCCTCGCGGTCATCGGCGACAACGGTGCCGGGAAATCCTCGCTGATCAAGGCGCTGTCCGGGGCGCTGATCCCGGATGAGGGCGAGATCCTGCTCGACGGCAAACGGGTGCGCTTCCGGCGCCCGACCGACGCCCGCCGGGCCGGTATCGAGACCGTCTATCAGGAGCTGGCGGTGGCACCAGCCCTCGATATCGCCGACAACCTGTTCCTGGGCCGGGAACTGCGGCGCCGCGGCATCCTCGGCTCGGTGTTCCGGATGATCGACAAGGATCGCATGGTGCGAGAATCGCAGCAGCACATGTCGAATCTGAAGATCGGGATCCGATCTATGAAGCAAGCGGTGGAGACACTGTCCGGCGGCCAGCGCCAGGGTGTCGCGGTCGCGCGCGGCGCGGCCTTCGCGCGGCACGTGGTGATCATGGACGAGCCAACGGCAGCGCTGGGTGTCAAGGAGACCGGTATGGTGCTGGATCTGATCCGCGAGGTCCGCGACCGCGGCTTGGCCGTCATTGTGATCAGCCACAACATGCCGAACGTGTTCGAGATCGCCGACCGGGTGCACATCCAGCGGCTCGGCCGCCGAGTCGCGGTGATCCGCCCGCACGAATTCTCCATGTCCGATGCGGTGGCGATCATGACCGGCGCGATGGCCGGTGCGGAGGTCGACAACAACCGTGTCCACCACTGAGGCCGTGGCCGATCGCGGCCTGATCGCGGTCGCGGGGGAGGCGCTGGTGGACCTGGTGCTAGCCGGCGCCCCCGATCGCTTCCAGGCGGTGCCCGGCGGCAGCCCCGCGAACGTGGCCGTCGGCTTGGCCCGGCTGGGCGTGCCGGTGCGGATGCTGGCCCGCTTGGGCGGCGACCCGCTGGGCCATCGCATCCGAAACCACCTGCGGGACAACGCCGTCGCCCTCGATCATGTCGTGGACGCCACCGAGCCGACCTCACTGGCGATCGTCGATGTCGACCCGGATGGCATGCCGCACTATGACTTTCGCGTCAACGGCACGGCCGACTGGCAGTGGACCGACTCCGAACTGTCCACCGCGCTCGACGGCAGCGTGCTGGCCTTGCACACCGGCTCACTGGCGCTGACCGTGCCCCCTGGCGCCGACGCCTTGACCCGCCTGGTGGACCGTGCCCGGTCTACCGCCACCATCAGCTACGACCCGAATTTCCGCCCGCAGTTGATGATTCGCGACAACACCCTGGACCGAGTACACGCCATGATCGCCCGTGCCGACATCGTGAAGGCTAGCGCCGAGGATCTGTCCTGGCTGTACCCGGGCCGCAACCCCGAGGAGGTGGTCGCCGACTGGTCCGCCCGCGGCCCTGCTCTCGTGATCGTGACACTGGGCCCCGACGGCGCACTTGCCGCCACTGCCGCAGACGCCACTCCCATCCATCGCCCCGGCCGCCCCGTCGAGGTGATCGACACGGTCGGCGCCGGAGACGCGTTCACGGCAGGCATTCTCGCCGGTCTGCGCGATCACCATCTGCTCGGTGCCGCGTACCGAGAAGCCTTGCGTGCCATCCCGAAGCACGTCCTCACCGCCATTCTCGACGAGGCCACGATGGTCGCAGCGCTGACCTGCGGCCGCCGCGGAGCGGACCCGCCGACGGCCGCCGAGCTGTTCACAGGTCGGTGACGGATCGGGTGGTTCGGCCAGCCATAAGTTGAACTGGCCGAACCGAGGTCCCTCCGCGGCATTTTGGGGGAGGCGCAGTAGGGCGTGAGCAGCGTCGGCATGAAGTCAGGTGGATCCTTTGGGGACGACGACTCTGAGTTCCGTTGATCCCGCGCTGTCATGCGATCGGCGTGTGAGCGTCGACCGGGCGGTCTCGACCGAGGAGGCGAACGGGCGAACGTTCCGCAGAAGGTCCCGCTGATCGGCGTGGCGAGCGGGGCCGTATCTCAGATCGAGTGAAGGCCTCGACCGATATCCGCAGAGCTGGAAAGAATTCCGTGATATGACGGCCCGTGATTCACCGGGCGACGTGCCGGTTTACTCAGGATTTTCTCAGCTGAACCCGAATTGAACCCCCAGGGCTCCCACCTGCGGTTCTGCGCCGATCGGCTCGACGCCGCCAGCCACCCTTCCTGCATAACCGCAGGTTGAACGGGTGACATGACGTAGTGTTTGTGCCCGGAGAGGGACACATGCGTTAAACACACAGATCGACCTGCGAAAACCAGGTCGATAAGCTGTCGAACTGCTCTCTTGGGATCCTCGATGAGGACCCGGCACACCTTTGCCTGCCGACTGATCAACCGTGACGTCCCGCAGGAAGTCCTACGCGTTCTCCCTGATCACGAGTCGTCCCGGATGACCGCCCACTATGCGCGGATCACCAACCAGACCATCCGTCAGGCGCGGCGGCCGCCGGCGAAGGCCGCCTGCTCCGAATTGCATGGAGCGGGCCGCAGGGCCTGCCTCGTTCGTTCGCGTCCGGTCATGGAGCCTGGAGGGTCGCGTCTGATCTGAAAGCTGCGCTACTTCCGGCCGGGGGAGGCGGCCGTCGGAATCAGTGCCATGGAGCTTTCGTCGACTTCGTTTCCGTCATCGTCGATGAACCGACATGCACCGGTCGTTCGGTGCCCGCGACCCGACGCAGGATGCGCCACAGCTCGTCAACGGCTTCGACGGCGTGCCCGGATTTGCGAGCAATCTCAGCGAGTCGCACAGTGCTGTCGCCGAATTGGAGCATCGCCCGGTATTCGGCATCGTCTAGGCCTGTCACGCCGAGTATGTGGGCGGGCAGGCCCAATCGCATCGCGATGTGGCGGCGGGCAGCCAGCGCCATGGGCAACTGGAAAACGGCGGGCGTCGTGGACATGTCGCCGGTCTGAGCGTCGCGATGCCGGTACCCGGGCCGGTCAATCGCTCATGAGTCGATCGTTGCGGGCGATGCTGGTGTCATCCAGGCTTCGGTGCCGGTGCCCTCGGTGTGGTAAATCTTCGCGGACAGCGATGAGTCCTCGGACGGTGCTCCGTCCTATCTGTTGAACGCGCTACCAACCCGGCGCGACCGACCAGAAGGACCAGAAATGACCACCGCCAACCCCTCCGCCGACTTCTCCAGCGACGTCACCGACCGTCCCGGCAAGATCGGCAACCGCGTCCTGTGGACCCTGCAGATCCTGCTCGGCCTGTTCTTCATCATCGCCTCCGGCGGGCCGAAGCTCGTTGTGCCGAACGCCCTGACCGACAACGCCCCCGAGAATCTGACCATCCCCCTCGGGCTGCTCATCTTCATCGGAGTTGCGGAGGTCGCCGGCGGTATCGGCCTGATGGTGCCACGGCTCAGTGCCCTGGCTGCCGCGGGTCTGTCGGTCCTCACCGTGCTCGCCGCCGGGACGCAGGCTTTCATCGCCGACAAGCCCTTGATGGGGATCTTCCCACTGGTGCTCGCCGCGATCTTCGCCTGGATCGCCTACGCGCGCCGCGCCACCATCACCGATCTGCGCAACTCGCTGTCGCGATGACAAATCCATACCTACGACAGGCGATCGGCGGCCCACCCACCGATCGCCGGTCGTGCGTTCTCGCCATCGATCGCCCGTCGGGTTGGCGGCGATCGATCCAACGGCCATCTATCCGCGCGGCGGTGACGGTCGCACTTGGAGTTGGAGTTCCTGGGTGTCGGGTTCGCGTCGGTGGAGCTGGTCGTTGACATGGCGGCCGTGGGCGATGTTTGTGCTTGAATTCCAGAGGTTTGCCAGTGTCTGCTCGCCCTATCAGCACACCGGCGGATCGAAACCTTACGAGAGGGTCGAGCACTTCAATTGTGCCACTGGCGAACAGGCCGATCTGATGGTCCGGGGTCATGACTTTCCGGCCTCCAGTCACGTGGTCCTCGAGCATCGGTCTACTCCGTTGGTTGTGCGCCGAGATCGCCTCGCCCAGTGGATATCCTTGTGTCGACAGAGGTTTTGCGGATGGCGTCAAGTGAAGTTCCACTCGGCGATGATGCTGTCGACATCGTGCTCACCGAGCACTGGGCCGCGCCCGTAGACCCGGCTGGGTGTGCGGGTCAGTTTGATGGGCTGACCGGCGACGGTAACCGGGGTGTCGCTGCCGGGTTGTTCGATCGGTACGAGCATTTCCCGCGCGGCGGTGTGTGGGTCGGCGTAGATGTCGGCGGAGGTCTTCCACCGACAGCCCGACGACGGTGCACAGCGCCAGCATCGGATATACCACGGTCGACGGATGTCCGTAGCTGCGGGCGAATTCAGCGTGAGTCGTCGTTGAGCCCCGTGTGCGTATCAGGTGACGGATGCTCAGCGATGGCTGGGCCCGCCGGTCAGTCGATGCCTTCGATGATGCGGAAGTCGCGCTCGACGCCGTCGGGGAGGGCCACCAGCGCCTTCTGGTATGCCTCGCTCTCGTATGCCGCGACGGCCTGTTCAAAGCTGTCGAACTCGATCAGAACGACGCGTTGCGTGATTCCGGCCTCGTGGGCGACGACTCGACCGCCACGGGACGGGAGGAGGGACAGGACGCGCCCGCCCCCAGCCTGGACAGCCGGACCGGCCAGCTTGTCGTAGGCAGTCAGCCTCTCAGGGTCGGAAATGGCGGGGTAGACACTGACCCAGTAGCCCTTAGCCATGGAAACCTCCTGTGTTCGGCCGGACACGTCCGACTTCGAACTGACACTCGGATCGATCGATCCCGGCGACGGGTACTGCGGTCAGTTGAATCGTCATATGCGCAGGTTAGGACTTGATGTGCGGTCGAGGGAAAGACCGGTCCGCGATAGACTCAGAACGGATCGTTATCAATCGACAGGGAGGGCACGTGGCGCCGGATACGGTGAGCCTGCGGTACTTCCTGGTGCTGGCGCAGGAGTTGAACTTCACCCGCGCGGCCACACGGATCGGTATCGCGCAGCCCGCACTCAGCGCCCGGATGCGCCGATTGGAGGCGGAACTCGGTACGGCCCTGCTGGTTCGCAACACGCGTAGCGTCGTATTGACCACGGCCGGTGCGGCTTTGGCGGAGTCCGCGCCGCCCGCGTTGGCGGCGCTGGACCGGGCATGGGACACCGCCCGGAGCGCGGGGGCCGGTGAACTGGGCACGCTGCGCATCGGATACAGCCTCAGCGCGGGGGCCGAGACGGCACCGGCCCTGGTGGACAGGCTCATTCGCAGCAGCCCGGGACTCGAGGTCGGCGCGGTCCCGATGGCGACACCGGAGATCTCCCCCGCGGTCGCCGACGGCCGCATCGATGCGGGGATCACCCGCGGTGAACAGCCGGGGCGTGGCGTGCGCCGGTTCCTGCTGCGGCGCGCGCGCGTCGGGGTCCAATTGGCAGAGCATCATCCGCTGGCCGAACACCCGGAGATCGAGATCGCCGACGCGGCCACGTATCCGCTGCGACTCCCCGACCGTGCGGCCAACCCCGTGATCCACGATCAGCTGTCCGCACTGTTCCGCGACGCCCGGCCGAACCCCCGATTCCACACGCCCGCAGTCTCTTTCGACATGTCTCAGCGCGACCTACACGACGGGCTTACCCTCGCCCCGGCCGGTGAAGCCGCGGTCACGACATCACCGGCCGGTCTCACGTGGCGACCGCTGCGGGGCGCACCCACCTTGACGATCCACCTGGTCCTCCCGCGCGTGCAGTCACCACTACACCGCCGCATCCGTGCCGTCGCCAAAACCCTGGCACACGAGCTGCACTGGCTGCCGGACTGACGCGCAGCAGGTCACGCGAGACGGACATCGGCAACTCGTCGAGCTCCTTGAATTACAGCTGACCGGCTTGTCGCCAGCCCAGGTACTGGGCGACCAGGCGAAAACCGCGCTCTCTACCAGCCCACTACGCCATATCCGCCCGAAATTCGGCCGATACGGCGACCCT
Organism: Nocardia sp. NPDC049737; assembly: GCF_040674755.1. Lineage (NCBI taxonomy): Bacteria > Bacillati > Actinomycetota > Actinomycetes > Mycobacteriales > Nocardiaceae > Nocardia > Nocardia sp. NPDC049737. Next base: position 70,544 of record NZ_JBFANH010000005.1, on the reverse strand, counting down.
GAGATGGGCGAACGGTATCGCTTTGTATCCGGTGAAATCGCTTACGCCGCTGGGTATTCCACGGGTTCACCTTTCCCGCAGCCGGTGGCGGCCCTGCGGGTGCGTGCTGGGGGAGCCGGTCACGGCGGGGATCTGGACGGTGGGTTCGTCGAGCAGCCGGTGCAGCCGTGCGCAGAACGCGTCGATCGACCCGTAGCGCAACAGGATCTCGCTGACCAACTGCCGCATACTCACGGCGACCAGGGGATCGGTCACCGTGTTCAGCGTCTCGTCCAAGTCCTGCCTCCTGTGTCCGGGGACGCCGCGAGACGAATCAGGCCCGGGACTTCTTGCTCGTCGATCGGGCTCCAGTGTGATCGGGGCTCATGAGCACCCGACAGAAAAGCGGTTTGCGTAACCGTCGAGTGATTCGACGCCGGGCGTGCGGTGGATTGCTCGCACCTTGTCGCGATCCGAGGTCATCCACTGACGTCTCGAGCTCCACGTGGGCCGGGTTCTCCGCCTTGTCTGGGGAGTCGGTCGTCATAGCCCACAAACCTAGGACCGCTACCTGACGGCGGCCTCTTCCATGTGCAGCTGCACCAGCGGTGGTGCGGCGCTATGCAATCCGCGCCGAAGGCATAGCCCTGTACTACCTCCGCCGGGCACGTTGCTGTTCAGCTGAACAACCAGTCGATGAGTTCGGCGCCGCCTTCGCCGGCCCCGCCGACAAGCGCTGCCGTTACCGCAGTGATCGCGAGGGCCCTGCCGCGTCTCCACCACGGGACGGAACTTGTCTCCTACGGTGGGTGGTCAGGGTCGGTCTGGCCCCTCAGGTGGCCCGGAGTCGAAGTGTTCCGCTGCGGGATGTGCTATCGGCTGGTTGATGCGGGGTCGTGATGTCGTATTCGTCCGGGCTGCGCAGTGCGTCGGCCAGCTCGACTGCGGTCGAGGTGAAATCGTCGCGCAGCTCCCACTCCTCATCCGGCCGCGACTTCGCCGTCAACTCAAAGATCCGGCACCCGGATTATCTACGAAGTTTGCTTGATGAGGCACTAGCGTCGATATGGTGGGTGCTGGCATCCACGGTCATGCCATCGTCGTAGGGGGGTAGTTGGCCGAAAGTATCAGGCGCGCAGGGATAGTCGGCGGCGGAATCGGCGGGCTCACCGCGGCGATCGCGTTGCGAGCGGCTGGCTGGGAGGTGACGGTCTACGAGCGAGCCGCCGAGTTCACCGAGGTCGACGCCGGGGTCATGCTGACCTCGAACGTGCTGGCCGCCCTCGATCTGATCGGGGTGGGCGAACCCATCCGAGCTGAGGCCATGGCGGACCACATCGGCGGGCTCCGTAGCCGGCGTGGGCGCGAACTGGTGCTCGGCCGGGTGAATGACGTAATCGGCGGCGACGATCTCGTGGTGGTCCATCGCGCCGATCTCATCGCTGTCCTGGTCGACGCGCTCCCGTCGGAGTGCCTGCGTCCCGGTTCCAGGGTTGTCCGCGTCGACGCGTCCGGAGACATCGAAACCGCCGAAGGCACTACCCAATTCGATCTCGTGGTCGCGGCGGACGGCATCCACAGTCTCACCCGCCGCCAAGTCTGGCCGGAGGCGGACGCGGTCCGGCACACGGGGATCACCGGCTGGCGATGGATCGTCGACGCTCCGCCGCCGGAGTGGGTGGGCCTGGTGTTGGGGTATCGGGCCGAGTTCGGCATCCTGCCGATGACGGGCAACCGGATCTACGCCTTCGCGGGCACTCACTCCGATGTCGAGGGTCTCGACCATTTCAAGGACTGGCCCGAACCCGTGCCGGCCATGGTGGCGGCAGCGGACCCGCGGCGGGTTCTCGAGAACGAGCTACTCGATATCCGCGTCCCCAAGTCGCTGGCACGTGGTCGGGTGGCGCTCATCGGCGACGCCGCGCACGGGATGCATCCCACGCTCGGGCAAGGTGCCGGGATGACGATCGAGGACGCCGTAACCCTCGCCGCCTATGCACCTGATCTAGCCGCCTATTCCAAGGCCCGGCGGCGCCGGGTCGGCCTCATCAGCTGGCTGTCGGGGCGCGCGACCCTGGTTACCGAACCCACGTCCAGGTTCGTGGACGTCACCAGGGACGCTACAGCAGCCCTGGTGCCGAACCGACTGGCTATCCTGGCCGGCAAACTGGGCACGAAGCTGCTGATCACCCGCTGGCGGCCACCAACGATTGCGACCAAACCTCGGCCAGTGCATCCCGGATGACCTGCCGGTCTTCCCGCCCGCCCCTGGCGGGAACGATCACGGAGACGAAAAGTCGTGACCGACAACCGCGCCGCCGCCGCGAATCCCGTCAACGCGACACCCGCTAACGAGCTGCTCAACCCGAATCCGCGCGATCGGCGAGCGTTCGGCCCGGTATCGACGTCGACGATGCTCGGGCTATCGAAGCCGGCAGCCAGGCGTTGGGCTGCCGCCCTATCCGCAGATTCGGACAGGCCGGTAACAACGTCTCGACCGGCTCCGCCAGCGGTGCGTTCTGTGTCGTGGATGTGGCCGAATCAAGAAGTGCTTCAATATGATTCGACGCGATGGTGGATTGGTCGCGGTCGCTGTCGTGGCAGTTAGACCTCAGCGTTGTGACGTACGATCTCGGAAGATCGCAGGGCGCGGCTGACACGTCCGAGCCATCTGGCTTCGTCGAGCAGTGTGTCAGCGCCACCATGTTCAGCGGACAGGGTCATCGTCGTGTTGTGCCGAGGCGGTATGCCTGCCCGCTTCGCCTGGATCGCGGCGGCGATGACGGCCGCCTCGATCATCGGGCCACGCTCATAGTCCGGCAAGCCGAGCGCGTCGGACCGCTCGGCGGCGAGTTGTCGCGCCCGTGGATCGGCATACCCGCGCAACGCCAGTTGCGCGTCCCGAATGTCGATGACCCGACGACAGAGCCGAAATTCCGCGTCCCGCATAGGATTCCATTCGCGACCGGCGGGCAGGGGCACAGCGCTCGCCGTGCCGGTGGCCGATGTCAGGTGCCGGCTCAGCGCACCGAGTTGTCGTTCAGCTCGGTGACATCGGTAAGCGTGCAGCAGCGCCTCCAGAAACTCACCTCCCGAGGGCAGTGCCAAACCGGTGATCACGGTGAGTAGGCCGGTCACGGTGAGTAGCCCGTCCACGGTGGCGTACACAGGCCGGGGTGGGTGGCCGAGATCGGCGGCGACGAGCACATATTGGAGGAAGACCAGGCGCGCGATCACGGCGATGCCGCCCAATGCGATGACCCGGAATCCGATCCGTAGCCACGGCTTCGCGGTGAGCGCGGCGTAGCGGAACCCGAACGCTACCGCCGCGACGGCGCTGACACCGACGTAGCAGATGAACAGATACCGATACTGGGCATCGTTCGCGGACGACGGCGGGAACGCGGCGAACAGTGCGACGATCGCGACGACGACAATAGCGAATCCCGCGTAGCACAGCGGTGACCTGCGGCGCGCGATCTCGATCGGGGTCGTGAGGTATACGAACCATATCTGGCTCGCGCACACCGCGAGCATAGCCGCGACGTCACTGAGCAGGATGCCCAGTGTCTGGATATGGGTGTGCTGGTCGATGGCATCGGATTCGAGCCAGAGCATCATGGTTGCCAGGATCGCGCCCACGAAAAGCGCACTCGCACGGTGCATCCCGTTGTCCGAGTCCCGCATGATGTCGCGAGCCTTGATGGCCAGCACCGCGCCGCAAGCGAACGCCGTGAGCAAGATCAGGAGAATCGGGTCGGGGGTCACAGTGAATTATCCAAGCGGCGGACTATGTCGGCGATCGCCGGATCGGCAGCGACGGTGACCGGTTGGCTCGACCGGTGCGCGCGCCGCAGCAGCAGCGTGGCCGTCATCTCGGCCTCGGTCTCCTGCTCGGTCGATCCGCAGGATCTGGCGAGCACCTGTCCTTGGATCTCATGGGCGATGTGGACGAACGTGCAGTGCCGTCGATCATCGCCGATCGGCCGACCCCGGTGACCGAAGAGCAGATGCGCGAATTCGTGGAAGATGATCTGCTGGCGGTGAATCGGACTGGCGGACTCCTCGTAGATGACCGAATGCCCGTGCTCGTCGGTGATCAGCAATCCGAGTGGACTTGCGGGTGGCAAGGCCATCGGGATCAGTTCGATCCGTCTGCTCACATGTCTCGCCAGACCCTCGCGCACCTCGTCGATACCGAAACGAACCGGTAGCCCGAGTACATCGATGCGCCGTTCGCAGCGCTTGCGCAAATCTGTAGTCCACATGGCAGTCTCCACGTCTACCGGGCGCCGGACGGACCGCCGGGCAGTCGCTCCCAGCGCTCGAAACAGTTGATCACGTCGGAGTACCAGACATACGAGCCCGACAGCGTCACTCCCTGGTTGCGCACGATTGCGGTGGCGATCTCCTCGTTGCTGAACTCGCGACCGTCGGGCCTGCGCACGACGTCGAACAGATGGGTCGATCTCGACGCCAACGTTGAGGCTGCCTCGTCCACCGATCGCCTTCCGTCAACTGGAATGGTTGCAATCCATTATTCCTTGACGACCGTTGACAGGACGTGCCAGCCGTGGCAATAATCAGCCTCATCAACTGGTATGAAGCAAATTTAGGTCCAATAGTCACACATGTTGACATGCTGGCAGACCCGTTATGTCGTGGCGAGAAGACCGGCAGTGGGCAGGAGCCACACCGGAGGCCGATCGTCGGCGGGTCCTCGCGAGGAGGCCACGACCCTGGCCGTCCACCGAATACAGTCCCGGCACCGCGGCCGGTGGGGACCGACTGCAGTGCGATATCGCCGGTGACGGTCGACGTACGTGCGGTTGGCATCACGCGCGGACGGGAGTTCCGAAGGAGATCATGTGGGCAACCGTTATGGGTCGATATGGCTACCCAGATTTCCGGTGACAACAAGCTAGGCTCGATCGGCTGGAAAATAACAGATGGAAATCAGCCTTGTCGGCGACGCATCGAGACAGTGTTTCGCATCGAGGTGTTGCGATGAAGGATTACTCCCAGCAGATATTGAGTGGCGAGGGCGATAATGATTATGCCCGTTACATGCGTACCGATCGACTGCTAGATTTGCAGCGCCGCCCCGACGAGAGCGTGCACCGTGACGAGTTACTCTTCCAAATCGTCCATCAGTCGACCGAGTTGTGGCTCAAGCTGGCCTGTGCCGAGTTATGCAAGGCGGCCGAGGATATCGATAATGCCGATCTGAACAGCGCAATCGCTTTGTTGACTCGAGCATCGCTGGCAATGGGGCTTATCACCGACCAGTTGGAGATGATGCGCCATCTGTCCCCGTGGGACTTCCAAATTATCCGTACCATTCTCGGCCACGGTTCGGGATCGGATTCGCCGGGCTGGATTTCGGTGCGGCGGGATAGTCGGACTATCGGGAAATCTTTCACCACGTTCGTGCAGAATCGGCGCATCGACCTTGCCGAAGTGTATCGGAACGAACAGCATTCCGAGATACACCGCCTGGCCGAGGCGCTGATTGAATGGGACGAGCGGGTATCTTTGTGGCGGGTCCGCCACTTCAAGATCACCGCACGGTTGATCGGACATCAAGCCACCGGCACACAGGGCACGCCGGTCGCAATGCTGACCAAACTGATCTCGCACAGGTTCTTTCCCGAACTGTGGGAAATCAGAAGTCTCCTTACCGAGACCGGGCCGATGGTGCAGCCGAATGCCGAACCTACCCGGAAAGTCGGAGATGAGTAGTCGGCCGATGTCTCCCGAGACATTCCGATCTCACTTTCCGATGTTGCAACGCGCAGTACATCTGGCTACGTGCAGCCTTGGGGCTCGTTCCGTGGAACTCGACCGCGCCGTGGCTCGGATGCTGGCGGAGATGACTCGTGGCGGCGCAGCTTGGGAGGCATTCGAGAACCAGATCAGTGTGGCGCGAAATCGGTTTGCGGCACTGATCGGCGCGCGGGTCGACCAAGTGGCGGTAGTGCCCAACGCATCGATCGGCGCCTTCCAAGTCGCCGCTACGCGGAGCTGGCGAACTCGCCCTCGTATCGTCACCACAACAGTCGAATTTCCGTCTATTGCCCATGTCTGGCGGGCCCAGAGGCAGCGCGGCGCCGAGGTTGTCGACGCCGGTCATACCGAAGATAGCTTCACAGCACTCATCGACCGAACAACCCGCTTGGTTTCGGTGCCTTTGATCAGTTATCAGCACGCGATCCGGCTGCCGGTCGTCGAAGTCGTCCACGCCGCGCATGCGGCCGGTGCCGAAGTCTTCGTTGATGCCTATCAGGCGGTTGGTGTGGATCCCGTGGACGTCGGAAGCCTCGGCTGCGATTTCCTCGTTGCGGGTACGTCGAAGTATTTACTCGGCTTGCCCGGCCTCGCTTTCCTCTACGCCCGTGCGCCCGAATATGGCGACCACATGCCGACTTTGACAGGCTGGTTCGGGCGAGTCGACCCGCATGCTTTCAACCCCGTGCAATTGGATTACCCGGCATCGGCGACTCGATTCGAAACCGGTACACCGGCCGTGCCTGCATGCTATGCGGCCGTGGCAGGACTGCAACTTATCGGTGAGCTGGATCTCGCAATTGTTCGCGATCACGTGCGACACCTGGGCGAACTGGCTCGCGCGCAATTGAGTGCACAAGGTGAGCATGTACGCCCCGTCCCGCTCGAGCACCGTGGCGCGCATATCGGAATTATCGACGCCGACCCCGCCGAACTCGGTCGCCAACTGGCCGGATATGACATCGCGGTCAGCCCACGTCACGACGTGGTAAGGGTTTCTTTTCATTACTACAGCAATGTCGAGGACATCATCGCCCTATGCGCAGCGCTGCGCGACATCCGACGTACGTCTGAATATTTGCATCGATAGAAAGGCTCTGATGTCCACCGCTGAACTCATGTCGTGGCTACGTGCGCCGGCCGCCGAACAATTTCCCTACGATGCAGTCCTTCGCCGGTATCACAGTGTGGGCAAGCACTTCGTGCCCACCGATACGTTGGAACTGCTCGACCGGGCCCGCGCGATACTGCCGCGGCTCGGTGGTCCTTGGCCACCGGTGCGAGTCCTATCCGCATTTCTGGACAGTGCGCTGGATAAACTGGATAACCGATATGATTATCCGACTTACCTGGCCCTGCGGCTGCTCGAGCTGCCCGTCATCGATGACCCGATAGAGCTGGCGCTTTTCGCGCAGTCTCGGTGTGATCGGCGCACAGTGCAACTTCTCGCGGATGTTCTAGCCTTCGAACTAGCCGCGATGCAGGGGCGGACCACGGTGCTGCCGACAATGCGTCCGCCACGCGATATGGTCGACAAGCGGATTCGGCATGGATTGCGTGCGATCCAGCCAGCGTTGGCGCGATTGGCACTGGACCGCGGATTGACCGATGGCGGGGCAGTCGACCGGGCGCAGCAAGTCAGCGCACTCGTGCACGCCGATATGTCCTTCGCGGAGCGGCGTGTGGTGGAGCTGAGCATCCTTCCCGTCTACACCATGCACGACGAGTACCTGTTTATTCGGGTGCTGCAGACCTTCGAAACAACCTTCACCCTGCTGGCCATGCATCTGCGCGGTGCCGTGGCGGCACTGACGGCCGGCGAAGTGAGCCGAGCGGTCTACTTCATCAGCAACTCGACGACTGCATTGCGCGAGGCGGCACCGCTGTTCTCGATGCTTGCCACGATGCAGGTCGAGTCCTTCAGGACGTTTCGTCAGTTTACCGAGGGCGCCAGCGCGATCCAGTCGCGAAGCTACAAGCTCGTCGAGTCGCTGTGTCGGCGCCCGGACGCCGAGCGTGTCGACTCACCCGCGTACCACTCGGTGCCTGAGGTGCGCGGCCGGGTCCTCGCCGGTCAGGAATGCACGCTCGACGATGCCTACACCGGTGCGAGCCGCTCGGGCGACATCGCCGGATCCGAACTGGAGCGGCTGGCAGAGGTAATGGCAAGCTTCTCGGCCGCTCTGCTCCGCTGGCGCACTACTCATTATCGACTCGCAGTGCGCATGCTCGGCGGTGCCAGTGGCACTGGATATACCGAGGGCACCCCATACTTGGCGGCCTCGCGCACGACTCCGGTTTTCACTACCGTCGAACCCGTCAGCAACGCGGCTCCCGACAACCCGATTGTGGTCTGACACCCTGGCTAGGTCGGAGTTCTTCGCGTGTTATTGGTCGCCGGGTGAGCCTGCGGGCAGTCGCTCCAATCGGCGAAAACGGTTGATCACGTCGGTGACCGCTGCCAGACTTTCGGCAGAAAGGCCCGCTGCCCGCAGCGCCACATCACGCACACCTGCGTCGCGCATGGCAGTCAGCAGACCCAGTTCGGCGTCGACTTCGCGACTGGTCTCGTCGTCGAAGAAGTACGCAGGGGGAACACCGAAGAATCGAGCCAGCGCGCTCAAGTGCCGAAAGGTCGGATTGTCTCGCTGACCGGTACGCAGGTACCAGACATACGAGCCCGACAACTTCACCCCCTGATGGCGCGCGATCGCGGTGGCGACCTCCTCGTTGCTGAACTCGCGACCGTCGGGCCTGCGCACGACGTCGAACAGATGGCTCAATCTCGACGCCAACGTTGAGGCTGTTTCGTCCACCGATCGCCTTCCCGTCAACTGAAATGGTTACGAGCCATTATCGCTTGACGACCGTTGACAGACAACGCCGGGCATGTTGCAATCACGATTATCAACTGATGTGAAGATAATTGGTGCCTCGTCGTCACGCATGTTGACATGACTGGCGCCACGCGCGGGCAGAGGTTCCGAAGGGAGATCAGGTGGGTCCACCATTGTGGGTCGATCCCGATGAGTTGCGCAGGTTGACACCGGAGCTGCATCAGCTCGCCGAGGAGATGGCGCAGTTGAACGCTGACCTCGCCCACGAAGCGGAGTGCCGGGCGAGCAGAACCCGTGGTTGCGAGCATATCGGAGGGTGCGGTGACCAGTTCCGGAGGTGAGGATCTCGCGGTGTTGGCTGATCGGATCGCGGAGGGGCTGCGCGGGCTCGCCCCGCCCGGGTGGCAACAGTTGACGGCATGGTTCGCGATGACCGTGGTCGCCGAATCGGCGCTGTTGAGGGTCGACGATGGCAGCCGGTCGATTCGGTACCAGGTTTCGGATGCGGTGTGGGACACGGTGCGTCGGCATCGGCGGCTGTCTGCGGGTTCGGAAGGTGGGCCGTGGTGGCGGTTGCTGGTGCGCATCGACGCGGACGGTGTCGATGTCGTCGCGGATCAAGGTGCGCAGGAGCCATTCCCCGGCGAGCAGTTGTTTACTCCGGATGCCTATCTGGCTGACCTGGAACGCTATCCGCGCGGTCGGTTGCCGGTGTGGTTGGCGGCTTACATCGGGCGCGGTGAACGCCAGTCGAGGCCGCCCCAGGCTGCCGTGGAGGGGATGCGGGCGGACCGGCGTGCCGGTGTTGGGGCGGTGGCCGTGGCTGGCGAGCTACCGGAGCTGGCGGTGTTGTGGGCCCGGTGGGCGGTGCTGGCTGCGGCCTTCGTGGCGGTCGGATCGAGGCGGGGCCCGCGGATAGGACCATCGGTGGGCATCTTCGAAAGTGCGGGACGCAGCGGCTCGACCTTGACTCGGCTGCCCGGTGACCGGGCGGTGCTGTCGGGCGGCGTGTGGGATGCCCCTGTCTTGGAGGCCGCGTACAACGGAAGCGGCGCGATGCCGAAATTGTTTGCGGGAGCCCCGGACTGGGTGGCGGACCCGGTGCTCAATCCGCGTGCGGTAACCGGATTGCTGTCGTTTTGTTACTGGTGGGAGGACGGTCGATGGTACGGGGGCGAGTCCGCTCCGATACCGGAGTGCGCGCCGGCGCTGCCTGCGGCGTGGACGGTCTCGACGGTTGCGGGCGTTATCGGCAGCCTGCTGGGTGAGCGGTCGGGTGCAAGTCCGGAAGCCGCTGAACTGTTGGTTTCGGCGGCGCAGGCGGGCGCGGTGACTCGCGAGGCGTTGGTGCAGGTCGTCGGCGATGGCGAGGGAGTCGACATCGCCGGTGGACTCTTCCAGTTGATGCTCGCGGATCTGGTTGCCGATCACGTTACTGGGATCCGCGAAGTGGATGCGCTCGATCTGGTACGGGATCACGTCCGCCAGCGCAGTTACGACACCACCGGTTACTCGCTGTCGACGTTGCGGGCCGATCGCATCAGCGTGGGCTGGTTGGTGCGTTCGCCGGTGCCGGACGGTGAAATGGCTTTGGACCGTGCCGTTTTCTATGTCGCTGATGATGGCGTCGTGGAGCGCTCCACCTCTTCGGTGCCGCTGTCGGTGTTCGTCGCCGATTTCGAGCGACGGTTCCGAATGCGCAGCAGCGGCCGAGCCTGACCGACGGGGTGGGACATGAACGGTGAAGTTCGGTTGGATCCGGACAGTCTGCGACATCGTGGAGCGCGGCTGGCCGAACTCGGTGACCGGGTGGGGCAGACCTATGCGGGCTTGCGCGATTGCGTGACACAGTCCGAAGGCAGCTGGGGCGACGACGATATCGGCCTCGCATTCGCCAAGGAGTTCAAGCCACACGCCGATCAGTTGCTGGCCGATGTGCGGGCAATGCAGGACAGCCTGCACGGCACGGCCGCCGGAATCATCGACGCCGCACGCCAATTCGAGGCGCAAGACGCCTACCTTGCCCGCCAGGTAGGCACCGCAGCCGAGGATACGGACCCGAACATCGGCGAGACGGCTCGGCAGCGGTCGGACGGCCCCGGCGGCACGCCTGCGCTCGCCGGTACGGACTCACCGGTGACGTACGACCCCGCGGCGACATCTCCGGCAGCGGCAGGTCAGCCGTATTCCACGGACCGGGCGCAGCCCACCGAACGATCCGCGCCCGGTGGTCCGCGGTCGCCGGACGCTTCCTCGGGGCGGTCCACGCCGCAGGATGGTCGGCGGCGCCCGGATCCTGCGGATCGGACAGGCCAGGGGTCGGATCGGGCAGGCCGAGAGGACAGTGCCAAATCCGGCGACCGTGTCGGCGACTCCGGTCGGCGGCCCTCGTCCGTGTTGCCCCCGTCCTCCCCAGTGTTGCCCCCAGCCGCCGCGCGGAATGCGGGCCGGTTGCCGGGCATGGCCGCCGGACCGCGGCCAGTGGTCGATATGGGGCGGCGAGACACCCCGTGGACCGGGCAACAGCCCCGGACACCCGGCCCACCGGCGAGCGCCCAGCCGAGTCCCTCGAGCCCTCGCTACGGTTCCCCGCCGCGATCGAACAAGCCCACCGACGAACAGCAGCGCGGGCGTGGCCGGCGCGATTCCGGCGGGCGGCCGGCTTCCGATCCCATGGTCGGATGGCTGGCGCGGACGTTGGCCGATCACCACGACGTGCGTGTGGCCGGATTCGATACGCCCGGGCTGCAGGTGTCGGCGGTGCGGGAGTTCGTGGCCGCGGTGGACCGGGTGCTTACCGACTACCCGGTGATCGCCCTGGATGTCGTCGCGGTGGCAGAACTCGGCGCCGAATCGGGCATGGTGCGGTGGCGTGCCGAACCGCACGAATCCTGGGGCGCGGCTCGCTCGATCACTCTCGACCAGCGGACCGCGCAGCAGCCGATGGAGGCTACCGAAACCGCGGAAACCGGTGCCGAGCTGGGTATCTACGAGGCCACGTTACGTGAGTTCGGCCGCGCGCTCGATGGCATCGGTGGCGGTCTCGCGCGCAGGCAGGCGCAGCGCGTCCTGCTCGCGGAGTATCTGCGTCGGGAGCCGGGACGACACCGCACACTCGCCGAGGTGGTGCACGGTTACCAGCACTGGCGTGCCGAGTTGACCGGGGATGCCACGGCCCCAGGCGGATTCGACGTGAGTCGAGCCTTCGGCGCCGCGTTCGCCGAGGTAGTGCAGCGCGGTAGCGATGCGGGCGTTCAAGCGAAAATACTGCATGCGGTGCTGGTCGACGCGGCCTCTCGGCCGGGGTAGGCGGTGCCGGTGGACGGTTCGTTGCCGCTGAACCCGGTCGTGGAGCTGCGCAACTCGTTCGAGGACCTGCCCGATCTGGTGCGGCGTCCGATCGAGATGGTGGTGTTCGGGGGAGAGTTGCCACGTGCCGATATTTCCGGAATGCGCCGGATGGCTGCGGAGTTCCGGGCGAAGGCAGCTGCGCTGGACGATCATTCGAAGGATGCGAAAGACCTACTGGCACAAGATGATTCGGTGGGCGTACTTGCCGAACGACTGCGCGAGACATTGGGTTTGCACCAGGCCGGGGCGGCCAGGCTCGGTGACGACGCGCTGGCGCTGGCCGATCAGGTGCAGGCCGCAGCCAACGATGCGGAGAAGACGCTGTGTGTGATGTTCGTCTTCGGGATCGAGCTGGCGTGGCGGATCTTCAGTGTGCTGTCCGGTGCGGCCGCGGCTGGTCCTGCCGGAGAAGTGGCGGCGGTGCCGGTGGTGGAGTCGATGCTGGTCGAGGGCCGCGGCAGTGTCGCGGTGATGCGTGCGGGCCTGGCGCAGGCGTTCAGGGCGGGCGCGATGAAGACGGCCGCCCGGCTGTCGGCGCTGGGGCCGCTCCGGTTGCCTGTCACGTTGGGTAAGGCCGCGGCGCTGCCGGTAGGTGTCGACGCGGGAGTGCAGGCGCTGCAGGTCGGGTCAGGTGATCGAACCCTCGCCGTGATCGGACCGGACGGCGAGAATCCGACGGGCATCGATCTGACATCGATCAAAGTCGCGGCCTTGTCGGGCGCAGGTGGTGCGTTGGGCGGCATGATCGCGGGCCGGGTCGCGCCGAAGGTGTTTCCTCGGATCGAAAGCAGCCGATTGGCGCTCGGGTTGGTGCATGGCACTGCGGGCGCGGTGACAGGTTTGGGTGCGGCGGCATTGGTGACCGGTTGGCCGGACCATTTCGACCACGTGCTGGCGCCGTTGCTCAACGGCGGTTTCGCTGGGGTGGTGCACGCGCACGCCGCTGCTCACCCGGGATCGAGTGCGCCGGCGGTGACCGACGGCGGTGGGGCTTTCACCCGGCCCGACCTGCCCTCGGTCATGCGCAGCACCGCGTCGCCGACACCTGCTCTCCCGCCGGTCGAAGTGTCCGCGGAATCGAAGCAGGCGTGGGCGGTCGCCAAGGCGGCGTGGGCGGCTGCTCCGGATACGGTGGCTGCCGGGGACGCGCGGGGGGAGGTGTCCACGGCCGGTGCGCACGGGAACACCGCGCCGGTCAAGTCCGGCGAATCGCGGTTGCCCGCAGCATCGGGCTCGATGCCACACAATGACGCGACTGGCCGTGCTCCGGTCGGACTCGACTCCGCGGCGCCGGCGGTGCGTTCGGAGACGGGTGCGCCGGTGGCGGGACCGCAGCGGGGCGAAGCGGTTTCCCGTACGAACGCGACAGCGCCGCGACCGGTCGAGGCCGGTGGGGAACCGTCGGCGGCGCCGACGGTTTCGACGAGCACCCCGGCCCGTCAGATCGGCACTGGGGCCGAAACACCCGTCGCCGGTGAACACCGATCATCAGGGAGTCACGAGCACGGCAACAACGGGAAGGTGAGTGCTGCGGGAGCTGAAACCCGCCACGAGACCCCCGTTGATGCCCGCCCGGCCACTGGTACCCGCGACGTGCCCGAAACGGCGGCGGCCGGTGAACACCGGTTGCCGGGGACGGAGGAGCACGCTCCCGCAGGAAAGGAGGAGCACGCTCCCCACGCTCCCGTGGCGGAGCGGAGCGTCTTGGCGGGTGCAACGGGCGACGAGGTGTCCTCCGGCCCAGCTGCGGATTCGGTCGACAGTGCCGGTTCGTCGTCGCCGAGCGCTCGTGATCAGGCGGTCGAGTTGTTGGCCGATTTCCACGCCGGTTCCGGTGACCACGTTCCGGAGCAGCTGCGGCTGTGCAACCTTCCGGACGAAGTGTTGAAGGCCGGATTGTTCGACAACGACGCACAGAAGTCGATGATCGCGACGGCGGAGATCATTCGGCGCGGCACGATCAGCGACGCGGTGCCAGGCGGGATGGTATTGCGGGTCGAGCAGGCGGAGGGGGTGCACGCGCTGGCCAAACGTCCGGTCGAAATGAAGCCGGGCGAGGGCAAGTCACTGATGTTCATGGCGGCGGCGATGCAGCGGGCAGTGCGTCACGGGGAGTGTCTTTTGGTGACGACGACCGACGGGCTCGCCCACCGGGAATTCACCAGGTACCAGCACCTATTGACCGATTTCGGGATCGACGTGTTCCGCGCCGACCAGCAGAACGGTTTCGGGCCGGTCACCGGCGGTCGGCCGGCGGTCGTGGTGGCCACCGGCGAAACGGTCGGGCATCTGTGCAACGCCGGTCATCGGCCGCCGCGCCACGCGTTGATCGATGAGATGGACGGGATCATCGACCGTGGTGAGAGGCTGTTTCTCCGGTCGGAAGGGGTGGAGCAGGCCGCACCAGAGGCGACTTCACGGGAGGTGTTCGCCGCACACGATTTCCTCGCCGACGCGCTGGCGAAGGGGACGTTGTCGCATGAGGATTTCGGTCTCACACGGATCACCGAAGAAGTCGGCCAATATTCCGACGGAACTCCTGAGGTCGAGTTCTGGTACGACGGTCGGGCGGAATTGACGCCGGTGGGAAGGGAGAAGGTCGAGGCGCTACAGGGCGGGAAACCATGGTTTGAAGGGTTGGGGTTGTCGCGGCTCGAGATGGCCGCTGCCGCCGAGTTCACCTGCCGCAAGAGCACCCACTACGTGATGGATGCGGGCAAGATCGTCATCATCGATCAGGGCGAACACGGTCTGCAACGCAACCCGAAGACCTCGAGCGAATCACGGTGGAGTGCCGAGCAGGGCAAGGCGAGCCTGGCTCAGGCCGTCGAGGCCAAGGAGATCCGGGCGGCCGAAGCCATCAGGATGAGCGCCGAGCAGCACCAGATCGTGGTGCGCGCCGACGCCGACTCGGCCCAGAAGATCAACGCCGCCGAAATCTATCGCACGGGTGGTCGACCGGAGGACCGGTTCTTCGATGAGGTCACCGGCGCCTCCGGCACACTCGCGGACCTCAACCCCGTGCTGGAAAAGATCTACGGACTGGAGGAAGCGCACCAGGTCGACCGGTCTCGGGAGCAGCGGTTGATGGAGGGTGCCCCCGAGGTGGTGGCGAACACCCGCGTCAAGCTGAGCGCTATCGCCGAAGGCGCGCACAGAGTGTGGCAGGGGGGCCGGGGCAGGTCCCAGGAAATCTTGTGTCATCGCAACGACCTGGTCGACAGGCAGGTGCAGGCGCTGGTGCACCAGGGTGTGCCGCGAGAGGCGATCGAGGCGGTCGACGCCGACCGGATCGCCGGGTGGGGCGCCGGGTGGGAAGGCCAGTTGCAGAAGATCTTCGATGCCGCCGGTGAGCAGGGCAAGATCCTGGTGATCAACCGGCAGGGACAGCGTGGTGTCGATATCGCGGTGTCGGAGGCGGTGCAGGCCAAGGGCGGCATGTTCGTGTGGATGACCGAAGTCCCCGAGCAGTCCTACATCCATGAGCAGGCCAAGAACCGTACCGCCCGCAATGGGGACCGTGGGTCCGCGCAGGCGCTGATGTCGCCGCAGGATGCGCTGATCCGCAAGGCTATGCATTTGCACGGGGTACGCGCGGCGGCGGTCCGCTACGAACAAGTCGCCGAAGCCCACCGCGCCGACCCCACCCCCGAAAACCACAACAACCTGGTCGAGGCCGGCCACAATCTCCGCTCGCTGGTGCCCGGACTGCAAGAGCGTGCTCTGCGCCACGCCACCGCCGACTTCATCCGCCACCACGCGTATCTCACCGACAACCCGGCCGCCGTTCTCGCCGCCGCCGAGGCGAGCTACTTCCCAGACCGCATGGACCTCGAGCAGCCGGACCAGGCTGCGCGCCTGGCCGGGCTGCTGGGGATTCCGACGTCGACCGTTGCCGACGCCGCTGCTGCGTTCGACCACGACGGCGCAGGCGATCCGCTGGGCCGGTTGCTGGTCCAGGCCGGTCTGCCGCCCGCCGCGGTGGAGGCATTGCGCCAACAGGTCGAGGCAACCGAACCTGCGACGGCTGCCCGGTACCCGCAGCTCACCGATGAGCAGGCCCTGGACCTGCTGATTCCGCAGCGGGACCGGCTGGCCGCCGAACTCGGCTGGGACACCGCGGACATCGACGGCGCCGAAGGCATGCGCATGATCGACCCCGCGCTGACGGAAGCCGGCGCCAACCTGGCGAAAGCGCTGGGTTACCCCGTCTCCGACATCACCCCCGCCGTAGCCCGCGACGTCCTGGGCGACGCAGTCGAGCACCACCGGGCCACCGAGGCCACCCGCCAACCGGTCGCCCCTGCCACCGCCTCCCCGCCAATGCACTCCGAATCGGTGAATCGAGTGGCCGAGCACCCGGCGACACCGGGCGACTCGGAGAACGCCGCCGTCGTCGACGACCCAGCGACCGGGGACCCGGTAGCCGATAACCCCGTGGGGGAGGAGGTTATCGCCGCAGCATCGCACTATCTGGCCACCGCGGCCCTGCTCGACCTGGTCGTGCGGATCCACCGCCGTAGCCCCAACAGCTGCGTCAACAATGCCGTGACCGGTATGCGGGTGTTGACCGCACGCCGCTTCGAGCCGCTGTCCAACGAACTGGCCGGCCACGGCCGTGACGTTGTCGAGGAGGTGTTCGGCGCCCCACTCGAGAATGCCGGCTCACTGGAGACGGTGGCCGAATCGCTGAAAGCCCGGCCGGGAGGCATCGCAGTCCTGGTCTACAAATGGAAGGACACCCAGGATCAAGGCAGCACCGCCGCCGACAACCACATGGTGCTGTTGGTCAACGACAGCAAGCCGGGTGAGCGTCCGAAACTGGTCGTCGTCGACTTGGCGGCCTCCCGAGACGGACGAAACAACACCGACTACGACCCGGAAGACCTCCGGAGCCGCCGCACGCTGCTGAATAAGGCCGTCCCGTTCGACAACTGGCGAGACGAACAGCAAAAGTTCATCGACAGACTGTCCCCGGACCAACGCAGATTCGAGACCATCGACTTCGACGCCGACGGTCACCTTGTCGCCAGTTCGCACCGCAACGCAGCCGCCGTCGCCGAAACCCTACCCCCGTCTCAGGACGTCGAGGTCAGTACAGAACTGGTGCGGGAAATCAACTCGATACAGCCAGGCCGGCCGGTAGATGACTACGGCACACCTGATCTCCCGTCGCGGACCAACGCGCACACGCCCCACAAGTCGGACATTTCCGCGTCGGCCGAACCCGCCCGCATCGGCAGCCGCCCGCACGACACCCCCGACCCGGCCGAGCCCGCACTCGAAACCGGGCAGCAACCAGAGGCGGTCTCGGCCACGCCGGCGGCGCTCGAGATGGCCCTGGCCGTGGTGGCCGGCCTCCGATGCGGCCCGGACATCGCGCGGGACGCACAGCGTTTCGTGATGAGGTGCTACGAGGAATACCGACAGCAACAAAGGGCCGCCCTTCTGAAGCGGTTCCGGGCCGCTCTGGTGAATCGGGACGGGATGGCACCTGAGGAGGCCGAGCAGGCCGCCCGGGAATACGTGGGCAGCGCTGAAGCGCGCCCCGCCATCGACGACGCCGCCGCTCAGGGCGTCGGCGAACTCATCCTCGACATGCATCGCACTGCCGATCGGGTACAGATCAATCTTCCCGGCAGTCTCGCCGACCTGTATCGAGCCGAAGCGAATACGGCGAACGCGCGGAGTCTGCAGCAGGCCTTCGCTTTGATCGGCCGTGACGAATCGAGTCCGGTTATCGCGCAGGACGCGAAGCGATTTGTTATGTCGTGCTACGAGGAATACCGACAGCGACAAGAAGCGACCGCTCGAAATGGGCGCCAGACCACTCTGGTGAACCGGCACGGGATGGCACCTGAGGAGGCCGAGCAGGCCGCCAGGGAACATGTCGGCAGCGCCGACGTGCGCGCACACATCGACAGCGCCGCCGCCGACAACACCCGCCGGCTCGTCCACAACATCCGAGCCGAGCGGACAAAAACAAGCCCGCCCCTCCTCGACATCCTCGCCCACCTTCACCGGGCAGAAGCGACCACAGCCAACGCGCGGACACTCGCGAAAAGCATGAAGGCCGACACAGGCGACACCCGAGACCCGGGCATCGAACACCGGGCACCCGGTGATCAGGTCGGCGGCCGGCCATCGGAGAATCCGGGCGATCGCTCCGATCGGTGGACGCAGGAGCGGGGTCTTCCGGAGGAAGTGGCGTCGGCCGCCGCGGACGACGCGCGATTCGATAGTCGACCGGCGACCGGCCGGACCGGAGGTCCGGCTGGGCCGATCGGTAGCAGGCCGTTCGAGGATTCGCCTGGTGAGCGTGCGTTCGCTGGTCCCGGGTTCGAGGAGTCGGTGCTGGCGGGCCTGGAATCCGGTATCGCGGAACGGTTCGTGGTGGAGGATGCGCCGGGGGTGACGGTCGAGTCGGTGACGTTCGGCACCGGCCTGCGGGTGTTCAGGGAGAGGTATACCGAGCCGATCTTCGCGCTTCTCCAGGAACTGGATACCAAGGTCGCCGCCATCATGGATGCTCCGGTCGCCCACGCGATGCTGAACCTGGACGACTTCACCGTCTATAGGGAACTCACCCCTGGGCAGCCCGGGGACAGCGTCGACATCGTGGCCCCGGACGTTCTGGATTCGGACTCGGCCCGGCGGCTCGGCTTGTTCGGCGCGGTAACCAGGACGAACCGGACAGCGCGACAGTGGAGTGTGAGCCCGGACAACACGGTGGCGGGCGGACGCTCGCAGCCCGACTTCGACTCCTCGTCGGTCGATATGTTCGCGGCGATGTTCGTGCGGCGTATCGACGGCCGTGAAGTGTGGCAGGACCACGCCATGCTGAGAATGGAACTCGCTGTCATTCGCGAGCAGGCGACGTACCTCGAATCATGGATCTCTGAACTCCCGATCCGCGAGGAAGAGCGAGATGCCCTGCACCGCGTCCTCGGTGTGTACGTGGCAGCGCTGGCGCAGATCGAACGGCACGCTGTGCGCATCCCGGTCGAGATACGGCATCGCGCGGGACTGGATGACGAAGCGAAAGACAAAGCGCGGTTCGTCGAGGCGTTCGGCCTGAAGTATCCACATGTCACGATGCTGGGGTTCGATCACCCGGATGTGCGCGCGCATGTCGTCGAGGAACTCCTCGGTGGCCTGGATGAGATGTTCACCAGGTTCCCGAACCGGACCAATATCCGCGAACTGCGCATCGATTACCTCGGCGATAAGTACACCAGCGCCGTAACACACTATTATCGGGACCTCGACTTGGCGGGTCGAGGGCGGATGCACTTCAACCTGGGTCTTGCGGCCAGACCGGACCAGACTGTCGAACTCGGTATCCAGGCGCATGAACTCGGGTGGAATCCAGTCGGCGACAGGCCGTTTCACCACGACGCTGTTCACGAATTCGTGCACGCGATCGATGCCAAGGAGTGGCTCTCGAGGGACCTGCGACAGGTGTTGTCCCAGGCCTGGTCACAGTTGTCGAGATCGGGCCTGATCAACGAGTCCTGGCAGACTTGGCTCACTCGACTGCCGGAGTACGCCTTCCTTGATGAAGCCAAGACGGGCCTCGCCGTGGAAGAGGCGCTGGCCGTCGGGTTCGCCGAGGCGGACATCCACGGCGTTTCGGTCGGCACGCCGCAGTGGGCGATCCATGAGTACGTCAGCGGTGGGCGTCCGCCGCGGATCACACCGGATCTCGAGGTAGATCTTCCGCCGCATGTGGATCGTCCGGATTCGGGTGGGCTGATCGGTAGCAGGCCAGGTGCGGAGCCTGGTCCTCAGTTGGATGTTGCGCGGGGTGAGTGGATCAAGGCGTTGCGGCTCGAGCGGGGTTTGACGCGGAAACAGCTCACGCAAGCGGCGGGCCTGGCGAACAGCGCACTGCCCGCAATCGAGAGCGGGCAGCGGAAGCCGCGGATCGGCTCCTTTCAACGGATCTGCCGAGCACTCGGGCTCGACGACGACGCGTTGAACGCCGCTGTCCGACAGTTCTATTCGGATGTCCCGCTGGATACCGGTGTAGCTGCCCATCAGTCGCCTGGTGACTGGGTGCGCGCTGTCCGTATCAGCAAAGGTATGACCCAGTCGGTCCTTGCACACGCGGTCGGTGTGGACCCTGTGCGCATCGGGGTCTACGAGAACAACCGGGAGCGTCCGCGCCCTGGCCTCTTCTTGCGGATTGCGCGAGTGCTGGGGGTAGAGCAGCAAGCGCTGGCGGAGGCGGCTCGCGAGTTCTATCGGGATATCGAGTTCGGTCTCGACCCCGCCGCGCACAACCCACGGTTGCCCGGAAGTTGGATTGCGGCGCTGCGCTATGACCAGGACATGTCCAGCGCCGAGTTGGCACGGATCGCGGGCATATCGGAAACATCTGCCAGCCGAATCGAGGGCGGACACTCTCCGAATTCGTTCGTCTTCTGGCGGATCTGCCGGGCACTGGGAGTTGCGCCGGAAGTACTCGCTGCCGCCGCGCGCCATTTCTATCGGAATCTCAATTTCGATACCGACCCGGCCGCGCACGATCCGGCGTCGCCCGGTAGTTGGTTCGTGGCGCTGCGGCATGACCGGGACATGTCCCAGAGCGAGGTCGCGAAGGCGATCGGTTCCGGTGCGGGCCATCTCTACCGGATCGAATCCGGAAGGAGCAGGCCGAGGTTCGCGGTATTCGGGCGAATCTGTGATGTGCTGGGGGTCGGTGACGAACTGCTGCGGGCCGCCATGCGTCACTTCTATTCGGATATCAATCTCGATATCGAACCTGCTGCGCATAGCCCTGGGTTGCCCGGAAGCTGGATTGCGGCGCTGCGTAATGACGCAGGTATGTCGGGCGGCGAGCTTGCGCGCCGAGCGCGGATGCCTCGGGACTCCATTTCCCAGATCGAAAACCAACGTTTTCGTCCGCGGTTGAGGAAGTTTCGGCAGCTCTGTGCGGCGTTGGGGGTCGGTGGTGATGTGTTGCTGGAGGCTGTCGAGCGATTCTACGATCGGGGTCGTTTCGGGCCGTCCGCTGATCGATATGAAGTAGACCTGTTCAATCGATATGTCGTGAGCAGGGTGGGTTCGCCGGAGGAGAGGGAAGTCCGGGACGAGATCTGCAAGAGGTTCGCGTGGGTTCGGAATGCGTTGGCGCTTCGTGAGTCTCCGGATACCCGAGACGAGGCGGGGCATGCCGCGTGGCTGGGGATTCTGAGCGCGATCGACAACCACTTCCCCTCCGCGTCGTTCGCCCATCATGCCTGGGCCAGCGGTAGCAGAGCAATTTTGCGATACCGCTCCAACCATCAGTTCCCAGATCTGAACAATCGCACCGTGCGGAAAGTCAACGCGGTGAGAGCACAAATGGCGAGAATGGTTGCTGCTGGTGAAACTCTCGACAACACGGAAATTGCCCGCGCGACACGATTGAAAATGGCCGATGTCATGCTGGCGCGGGAGATTTTGACGCGGACCACCGTACAACTGGATGCTCCGATCGGGGGGACGGACGGATTGCATCAGGAAATGGTCGATCGTGCTGCCTCCGCAGGGGCTTCCGATACCGATTTCGCGATGATGATTCGCGCCGCGCTAGCTGATATGGCTGATCCTGATGCCACGGAGCGGTTGGTGATGCTGCATCTGGTGGAGGGCGTCCCCTTGGCCGAGGTTGCTCAACGAGTGGCGTTACCGGTCGCGACCGCAGGTGAGGTGTTCGCCGATGCTGTTGCGCGGCTGCGCGATGCGTTCGACTCGGGGAGAACGGGCGAGGCGACCGCGAGTGAGCGGGGTCCGGGTGCGTTCACTGCAGGTGCCGAGGTGGCGCAGCAGGATCAACTGCCGGTAGGGACCAGTGATCCCGAGGCTGGTGACGGCGCTCCTGGTGGGCTGATCGGCAGCAGGCCGTTCGAGGATTCGCCTGGTGAGCGTGCGTTCGCTGGTCCGGAGTTCGAGGAGTTGGTGCTGGCGGGGCTTGAATCCGGTATTGCGGAACGGTTCCTGGTCGAGGATGCGCGGGGGGTGCGGGTCGAGGAATTGACGTTCGACAACGGCGTGCGGGTGTTCAAGGAGACGTATGCCGAACCGATGGATGCGCTGGTGCAGGCATTGCAGACCAAGCTCGCCATCATGATGGGTGCTCCGGTTGCCCATGCGATGCTGAACCTGGAAGACGACCGCGTTTATCGGGAAATCACCCCGGGGCGACCTGGGGACAGCGTCGAGGTTGTGGACCCGGAGGTTCTGGGCTCGGACTCGGCCCAGCGGCTGGGCTTGTTCGATGCGGTGACCGGGACGCACCGGACGGCGCGGGAGTGGAGTGTGGCCGACAACGAGGTGATGGGCGGACGTTCCGGATCCGACGTCGACGCCACGCAGACCAGTGTGTTCGCGTCGTTGTTCGTGCGGCGTATCGACGGTCGTCCGGTGTGGTTGGACCACGCCATGCCGACGTGGGAGGTCGCGGCCATTCGGGAGCAGGTGTCGCACCTCGATACGTGGATCTCGAATTTTCCGATGCCCGAGGAACACCGAGCGGCGCTGCTCCATCTCCACGCTGGGTATGTGGCAGCGCTGGCGCAGGTCGAGCGGCACGCCGTGGCTACCTTCGGCGAGCGAGTGCATCGCGCTGGGCTCGATGCGCAAGCGCAGGCCAAGGCGCGGTTGGTCGAGGTGTTCACGCTGAACTATCCGCACGTCACGGTGGTGGG
Source organism: Nocardia sp. NPDC049737 (assembly GCF_040674755.1). Lineage (NCBI taxonomy): Bacteria > Bacillati > Actinomycetota > Actinomycetes > Mycobacteriales > Nocardiaceae > Nocardia > Nocardia sp. NPDC049737. The sequence goes on along the minus strand of NZ_JBFANH010000005.1, from coordinate 47,896 downwards.
GTTCGATCATCCGGACGTGTCCGCCGATGTCGTCGAGGAGATCCTGGGTGGGCTGGATGAGATGTTCACCAGGTTCCCGGACCGGACCAATATCCGCGAACTGCGGATTGATTACACCGACTGGGAGGCCACCAGCCCCAGAACGCACAACTATGCGGACCCCACGGCGGCGGGCCGGACACTCAGTATGCGGTTCAGCCTGCGCGATGCGGCCAACCCGGCACAGACTGTCAAACGTGGAATCCGGTTTCTCGAGTTCGGCTTGAATCCGGTCGGCGACAGGCCGTTTCATCACAACGCCGTGCACGAGTTCGTTCATGCGATCGATGCCGTGGAGGGGCTGTCGAAGAACCTGCAACGGATGCTGTCCCAGATCTGGGGACAGTTGTCGAATCATGGCCTGATCGAGGAGTCCTGGTGGACCTGGCTCACGCGACTGCCGAGGTACGCCTTCGTCAACGAAGCCAAGACGCTACTCAACGATGCGGAGGCGCTCGCTGTCGGGTTCGTCGAGGCGGACATTCACAGCGTGGCGGTCGGTTCGCCGCAATGGGCGATTCATGAGTACGTGACCACCGGTCGGCTGCCGCGGGTCACGCCGGATCTCGAGGTCGATCTCCTGCCGCATGAGGATCATCCGGATTCGGGCGGCCCGAGTGGGCTGATCGGCAGCAGGCCATATGCGGACGATTCGCACTCGGATGCCGCGCGGGGTGCGTGGATCAAGGCGTTGCGACTCGAGCGGGGGATGACGCAGAAACAGCTCGCGCAAGCCGTGGGCCTGACGAATAGCGCGCTGTCCACTATCGAGAGCGGGAAATCGAAGCCACGGCTCGGCAACTTTCAGCGGATCTGCCGGGCACTCGGGCTCGATGGCGAGGCTGTGACCGACGCTATCCGGAGATTCTATCGGGGCGTCGAGGTGGGAACCGCTGTGGCCGCCCATGATTCGCTGGGTAGCTGGGTGGCGGCTCTTCGTAACAGCAAGGGCATGACCAGGGCGGATCTCGCACGCGCAGTCGATATAGCGCCGACGAGCATCACGGAAATAGAGAATGGCGTGTACCCGCTGCCTGGTCTGTTCTTGCGGATTGCGCGCGTTCTGGAGGTAGGGCAGCAAGCGCTGGCGGAGGCGGCTCGCGAGTTCTATCGGGATATCGAGTTCGGTCTCGATCCCGCCGCGCACAACCCGCGGTTGCCCGGAAGTTGGATTGCGGCGTTGCGCTATGACCGGGACATGTCTCAGGCCGAGCTTGCCCGCACCGCGGGCATACCGGAACAATCTGTCGGTCGAATCGAGCGCGGGCGCACTCCGAAACTCATGGTCTTCCGTCAGATCTGCCGGGCGCTGGAAGTTGCGCCGGAAGTACTCGCCGCCGCCTTTCGCCATTTCTATCGAGGTGTCAATCCCGATATCGATCCTGCCGCGCACGATCCCGCGTTACCCGGTAGCTGGTTCATGGCGCTGCGACACGATCAGGGCATGTCCGGAAGCGAGGTTGCGAAGGCGATCGGGTCCAGCTCGGATCTGTCTCATATCGAATCCGGAAGGAACAGGCCGGAATTCGCGCTGTTCCGGCGGATCTGCGACGTCCTGGGGGTCGGTGACGAACTCCTACGGGCCGCCACCCGCTACTTCTATCCAGACCTCGATATCAATCCCCCTCCGCATACATTGCTGGGTGGTTGGATCAAGGAGCTGCGACTCGAGCGCGGGATGACGCAGAAAGAGCTTGCGCGTCGGGCGCGGATGTCCCAGCCCTACATTTCCGCCGTCGAACTCGGAACGCGTTTTCCGCCGGTGCGGAGATTGCGGCAGCTCTGTGGGGCGTTGGGTGTGGGTGGTGATGTGTTGCTGGAGGCGGTCGAGCAATTCTATGCGGGTCGCTATGAGCGTTCCGGTGACCGGGAGGAAGTAGCTCTTTTCCATCGATATGTGGTCAGCCGGGTGGGTTCATCTGAGGAGAAGACGATCCGGGACGAGATTTGCGCCACGGTTGCGTGGGTTCCGGATGCGTTGGCGCGGCGTGAATCTCCAGATATCCGCGATGAGGCGGTGCAGGCCGCGTGGATGGGAATTCTGAGCGCGATCGAGAGCCACGTCCCCTCGGCGTCGTTCACCGCCCATGCCTGGGGCGGCGGTAGGAGAGCAATTCTCCGATACCATCTCGCGCGCGCGTTCCCGGATCTCGACAATCCCACCCTGAAGAAAGTCAGCACAGTAAGAGCGCAGATCGACCGGATGGTTGCCGCGGGCGAGGTACACGACGATGCGGCGATTGCGCGCGCGGTGAGTTACCCGGTGGCCGATGTCGTATTGGCGCGGGAGATTCTGGCTCGGCCCGCCGCGCAATTGAATGCGCCGGTCCAGGGCAAAGACGGACAGCTGAGTCGAGAAGTAGCCGATCCGGCTGCTACTACAGGGTTTTCCGATACCGATTTCGTGACGACAGTTCGCGCTGCGCTGGCGGATTTGGCTGAACCTGATACCGCTGAGCGGTTGGTGATGCTGCATCTGGTGGAGGGTGAGCCGTTGGCCGACGTGGCCGCGCGGTTGGGGTTGACGGTCGCGTCGGCGGGTGAGGTTCTCGCCGAGTGTGTCGCGCGGCTACGTTCTGTGTTCGATCCGCATGGTTCCGCCGAGGTGACCGCGAGCGGACAGGATCCGATACCGGGGGACCAGATGAAGGCTGAGCCGGATCAGCCGACAATACGCGGCAGCGATGCCGAACCGGATGGCACCGACAGCCGACGGATCGGGGGTGAAGGTGGAGGTCCGAGTGATCTGATCGGTAGCAGGCCATATGAGGACGATTCGCACTCGGATGCTGCGCGGATCAAGGCGTTGCGGCTCGAGCGGGATCCGGCCACGCTCACTCCGACGGGCGAGGTGGTGGCGGCGCAGGATCAGCTGCCGGTACGGAGCACTGATCCCGGGCCGGGCGAGGGCGGGCCGACCCCGGGTGGCCTCAGCGGCAACCGACCGGTGGGGGGTGAGCGCGGTTTCGTCGGCAGCAGGCCGTTCGAGGATTCGCCTGGTGAGCGTGCGTTCGCTGGTCCCGGCTTCGAGGAGTTGGTGCTGGCGGGCCTGGATTCCGGTATCGCGGAACGGTTCGTGGTGGAGGATGCGCCGGGGCTGAAGGTCGAGGAGGTAACGTTCCGCAACGGCTTGCGGGTGTTCGCGGAGAGGTATCCCGATCCGATAAAAGCGGATATCCAGGTGTTGCAGGCCAAGGTCGCCGCAGTCATGGGTGCTCCGGTCGCCCACGCGATGCTGAACCTGGACGACGACCGCGTTTATCGGGAACTCACGCCCCACGGGCGCCCCGGGCACAGCTTCGATGTCCTGCCCCCGGAGATTCTGGACTCGTCCTCGGCCGTGCTACTCGGCCTGTTCGATGCAGTGACCAGGACGAATCGGACCGGGCAAGAGTGGAGTATGGGTCCGGACGACGATGTGATGGGCGGGCGCGCCCGATCCGACGTCGACGCTACGCCGACCGGTGTGTTCGCGGCGAAATTCGTAAAACGGATCGATGGCCGTGACGTGTGGTTGGACAACGCCCTGCCGAGCTGGGCGGTCGAGGACATTCGCGAGCGGGTGACCTACCTCGAATCGTGGATCGAAAGCTATCCGGCTTCCGAGAAACACCGAGATGTGCTGCTCGACATCCACCGCGGGTACTTGGCGGCGCTGGCACAGATCGAACGGCACGCCGTGCCCACCCCGTGGGACATGTTGCATCGTGCGGGGCTCAACGACGAATGGGGCGATGACGATGCGGAGGCCAAGGCGCGGTTGGTCGAGGTGTTCAACCTGAAGTATCCGTATCTCACGATGGTGGGGTTCGACCATCCGCATGTGCGCGCCCATGTCGTCGAGGAGATCCTCGGTGGGCTGGACGAGATGTTCACCAGGTTCCCTGGCCGGACCAATATCCGGGAATTGCGGATCGATTACCTCGGCGATCCGAAAGCCAGTGCCAGAACGTCTTGGCATGTAGATCGCGTAGTGGCGGCGGGTCGAACCCAGCGGATTCATTTCAGCCTGCACCATGCGGCCAGGCCGGAGCCGTTTGTGGAATTGGGCATCCGATCGCGTGAGGACGGGATCAATCCGATCGGCGATAGACCATTCCACCACGATGCCGTCCACGAATTCATCCATGCGATCGATGCCAAGGAGGGGCTCTCGGAGAACCTTAGACAGGTGCTGGGGCGGACCTATTCACAGTTGTCGAGGCTCGGCTTGGTCGACGAGCACTGGTGGACCTGGTTCGCTCGGCTACCGCGGTACGCTTTCGGTAACGAAGCCAAGACCGTATTCGACGACGGCGAGGCGCTTGCTGTCGGGTTCGCCGAGGCCGACATTCATGGTGCGCCGGTCGGTTCACCGCAGTGGGCGATTCACGAGTACGTGACCACCGGGCGTCCGCCGCAGGTCACGCCGGACCTCGAGGTCGATCTTCCACCGTATGTCGATCGTCCGGTCTCGGACCGTGCGCGTGGTCTGATCGGCAGCAGGCCACATGAGGACGATTCGCGGCCGGACCTCGAGCGTGGATCCGCGCATGCGATGGCGAGCGAACAGAGCCCGGCACCGCGGACACCATGGACCACGCGAGCCGAGCCGGATCAACCACCCGCGCGAAGCGGCGATACGGAGCCGGGCGAAGGCAGCCCGAAACCGGGCGGCCGCGTCGGCAACCGACCGGCGGCGGACGAGGGCGGTCCGCGCGGGCTGATCGGTAGCAGGCCGTTCGAGGATTCGCCTGGGGAGCGCGCGTTCGCTGGTCCCGGTTTCGAGGAGTTGGTGCTGGCCGGACTGAATTCCGGTATGGCCGAACGCTTTGTGGTAGAGGGGGCGCCAGGGATTCGGGTCGAGGAGGTGATGTTCGACAATGGCCTGCGGGTGTTCATGGAAACCTATGCCGATCCGATAGACGCTCTTGTGCAGGTGTTGCAGACCGAGGTCGCCGCCATCATGGGTGCTCCGGTCGCCCACGCGATGCTGAACCTGGAAGATGACCGCATTTATCGGGAGCTCACCCCGGGGCGGCCGGGGGACAGTGTCGAGGGTGTGGACCCGGAGGTTCTCGGCTCGTCCTCGGCCACAATGCTCGGCCTATTCGATGCGGTGACCAGGACTCACCGCACGGCGCGCGAGTGGAGTGTGGCCGACAACCAGGTGATGGGCGGACGTGCCCGATCCGACGTCGACGCGACGCCCGCCGGTGTGTTCGCGTCATCGTTCGTGCGGCGGGTCGACGGCCGTGAGGTGTGGCTGGACCACGCTATGCCGACGTGGGATGTCGCGGCCATTCGAGAGGCGGTGTCCTACCTCGAAGAGTGGATCTCGAATTTTCCGATGCCCAAGCAACATCGAGAGGTGCTATTCGATATCCATGGTAGGTATATGGCGGCGTTGGCGCAGGTTGAGCGACATGCCGGGCTTACCTGGGGCGAGATAACGCATCGCGCGGGGCTCGATAAAGCGGCGCGGGCCAAGGCGCGGTTGGTCGAGGCATTCCCCCTCATGTATCCGCATGTGGCTATGGCCGGATTCGATCATCCGGATGTGCCCGCTCATGTTGTCGAGGAGATTCTCGGTGGGTTGGATGAGATGCTCACCAGGTTCCCGGGCCGAACCAACATTCGCGAACTGCGCATCGACTACACCGACTCCGAGGGCACCAGCGCCAGAACGTCCTACGATGCGGACCCCGCGACGGCGGGTCGGAGCATGCAGTTCAGCCTGCGCGATGCGGCCAGGCCGACAGAGGCTGTCGAACGCGGGATCCGGTTGCTCGAGTTCGGCTTGAATCCGGTCGGCGACAGGCCATTTCATCACGACGCCGTGCACGAGTTCGTGCACGCGATCGACGCCATGGAGGGGCTGTCGAAAAATCTGCAACAAGTGCTCTCGCAGACCCATTCACAGCTGTCGAGTCTCGGCCTGATCGACGAGCACTGGTGGACCTGGTTCGCTCGACTGCCGGAGTACGCCTTCGGTAACGAAGCCAAGACCGTATTCAACGACCTGGAAGCGCTCGCTGTCGGGTTCGCGGAGGCGGACATTCATGGCGCGGCGGTCGGGTCGCCGCAGTGGGCGATCCACGAGTACGTGACCACGGGGCGTCCGCCGCGGGTCACGCCGGATCTCGAGGTCGATCTGCCCGCACCTGTAGAGCCGGATCCGGATGGTTCGAGTGGACTGATCGGCAGCAGGCCACACGAACACGACGAGACCCCACGGCAACCCACACCTGGACGGACGACGCCCTGGTCGCGGAAGGGAATCGACGAACCACACCCAGCCCACCAACACCGCGCATATCCGTCGCCCATCCCCGAGCGGCCCGCCGACAATCCGCCGAGCACGTTCCAGCTCACCCTGCGCGAGACCAACGTTCTCGCTCGGGTGCAACAGGGTATGAGACACGAGGAGGTAGCGGCGGCACTGGATATTTCCGTGCTCGATGTGCAGGCGAACCTGGCCAGTCTCCGCCGCAAGATCAGAAATGAGCAGGCACGGCAGGTTGCGGCACGCCAACTTGGCGACCTGCCGTCCACGACATCGGAGTTCGACCGTTTCCGAGCGGCCATGTACGCCGCCTTGATGAGTGCCGACCAGCCGGATCCGCGACAACTGCTGGCCGAGGCAAGCCCAGAGCAGATGGAATCCGCTGTCCAAGGGCTCAGTTCGACTCATCGAGGGGCGCTACACCAGCTGCGAGTGGGAGCGGGTACACCAATGATCCGCAGTATGGCGCTCATCGCGGCTCAGCGATGGGTGAGCACCGTGGCGGCCGCACACCACCGGTCCATGGCGCTGTGGGCCACAGCGCTGGCCGAGGCCAGTCCCGCTGACTTGCACACAGCGCTCGACCAACTCACCGCCGCCGAACGCCAACTCCTGGTCAACCGGTTCGCACCGACGACGTCGCCTGCCACCTTCGAACCCGACGGTTCCGTGCGCGCCTTGCGTGCGGTCGACATCGTCCGGCACGTCGCGGGGTGGATCGCGACCCGTGCGGGAACTCCGGCCGTAGACGAAAACGGTATCGACGAGAGCGGATTCCAGCGCGGACCCCATCTCGCGGAATACGAAACGTACACGGCGGACGAATGTCTGGACGCGGTCTTGAATTGGATGGACCGGCAGGACCCACCGGAGTCGGGCAAACGGTCCAGGCGGGTCCGTCGAGGTTCCTCGTCGGCGACTGCGGATCGATCCGACGGCCGATTGCACCAGGACGGGCTGTCTGCTGACGAGCCAGGTGTAGGCGGCCCCATCGTCCCCGGCGGCACCCATCCAGCGACCGCCTCGTCCGAGGAACCAGGGCATCCGGAGGACTCCGTGCCCGACGATGCGAGCGGCTACTGGCGCTCGTTGCCTGCGGATCACGGTTTCGAGGACGAACAGCGGCAGCTGGCCGACGAGGCGCTACGTGCCGGCGGCTTCGACAACGCGGATAGGTTGCTGCGTTGGGGGTATCGCCTGCCAGCGTGGTCCGCACGACGCCGCGCGACCGAGAACGGCGAGTGGTGGAACTCGCTGGGCGACCCCGCCGAACCAGGTGCGTTGAGCGCTGCGCAACAGGCACTCATCCAGGTCTACCCACACCCGATCGGCAACGCCGACGGCCTTCCCGCCACGATCCGCGACCACGCCAACCGGCTGTCGATCAGCCGCGATCTCGGCGAGTTCCTAGCCCGCAAGCCAGCGGACCAGAGGCTGCTCAACTGGACGCGGACCGGCCTCACCGACCCTGAGAGGAAGCAGCTCGGCAACCTGGTCCGCACCCGAAATCACTTGCGAGAGTTGGACCGACAGGCCACGAAGGTACCGGGCAGTCCGCCGGTGCATGTCCTGTCCTACGACTCGACCGCCTTCCACGGCAAAGGGAAGGCCGTTGTCGCGCTCGGCAATGTGGACACCGCGCACACGGTGAACTGGCATGTGCCCGGGACGAATACGACGTCTTCCTCGTTGGCCTACCAGTTCAAGCCGCTGCGTAACCTGTATGAGGAAACGCTGCGGGTAGATCCGTCGCTCGAGCTGGCGTCGATCATCTGGATCGGATACGACGCGCCGGCCGGGCCGGTGAAGACCGGTTATGCGAAGGCCGCCTTCCGGCGCCGCGCACGCGTGGGCGGGGACCGGTTGCTGTGTGACATCGCGGCATTCCATGCCACCAGAACTCTGGCCGGGACCGCCGCTGCTGATCGGCTTGCCATCCGGCTGTACGGGCACAGCTACGGTTCGGTCACGATGTTCTATGCGGGCAGGTACGGCAGGTTCGCCGGCTTGGTCCGCTCGGCAATCGCCGCGGGCTCGCCAGGAGCGGCCTCGGTTCGCCATGCCGCAGAGCTGGGCATCGGCGCCGACAATGTCTATGTCGCCGCATCGTGGCGCGATCTGGTGACCATGTTCGGAGCGGACGAGCCCGGCGCGTGGAGCCGCCTCAACCCGTGGCTCGGCCTCGGCATCGACCCCGCCACTGAGGCATTCGGCGGCAAACGTATTCCCGCCGAGTTCCCCGACTCGCCGAACTTCGCCGGCGTCGAGGCCACGCATCAGGGCTATCTGCACCGCGATCCGGCGACCGGGCTGCCCACCGATGCGCTGGCCAACGTCGCGCAAATCACCGCAGGACGCGGCGACACCGTCGCTTCGGTGGATCGCCGTCGAGCTGGCGGCAGGGTGGTCGCGCGACCCATCGACTCCGAGCGCGGGCGATACGCCGACGGCAACGGCGATCGAGATATCGACTGAGGTGGCCGTAGGGGGAGAACCCGGAACGGCCGGTCAGGGTGCTGGTGTGGTCCGGGACCGATGGTCACCGCTTGGCCGGGGATATGGCGGCACTGTGCGGCGATGTGGTTACGGGCGCCCGGCTCCGTCCGGGACGGCAGTTGGTCGTGCGCGGGAGGGCGGCGCAAACTCGCCAGACATCGCGCCGCTCTAGAGGCCGGTGCGGACCCCACGATGGTCGCCGAGTGGAGCAGCGACATACACCGCGAACGGACCGTCCTGGCCGCTCAACTTACCGCCGCGACGAATCACGCCGTCCCCGCTCAACGAATGAGCCGCGACGAAATCCGTCAACTGGTCGATGCACTCGGTGGAATCCTGGCGATCCTGCGGGCTGCCGACCCCGGCGACAAGCTGGAGGTATACCGCGAACTAGGGCTGAAACTCACCTACAACCACTACGACCACGCGGTTACGGCCGAGACGAACCCACGGCCAGGTGTTGGCGTACTGTCTGTGTCCGGAGAGGGTATCGACCAGTACGCCAACCTCCTGCAACACCGAAAACTGCTAGTCATCGGCAAATAGCGGGGGCGTGACGGTTCTGGTCCGGTTGTCGCAGGCTCGTGTTTCTGGCGGGGCGTGTCGAGTATGGTACGGAGTCTCGACTCCATTCTGTTCCCGCTCGTCGTTCTGATCGCCTATCGCTCCTTCGGGCCGCATCTTGAATGTCCGAATCGCGTTCTGTACGAGTGTGTTGGGGTACCGGATGCGTGCACGCTGCCCACCGCTGAGCAACCGATCCGGGTCGCGGAGTTCGACAGGTTCTTCGCCGAGTCGGTGAGCCGCCGGCCGGACCGGACGCGGCTGGATCTGCTGGTGGCCGTCGACGCCGAACCGGCCGGTGGTGATCTGGCCGTCCGGGAAACGGGCTGCTGTTCATTCTTCACCTTCGCCTTCGACACCACCGATCCGGGGCCAGTGATGTGTGTCGAGGTCCCCGGCACCTACGTGGCCGACATCGTGGCGCGGCTATTCGTCATTCCCGGTAGAGATCTGAACGCGGTGCGCGCAACCGCCCGGCGGGACATCGCGGCTTACCTGAACGTGCCGGTATACGCGGATTTCACCGCTAGCTGGGCCGGGGCGAACAATTGGAGCCGATGTGGCGGGCATGGCGGGCCGGTGATCGCGCGGGCCGCAATACCCGACGAGCTCATAGACGAACTATTCCTTTACGGTACTTCTACTCAAATCGCTACTCGCATAAGGGATTACGTCGAAGCTATCGTTACCATACGGGTCCTCGCGATCATGCCGGCCGCCAGAGAAATGCCTCCCTCATCCATTGCAGAAATAGGACGTGCGTACATCGGCGATAGCTGATTGGCCGCCAGCAGATCCGATTACTGGCAGCGATAGTCACGCCTCGGCCCTACCGCCGATGCTGCAGGGATACGCTATTAACGAAGAGTTAACGCGCGTTGCCCAGTGCAAGGGACGTGCCGGCGGATGGTACACAGCCGATGGCCGAGGATGATCCTTTTCGGACAGTCCGTGACGGCTTCGAGCTGGTCACGGAGGAGTTGAGCGCGGCCGGGTTCGCCGACGCAGAGGAGATCGGGCGGGGTGGTTTCGGTGTGGTATTTCGGTGCACGCAGGCGGAGCTGGACCGAACGGTGGCGGTGAAGATCCTGACCGCCGAGCTGGATACCCAGAATCGGGCGCGGTTTTTCCGGGAGCAGCAAGCGATGGGCCGGCTGACCGGGCATCCGAATATCGTCACCATGCTGCACGCGGGTACCACCGAGCAGGGGCGCCCGTTTCTGGTTATGCCATACCACCCGTTGGGTTCTCTGGATACGCAAATCCGAGAGCACGGTCCGTTGTGGCTCGAGGCCGTGTTGTGGATCGGGGTGAAGATCGCCGGGGCGCTCGAGAGCGCGCATCGGTTGGGCATTGTGCATCGCGATGTGAAGCCGGGAAATGTTCTGCTGACCGACTATGGCGAGCCGGCGTTGACCGATTTCGGTATCGCGCGGATCTCCGGGGGGTTTCAGACAGAATCGGGGATCTTGACCGGGTCGCCGGCATTCACCGCCCCCGAGGTGCTCGAGGGCGAGGCTCCCACTTCCGCCACGGATGTCTATGGGTTGGGCGCCACCATGTTTTGCGCATTGACCGGCCATGCGGCCTTCGAGCGGCGCAGCGGGGAGAACGTGGTGACCCAGTTCCTGCGGGTCTCCACGCAGCCGGTGCCGGACCTGCGTGAGAGCGGCATTGCCGAGGACGTGTCCGCGGTGGTGGCGACGGCGATGAGCCGGGATCCGAAGCAAAGGCCGTCGGTGGCGGCGCTCGGGGAGGCCATCCGGCAGGCACAGCGCCGCCACGGCTTCGCGGTCGAGGAGATGGCGCTGCAGGCCGAACCGAGCCTGCAGCATCGAGGTCGGAAGTCGCCGCCGCAGGGATGGTGCCCGCCTGCGGTACCGCCGTTGGATCACCGCGGCGCTGGTATTTTGCCGCTCGAGTTGACCAGTTTCGTCGACCGCCGCACCGAGGTGGCGGAGGTGAAGAATTTACTGGCCTCGTTGCGGCTGGTGACGTTGACCGGGATCGGCGGGGTCGGCAAGACACGGCTGGCGCTGCGGGCGGCTTCTACGGTGCGCCGGGAGTTCGCCGACGGGGTGTGGCTGGTCGGGTTGGCCGACGTGTCCGACCCTGCGCTGCTGGTCGTGGTGGTGGCAGGTGCCTTGGGTTTGCGCGATGAGTCGGCGCGGCCGCTGCGGGAGGTGGTGGTCGAGTTTTTGTCCGGCCGGGAGTCGCTGCTGGTGCTGGACAATTGCGAGCAAGTGGCGGCGGCGGTGGCCGAGCTGGTCGAGACGTGGCTACGGTCCTGTCCGAATTTGCAGATTCTGGCAACGAGCCGCGAACCGCTGGACATTGCCGGGGAGGTGGTGTTGCGGGTGTCGCCGCTACCGGTGCCGGACCCGGATGGGGAGGTGTCGGGGCAGGGAGTTGCCCGCTATGAAGCGGTGACTCTGTTCTCCGACCGCGCGACCGCGGTGGTGCCGGGGTTCGAGCTCACGGAGGACAACAAGGCCACCGTGGCTCGGATTTGCGCCCGGCTGGACGGTCTGCCGTTGGCGATCGAGCTCGCGGCGGCCCGGGTGCGCACGATGTCGCCCGAGCAGATCCTGCAGCGCCTCGACGACCGGTACACGCTGCTCACCCGCGCCAGCCGTACCGCGCCGACGCGGCAGCAGACCCTGCGCTGGTGTGTGGACTGGAGCTATGCCTTGTGCACCCCGTCCGAGCAGCGGCTGTGGTCTCGGTTGTCGGTGTTCGCCGGCGGTTTCGAACTCGACGCCGCCGAAGATGTCTGTGGTGCCGATCTGGCGGCGGACAGTCCCCTGGATGTGTTGTCCTCGCTGGTGGACAAGTCGATCCTGATCCGGGTCGAGGACAAGGGGGTGGTGCGGTTTCGGATGCTGGAGACGTTGCGGGACTATGGTCGGCAGAAGCTGCAGGAGGTCGGCGAATACGCTGATATGTGTGGTCGGCATCGTGACTGGTACCAACGGTTGGCGCTGGACGCGGAGTCGGGCTGGATCAGTGACCGGCAGCCCTACTGGCTGGCCAGGCTCGAGCGTGAGCAACCGAATCTGCGCGAATCGCTCGAATACTGCCTGGCCGAGGACAGTGAGCAGGCGGCCGAAGCCGGGTTGCGGATCACCAGCGCGCTCTTTATGTTCTGGAGTTTCCGCGGCAAATACGGCGAGGCTCGATCCTGGATCGAGCGGGTGCTCACCCATCCCGCCCGACAGTCCATACCCGACCGTGTCAAAGCGCTGTACGTCGGCTGTGCCCTGGCTGCGATGCACGGCGACTTGGAGGCGGGCGCCACCTTGCTCGAGCAGGGGCGGGTGCTCGCCGAACAGGCTCCAACCCCGATGACCCAGGCGCTGATCACCTATGGCGCCGGCGTCCTGGAGTTCTATCGCGGTGAGCTTGCCGCGGCTTCCACCTCGTTCGAACGAGCCGCCGAGATCTTCCGCTCCGATCGGAGTGGATACCTCTACGTTGCTGTTCTGACCGGGCTCGGTTGGGTTCATGAAATGGCCGGCGACGCAAAACGGTCGGTGGAGTATCACCGGCAAGTGCTCTCGATTACCGAGGCGTGCGGCGAATCGCTGTTCCGGGCCTCCGCGCTACGCGACATAGGTATTGCCGCCTGGCTGGAAGGTGACTGGTCCAGGGCGATCGAGCTGGTCGAAAATTCCTTGCGAATCAACCGCCGGATGGGCAGCCCCGTCAATGCGGCGTTGAGTCTCGACCCGCTGGCCTGGATAGCTGTCGACAGCGGTGACACTGAGCGTGCGGCAGTGCTGCTCGGGGCTGTGCAGGAACTGTGGCGGTCCGTGGGGAACCCTGCGAGCATTGTCCCGATGCCGCAGTATCACGACGAATGTGTGCGACTAGCGCGCTCCGCCCTCGGGTCACGTGGATACGATTCGGCCATTCGGCGCGGCCAAGCGATGGGCATGGACGAAGCCGTGTCTTATGCCCTCGGTGAGCAGTTCATCGACACGTCGCATACGTCGGGTCCGTGGGTACCTCTGACCCGGCGCGAGCGGCAGGTCGCAGATCTCATCGCCGAAGGGCTCACCAACAAGCAGATCGCCGCCAAACTGGTAATCTCGCAACGCACCGCGCAGGGCCATGTGGAACACATCCTCACCAAACTCGGATTCACCTCCCGCACCCAGATCGCAGCCTGGATCGCAGAGGGCACCGAGCGACGGATTCCACGACCGTCCTGATCATTCGAGGAGTTGGCCGCGATCCTCACCCCAGGAACCAGCGTGTAATTGTCGCGAGTCAATGTCAGGCTGGGGGAATCCCGCTGCAACCCCGGTCGCGGTGTGGTGCCCGAACTCGGAACTGTTGGGGCCGAGCTCGAGGTATCCGAGCGCAATGAGCGAATCGAATCCGTCGCCCAACATGCCGGTATACCCCGTCGCGACCGGACCGATCTGTTGGCCCGGCGTCGTGACTTTCCGGCCTTCGGTCACGTAGTCGTCGGGCATCGGTCTACTACTCCGTTGGATATGCACCGAGATCGCCGGGCCCAGTGGATGAATTCTTGTGTCGGACAGGAGGTTTGCGGATGGCGTCGTTTGATCGACAACGCGAAGAGCTACGGTCACGCACGCATCGCCGAAATGAACCAGCAGCTCGCCGAGAACCTCGACCGTATGATCGGGGAGCTGGGAGACGGCCGGGACCAGATCGAGGGGGCCGCGGATGCCGGCTGACAACTCTCACCTGATCGTTGCCTCAGCCCGTGGACGAGCTGCGGCAACCCGCCGACACGCGACCGCCGCTCTGCGGCGGATGGACGCCGCCAGCAGCCCGATCACCTTCGGGACCCTCGCCCGTGAAGCGGGCGTCTCCAGGTCTTCGCTCTATAACCAGCCCGACCTGAAAGCTGAGATCGAGCGGCTTCGAGTCGGTCGCCGTCCCGCGTCTGCGACCCGGACGATCCCAGATCGGCAACGGGCGTCCGACACCTCGCTGCTGCAACGTCTGGAGGCTGCCACCGAACACAATCGTCGACTGGAGGCCGAGAACGGGGAACAGTGGCTGCCGGGTGACGGCACAAACGCCCAAGAGGCTCAGAAATTCTCGGCGACGTGCTTGCCGAGATCGAGTTCGACTCCCTGAGGCTGCTGCAAGCCGCGTTCGGACAGGCTGCGCACGCGATCCGCGTTCTCCGGACGCCCTGGGGCCTGGACCGTCTAGCTGAGTTTACTACCACCCGCCAGATGGCACGTACGCCTGCCGTGCGGGAGCAGGCGGCTCGGGCAGGTTCTGTCGCGGGATGACGGTGTGCATCACGTGCGAGATCCCGCACAGGCAAAGGGGCGCGGCAGGTGAGCAGAAACAACCGTGCGTCCCCTCGCGGACCGGGCTGATTGCACGCCGGGGCATGTGACGACGAGACGGGCTGCCATACGACCGGCGAACCAGACCGGTCAAGGAGGCGCAGCCGGGGACATCCGCAGCGGACGCCGGACATAGACGGCGCTGCGGGACCAGCGGCCGGCCAGCCGTCAGGTGCGGCGGCCGCCGGCGAAGGCCGCCTGCTCCGAATTGCATGGAGCGGGCCGCAAGGCCTGCCTCGTTCGTTCGCGTCCGGTCATGGAGCCTGGAGGGTCGCGTCTGATCTGAAAGCTGCGCTACTTCCGGCCGGGGGAGGCGGCCGTCGGAATCAGTGCCATGGAGCTTTCGTCGACTTCGTTTCCGTCATCGTCGATGAACCCGACATGCACCAGTCGTTCGGTGCCCGCGACCCGGCGCAGGATGCTCGGCCCGTCCGGCCACGGCAGGTGCTTGTCGCCCCATTGCTGCAGGGCCAGCAGGACGACGAGGAGTTCCCGGCCGGCATCCGTGAGCACGTACGAGAAGCGAGCCCGCTCTCCCGGTTCCCGGTAGGGCACCTTCTCCATCACGCCGTATGCGACCAGCGTGTTCAGGCGTGCGGTGAGAACGTCCGGCGCCACACCGAGCCCGCTGCGGAACTCCGAGAATCGGCTCGACCCCGCCACGGCCTCGCGCAGGATCAGAAACGTCCAGCGCTCGCCCAGCACCTCCAGACTGCGGGCGATAGCGCAACTGTCATTCGGAATCCTGCCCATGCCGCAAGCCTACCCTGAGTTGACCATTCCAACTCAGAGGGTCTAAGTTGGAAAATCCTATCCAGCAGGGAGTGCTCTTATGCAGATCGAAGGACAGACCGCACTGGTCACCGGGGCGAACCGCGGCCTGGGACGTCACCTGGCAAAGCAGTTGCGCGACCGGGGCGCGACCGTCTACGCAGCAGCCCGCAATCCCGCAGCCGTCGACCTCGACGGCGTGAAGCCGATCGCCCTCGACGTGACCGACCCCGCCTCCATCGCCGCCGCGGCAGAGACGGCCGGCGACGTGTCGATCCTGGTCAACAACGCCGGTTCGGCCACCTACGCGTCGCGGCTGACGGGCGACTTGACGGACATCCGCCTGGAGATCGACACCCACTACCTCGGCACCTTGGCGGTCACCCGGGCATTCGCCCCCCAGCTCGGCTCTCACGAGAGCAGCGCGGTGCTGAACATCCTGTCGGTCGCCTCCTGGATCAACCACCCCGAGTTCGGTGCCTACTGCGCCGCCAAGTCGGCCTCCTGGTCGATGACGAACGGGCTGCGCCAGGAACTCGCCCCGCAGGGCACCCGGGTCTCGGCGCTGCACGTCGGGTACATGGACACCGACATGACCGCCGGCCTCGACGCGCCGAAGGCCGACCCAGCCGACATCGCGCGCATCGCCCTCGACGGTGTCGCCGCCGGCACCCTCGAGATCATCGCCGACGAGACGAGCAAGACCGTGCTCGCGGGTCTGTCCGGAGGCATCGGCGCGCTCTACCCGCAGTTCGGGACGGGGAAATTCACGCCCGCTTACGTCATCGTCAACTTCGATGTGCTCGACGAGCAGGCCGGCTTGGCCTACGCGGCCGTGGCCCAGCAGTCCATCCTCAACCACGGCGGCCATTACCTGGTCGCGGGACCCGCGCCCAAGCCCGTCGAAGGCACCTGGGACTCCTCCGGGTTCGTGGTCATCGAGTTTCCCGACATGGACCGGATCCGGGAGTGGTACGACTCCGCCGAGTACCGGCGGGCCCGGGAGATACGAAAGGACAAGGCCCGGGTGGCCATGCTGTTCGCCGAGGGCGCACCGCCCGAGGGCTTCTCCCGCCCGGCCTAGCCGTGCCGCTGGTGCAGTTGGACGCGCGGGTCCGCAACGAGAAACGGCGGGCGCCCGCCTGTCAATGGCCACTTTCAGGTGGAAACACGTCAGGGTGGACACGGGTACTGGCGTGATGTTCTCACGCCGCCGGTGATCACCAGAAATCCTGTGCGCCACTGGCGAACAGACCGATCTGATGGCCCGGGGTCGTGACTTTCCGGCCTCCAGTCACGTGGCCCTCGGGCATCGGTCTGCTCCGTTGGTTGTGCGCCGAGATCGCCTCGCCCAGTGGATATCCTTGTGTCGGACAGGAGGTTTGCGGATGGCGTCAAGCGAGGTTCCACTCGGCGATGATGCCGTCGACATCGTGCTCACCGAGCAGTGGGCCGCGCCCGTAGACCCGGCTGGGTGTGCGGGTCAGTTTGATGGGCTGACCGGCGACGGTAACCGGGGTGTCGCTGCCGGGTTGTTCGATCGGTACGAGCATTTCCCGCGCGGCGGTGTGCGGGTCGGCGTAGATGTCGGCGATCGAATTCACGGGACCGATCGGCACCTTCCCGCCGAGGGCGTCGACGACCTCTTTCGTCGTCGTAGTGGCGAGCCACTCTTCCAAGGCGGACCTGACCTCGATACGGTGGCGAACCCGAGCTGAATTGGACGTGTACCGCGCGTCGACGGCCATTTCCGGGCGACCCATAGCTTCGCAGATGATGGGCCATTGTTTGTCGTTGGCGGCCAATGCGATCCAACCGTCGGCGGTGGGCAGAATGTCGAACGGGCACAGCAGCGGATGCGTATTGCCTTGTGGCGCAGGGACGTTACCAGTGTAGGAGTACTGGTAGACGGTGCGTTCACACATCGATAGCACAGCGTCGTACATGGCGACGTCCATGAACTGTCCCTCGCCGGTCCGGCGCGCGTGATGCAGTGCGGCCAGAATGCCCACGGCCAGCAGTGTGGCCGGGAACAGGTCTCCGATGCCGGGGCCGGACTTGATCGGTGTTCCGTCGGGCGTGCCGGTGACTCCTAGGAATCCGCCCATCGCTTGGGCGACCACGTCGAATGCGGGCCAGCTCCTGTAGGGGCTGTCGCCGGTACGCGGATCTCCGAATCCGCGCAGGGTCGCGTAGACCAGCCTTGGATTCTCCTGCTGGAGAACTTCGTAGCCGAGCCCGAGCCGGTCCATGACCCCGGCGGCGTAGTTCTCGACGACGACGTCGGCGACGCGCACCAGTTCGAGGAGCTTGCCCTTGCCCTCTTCGGTCTTGAGGTCGAGCACGACACTGCGTTTTCCTCGGTTGACCGACTGGAAATATCCGGCCAGGCCGTCCCGGGAGTCACCCTCCCGGTACGGCCCGACCGTCCGAGTGGTGTCGCCCTGTGGAGGTTCGACCTTCACCACCTGCGCGCCGAGATCGGTCAACAGCATGGTCGCGTACGGGCCGGCCAGCATGGCCGTCAGATCGACGACCCGCACGTCTTCGAGCGGTCCTGGCATGACGTTCACCACCTCGGTGTTGATTTCAGTATCGGCCGGATCAGAGCAGCCCGCACAGGCGCGCGCGCTCCAGTGTGGTCTCGAAGACCCGGGTGGTAGCGGCGTCGACCATGATCCCGTTGTAGTTCGCCGCGCCCATTCCCTGCGCCTCGGCGTCCTGGACCGCGGTGACGATCTCGGTCGCGGTCTTGATCTCCGCTTCGGTGGGGGCGAAGACGTCGTTGGCGATGGCGATCTGGCTGGGGTGGATGCACCACTTGCCGACGCCGCCGAGGGTGGCGACCCAGCTCGCGTCGCGGCGGTAGCCCTCGGGGTTGGCGAAGTGGGCGTAGGGGCCGTCGATGGCGTCGATGCCGTTGGCGCGCGCCGCCACGATCATCCGGGTACGGGCGAAGTGCCAGATATCGCCGGGGTAGGCGCCGACCTCGCCCTCATCGGCAACTCCGACGTGACTGGCGCGCACGCCCTGGCTGGCCGACAGGTCGCCGATGCCGAGGATCAGCGCTTCGAGCCGTGGTGAGGCGGCGGCGATCTGCTCGACGCAGGCCAGTGCCTCGGTCTCCTCGATGAGCAGTTCCATGCCGATGCGGCCGACTTCGAGACCCAGCTTGTGCTCCAACTGGGTGAGCAGGTCGTCGACGAACCAGACATCGCGCGGCGACTTCACCTTGGGAACGATGATCACGTCGATGTTGGGGCCCGCACCGGTGACGACTTCGATGATGTCGTCGTGGCACCACTGGGTGTGCACGCCGTTGACACGGTAGGCGCGTACCTTCGTGCCCCAGTCCAGGTCGTTGAGCCCGGCGATGATGTTCGCACGGGCGCCCACCTTCGCGTTCGGCGCCACCGCGTCCTCGAGATCGAGGAAGACCAGGTCGGCGTCGCTGGCGGCGGCCTTGGCGATCATCTTGGGGCTGGTGCCCGGGGTGGACAGTTCGCTGCGGCGCAGGCGATTCGGTCGGGTGGCGGTCATGGTCAGCTCCAATGCTTCTTGCGTTTGATGAGGACAGTTCGCTCGCCTTCGAAGACCACGGTCTCGTCTTGGCGGCGACCCCAGTGTTTGAACCGGATGACGCCTGCGTCGTCGCGATCGGGGGCTTCGGTGGTGGCGAGCACCTCGGTGAAGGCCTCGATGGTGTCGCCGTGGTGTACGGGTGCACGGAACCGCAGTGCGGTGCAACCCAATTCGGCAAGCGCGTGTTCAGCGGTGTCCTGGGATGCCAGGCCGAACACCATGGATGCGGTCAGTAGGCCGAAGACGAGGCGGCCGCCGCCGAGCGGCGAATCCGTCAGGTAGTGCTCATTCCAGTGCCCCTGCGCGGTATTCATCGCCAGCTTGGACAGGTATGCGCCTTCGACCTCGTCGATGGTCGCCGCCCGGGCATGGCGAATGCGCTGACCCACGGCGAAGTCTTCGAACCAGCCGGTGGCCCCGAGTAGATCGGCATCGGATCGGCTCATGATCGGGCCTCTTTCGATAGGAGACGGTCGGTGGATCGTCGAGCTTTGTTCTGCGGCGCAACGTCTTCCGAGGGCCGCCGTGGGCCGCTGCGTTCCAGGGCGGTGGCGGCGCTCACCGCAGCTTCCGTTGCTCGACGAGATTGGTCCGCTTGAAGTCGAGGACCAGTTCACCGCGGTCGTTGTGTGCTTCGGTTCGCCAGGTGACGATGCCGACCCCGGGCCGACTGGCCGAGATCCGTTTGTCCAGCACCTCGGACCGGGCGGTCAGGGTGTCACCGGGGTACACCGGAACGTGGAAGACGCAGTCCTCCACCCCGAGAAACGGCCCCCCTGCCTCGCTGAGGTCTTCCACCGACAGCCCGACGACGGTGCACAGCGCCAGCATCGGATGTACCACGGTTGACGGATGACCGTAGCTGCGGGCGAATTCGGAGTTCAGATACTGCGGCAGCCAGTTGCAGGTTGCCGTGCAGAACAAGGTGTTGTCGGCTTCGGTCAGGGTTCGGCCCCAGTGGTGGGTCATCTTCTGTCCGACGGTGAAATCTTCGAACTTGTTGCCCTTCGGGGCCAGTGGGAAGGAGGTGAAATCCGGATCGCTCATAGGAGGGTCTCTTCTCGAGTTTCTAGGGTCAGAAGAGCGACACGGTCCAGGTGCTCGGCCTCGTCACCGAGCAATAGACGGTCGACCTTGGCGCGTCGCCAGAACAGATGCGCGTCGTGCTCCCAGGTGAAGCCGATACCGCCGTGGAGCTGGATCAAGGTTTCAGTCACCTCCTCCAGAACACGGGAGCTATAGGCCTTCACCGCCGAGGCGGCCAGTGGCAAGTCCTCGGGGGAGTGATCGGCGGCCCACGCCGCCCACCACATCAGGGAGCGGAGCTGGTCCACATCGACCCAGGCATCGACCAGACGGTGTTTGATCGCCTGGTAGGAGCCGATCGCACGGCCGAAAGTTGTTCGGGTGCGGGCATATTCGACACCGATCTCGACGACGCGATCGGCGGCGCCGAGATCTTCCGCGGCGAGGATCACGGTCGCGATTTGGCGGGCGCGTTCCCACAGCTGTCCGGCATCGGTTCGTAGCACGGTTCGGTCGGTCAGCCGCACCGAGGCCAATCCTCGGGTGGCATCGATCGGTTCGCCGGCGATCGGCTCACCGGTCCCCACGACGAGGGTTGTACCGTCCAGAGCGAGGAATTCGGTCGCGATACGCGCGTCGATCGAGGGCGCCGAGCCTTCCGGTGAGCCGTCGAGCACGGCATACGCGGCCGACCCGTCCGCGAGCGCGGCCAGTCGTTCGGTGTCACCGTCCAGCAGGACGGCGGCCCGCGCCGCGGTGACCAGTGACGGACCGGCCAGCACCCGCCCGGCTTGTTCGGCAACCACCGCGAGGTCGAGGATGGACTGCCCGATCCCGCCGGCGGACTCGGGTGCCATGAGCCCGTAGAAACCCAGCTGCGCCAGGCTCTTCAGTCCCGGGCGGGCTTCGCCGGGTTCCTTCAGCAGGGCGCGGGCATGAGCGAGGCAGTCCTGCCCTTCGAAGAATTCCTTCGCGGCCGCAGCGAATTCGCGATGGTTGTCGTCGAGGTCGAAGTTCACGATCGGCCTTCCCTACCTGCCGAGACTGGCTGTGTATCCGTCCGAGGTTCGGGCGGCAGTCCGAGGATTCGCTCGCCGAGGATGTTGCGCAGGACCTCGTCGGTGCCGCCCGCGATGGCCGTGCCGGGCACCGATGCCTGGGCGGTCGGCCACAGCCACTCGCCCGTCGAAGTTCGGCCGTAGACGGCCTCCGGACCGAGCAGCCGCACTCCGAGATCGGCGCCGGCGCGCGCGGTGCGCACGGCCGATAGCTTTCCGGCACTGGCCTCCGGGCCGGGGAGATCCCCCCGCGCGATCGCGGTCAGACGCCGATAGCCGGTGTAGCGCGTCGCCAGCGATTCGACGACGACCCGGCCAAGCGCTTGGCGGGCCAGCACTTGCGTATCGCCGGGCAACCCGGGCAGGCGCTCGCGGGCGTGCTGGATCAGCGCTTCGAGGCGGACACCGACCTCGTTGCCACCACCACCGACAGCCAGGCGTTCATTCATGAGCGTGGTCAGCGCGACCCGCCAGCCATCGTTCACCGCACCGAGCCGCTCGATATCCGGAATCACCACGCCATCGAGGTACACCTCGGTGAATTCATGGTCCCCGTTCATCTGCTCGAGCGGGCGCACCGTCACACCGGGTGCGCGCATGTCGACGACGAACATCGTGAGTCCGCGGTGTTTGGCGACAGTGTGGTCGGTGCGAGCCAGCAGGATGCCGTACGAGGAGTATTGCGCGCGGGTGTTCCACACCTTTTGCCCGTCCACCCGCCACGTGCCGTCCTCCTGCCGGACCGCGGTGGTGCGAAGTGCGGCGAGGTCGCTACCCGAACCGGGCTCGCTGAACAGTTGGCACCACATGTCGTCGGCGCGGAGTAGCCGTCGGATGTAGCGTGCCTTCTGGTCCTCTGTGCCGTGGGCGAGCACGGTGGGTCCGCACATGCCCAGGCCGACGAAGTTGGCGAGGGCCGGGATCGCGGCTAGGGCCAATTCCTGGGTGACGATGGCCTGCTGCATGGCCGTGCCGCCGCGGCCGCCGTACGCGATCGGCCAGGTGACGCCCACATATCCGGCGTCGTAGAGCAGTGCCTGCGTACGGCGTAGGTCGTCGATGTTCTCCACGCCCGGTTCATTGAGGTATTCGCCGTCCCCATGGACCAGCTCATCATGGTGAGCGTTCAAGAATTTCCGGACTTGGCGCCGGTATTCGGCCTCGGCCGGTGTGTCATCGAAATCCACGCGGGATCCTTTCTGGGCGTGTCCCGCCGCTAGATGATGTTCAGCGCGTCCAGCAACGGGACCGCGGCGAGCGAATCCGAGCCGGAGATGATGCAATCCGCCCGCCAGCCACGGCGTTTGGTGCCCCAGGCGATGAAGGCGTCCGCATCCGAGGTCACGATGACGTCGGCGCTGCCGTGCTCCTCGACGACCAATCCGCCCGCGGGGTCGGGCCGGTGCACGGTCCATTCGCTCGCGCCCGGCCCGGTGAACCGGAAGGTGATCGGAACGGTGACGGTGTCGTCGAGTTCATTGCCCTGCATCTGCGGCAAGCCGAGCATCATCCAGACGACCGCAGCGTGCACGATTTCGCCTTCCGGTTCGGGCAGGCTGCGCTGGAGCGGGCCGGCGGGTCCGAGCAGATCGTGGCGGAGATGGCAGTGATAGTCGAACACCTGCGCGTTCGCCAGCGAATGCATCGGGTATACGCCCAGTCCCGGTACCGGAAAGGGTTGGGACGCAGTGGGTTCGGCCTGGAATGAACCCACCAGCTCGACCAGCTTCGGACTGTAGGTGCGGTATTCGTCGACGACTTCATCGACCGACCAGCCGTGGCGACGAGCCACCGCGACGTCGTGCTGGCGTTCCCTGTTCTCGGGCAGCGGGGGAGCGTCGGCAGGCTCCGGCAACGGATCAAGGACGGCTCGCGCACTGGCGCCCAGGTGGGCGATCACATCGCGCACTCGCCAGCCGGCACAGGCGGAGGGCAGCAGCCACTCGTCGGCGCTGAGGCTTTCGAGGACGTCGTCGAGCTGAGTGCGTACGGCCTGCCAAGCGGCCATTGCCTCTGAGGTCATTGGGGACCTACCTCTTCGTAGGGAACTGTTGTGGCGATGCAGGCCCAGACTGACGTCAGCGGGACCATCGGAATCCGATGTGGGCTGGAGCACACCGGAGCGGTTCCATGACTCTACGAAAAAATTATCTAGCTGACAACTTAATTTTCTTCCGCGCAGGTCAGCAAGCCTGAGGAGGTGTGTGATCAGTAGGATGCGGAGATCGAATGGGAATATCGCCCCTCGCACGCGCAGGTGGCGAGCATGGAGGATCACTGTGGCACGTGTGGATCGCAACCTGCCCACCCCGAAGCAGGCGCGTTCGGAACTGTCGACCAGTCGACTCCTGGACGCGGCGGCGGATCTCATCGCCGAGGGCGGCTACGAGCGCATGACGCTGGCGGCGATCGGCGTCCGCGCGGGCTATAGCCCCGGACTGGTGACCGCACGGTTCGGTTCGAAGGAGGGGCTGCTGTGGGCGCTGGTTGAACGCATGGTCGTCGACTGGCAGGGTAGGTCGCTGCGTGAGGTCATCGGCGGTACGACCGGTGCGGTCGCGATCCGGGCCATGCTGGCCGAGCTGAAATCCAGCTGGCTTCGTTCGCCGAATCGAATGCGCGCGCTCTACATCCTGATGTTCGAGGCGTTGCTGCCGGTCCCGCTGCTACAGCAGCGCATGCTCGAACTGCACCGCGATCTGCGAACTTCGGTGCGTGGCGTCATCGAATCGGGTATGGCTGAGGGGACGGTGGGGTCCGACGTCGATGCCGAGGCGGTGGCCCGCCTGGTGGTCGGCGGTCTGCGTGGTGCGGCCTATCAGGCGATGCTCGATCCCGAGGATGTTGCCGTGGATCAAGCCCTCGATGACCTCGGCCTGCTGGTCGATGCGCTGCTGCCGGTAGGTGTAGATCGTGGTGCCGAAAAAATTGGTTAGTCAGCTACAATTTTTTGATGCATATTGAGGTCGAATCGCTCAACGGGCATCAAGCGCGCTCGCAGCTGTCCACGCGGTTGCTGCTGGAAGCGGCGGGTGAACTGGTCGCTGAAGGCGGGTATGCGAGCATGACCCTGGCCACGGTCGGTGAGCGTGCGGGTTACAGCCGCAGCCTTGCCACCGCGCGGTTCGGTTCCAAGACGAAGTTGCTCGAGGCGCTGGTCGATCGAATCGTCAGGCGTTGGACGATTACGACGATCACGCCTCGGGCCGAAGGTCTTTCGGGGCTCGACGGTTTGATGGTTTTGCTGGAAGGCATCCGGGATCAGTACCGGCTCGACCGCCGATCGTTGCGGGTGCTCTATGCCCTGATGTTCGAAGCGCTGGGGCCTGGCCAGGAGTTGCGGGAGCGCTTCGTCGAGCTGCACCGGGAGACCCGGGAAGTGCTCGCGGGACAGATTCGACGCGGAATCGCCGACGGCTCGATCCGCGCGGCCGTCGATCCGGTGGTGGAAGCGCAGGTCGTCGTGGCGATGTTGCGCGGAGTCGGCTACCAGTGGAGGTTGGACCCCGAAGTATTCGATCCGGTGCCACCGCTCGATCATATGATCGAGACGACGCGAACCCGGCTCGGCGCCGCTCGCCTGGGTGCGTAGCCGGTCGGCGAGCTGGATGCGGCGGTGGGCTGCGGATCCATGCCCGGTGTCGAATCGGTGACGGTCACCGTGTCCTGACCGATTGATGAGTGGACCGGTTCCGCAGCCGCGAGCCCGGTCCTCGTCGTTCCAGCGATATGGTCGCGTTGTTGCGGTGCGCTGGTCCGCTGCTAGCGGTTCAGTGCCCGGGTGTGTGCGCCAGCATCGGCTTTACCGACTTGAGCTGGGGAAACAGTGGCAGAAAAAAATTAGTGGTTGACAAAATAATTTTTGAAGTCATGCTAGGTGACATGACTCACAGCGAGGTGGAAGCGATCGACGCGTACGCCGAACACCGCGCGTCGACGTCTCGCTAGCAGTCTCTCGACGGCGGGTTCGCGACAAAATTCGGCGATCACGGCACCGGGTGTCTCTCCGACATGTCCGGTATTGCTCCCCTAGGGGCGGGCATGGCCCGAGCAATAACCTCGGCTAATTCACAGCAGCCGTAGTCGACTCCGTCAGGAATATGAAGCAGAAAAATTCGGAGGAAGATAAATGACTTTCAAGCCCGGCGACGTCAATCTCGCCGACCCGGACCAGCTACTCGAGGTGGGCATGCCTCCGTACGAGTACTTCGCGACATTGCGCCGCGAGGCGCCGGTGCATTGGAATCCGCCTCCGGATAAGCCGATCGGCGGTGCCATGCCGATGAATCGCGGATTCTGGGTGCTGTCCAAGTACCAGGATGTGAATATGGCCTCACGAGATGCAGAGTTGTTCTCGTCCTGGTTGGGCGGCCCGGTCCTCTACGACCCCAATCCAGATGCCCCGCCTGGCAGTCCGCACACCTTGGAAGGTCAACGGACCGGCTTGATGGGAAAGGATCACCCGGAACACACGGCTTACCGCAAGCTGGTGTCGGCCGGGTTCACTCCCAAGAACATCGCGAAGCTGGAACCGATGATCAAATCCCACGCCAAGCGGATCATCGACCGCGTTCGTGACGCCGATGACGGCGAGTTCGTCTTCACCGTGGCCGCCGAACTTCCCATGATGACCCTGACTGAACTGATGGGTGTACCCAAGAGCGATTGGAAGCAGTTCTTCGAATGGGGCAACGCCATCGCCGCGGTCGAAGACCCCGACACCGATGCACTCCAGGTTGCGATGGAGCTGTTCGGGTACTGCCATCAACTGGTCGAGGAAAAGCGAAAGAATCCCGACGGCAGCATGCTGAGCAATTACGCCAACAAGGATATCGACGGCGAGCGGCTCACCGACTTCGAGATCAATATGTTCTTCCTCACCCTGTCGATTGCCGGTCACGAAACGACCCGAAACACAACCGCGCACGTAATCCGCCTGCTGAGCGAATTCCCCGAACAGCGCGCGGTGCTCTTGGACGATCTGCCGGGGCGGTTGCCGAACGCTATTGAAGAGACGCTGCGTTTCTCGCCGCCGGTGGTGCAGTTCCGGCGCACCGCGACTCGTGATTTCGAGCTGCACGGTGTTCGGATCGAGGAAGGCGACAAGGTTTACCTGTCCTACGCTTCGGCGAACCGGGATGAAGAGGTGTTCACCGATCCGGACCGGTTCGACATTCTGCGGCCCAATGCCGATCAGCATTTGTCCTTCGGTGCCGGACCGCACTACTGCATGGGCACTACGCTGGCACGGTTGCAGATGCGGACGATTCTGGAGGAACTACTGACCGCCCGCCCGCAGGTGCATGTGAGTGGCCCAGTCACCCGTCTGCGCAGCATCTGGTTCAACGCCTTGACGGAAATGCCTGTCGAGTACGGCGCGTGCCCGGCACCGGTGGCGTTGTGAAGAAGTACGGGCACTGGATCGGCGGAGTGGACACCGCGCCGGTCAAGGGTGAACACCTGACATCGACCCGCCCCGGCACCGATGCGGTGGTGTGCGAGATCGCCGCTGGTACCGAAGCGGATGTGAATGCGGCGACGGAGGCCGCAACCGCGGCGCTACCGGGTTGGCGATTCCGCAAGCCGGGGGAGCGCGGCAGAATTCTGGCAGCGATCGCGGCGGGGTTGCGCGACGAATCAGCTCGCCTGGCCGAACTCGAGTCGGCCGAATCGGGCAAGCCGGATTGGCAGACTCCCATCGAGATCGAAGGAGTCGCAGCCTATTTCGACTTCTACGCTGGGCTGGCGAATCTGCCGCGAGGCGAGATCATCGATCTGGGCCCAGGGGTGCACGGCTATACCCTGCGTGAGCCGTTCGGCGTCGTCGGCGTGATCACACCGTGGAACGCGCCGCTGAACCAGGCCGCGCGGGCGATCGCACCCGCATTGGCCGCAGGCAACGTCGTGGTCGCCAAACCGTCGGAGTTCACCTCGGCGACCACGCTGGAACTGGCTCGAATCGCAGCTGCCGCTGGCCTGCCACCCGGTGTGCTCAATGTGGTCACCGGAACCGGCGTGGATGTCGGCCGACCCCTTGTCGAACATACGTCGGTCAGCAAGGTCGCGTTCACGGGTTCGGTACGCGCCGGGCGCGAGATCGCGCACATCGCCGCCGACCGGATTCTGCCCCTGACCCTGGAACTAGGCGGGAAGTCCGCAAATATCGTGTTCGCCGATGCAGATTTGGCGGCCGCGGTCAAGGGCTCGATCAACGCCTTCGTTCTCAACGCGGGCCAGGTCTGCAGTGCCGGAACCCGTCTGCTGGTCGCGGAGGAGATCCACGACCGATTCGTGGAAGCGTTGGTCACCGGCCTCGAACAGATCAAGCCCGGGCAGACCTACGGTCCGATGACCACAGAGGCGCAGTTCGAAAAGGTGCTGTCCTATTTCCGTGTTGCCGAACAGAACGGGGCCACGCTGGCCTACGGTGGCGCGGCGGTCGGAGATGGGTGGCTGGTGCAACCGACCGTCTACACCAGGGTCACGAACGATATGACGATCGCTCGCGAAGAGGTCTTCGGCCCAGTACTCGTCGTGATTCCTTTCTCATCGGAGGAGGACGCAGTGCGGATCGCCAATGACTCGCAATACGGCCTCGCTGCTGGGCTCTGGACGAAGGACCTGTCGCGAGCGCATCGGGTCGCCGCGCAGTTGGAGGCCGGGCAGGTCTACGTCAACGAATGGCAGGCCGGTCTCGTCGAAGGGCCGTTCGGCGGCTACAAGTCCAGCGGCTACGGGCGCGAGAAGGGCATGGAGGCCCTCCATCACTACACACAGACCAAATTCGTGGCGGTGAAGCTGTGAAGTTCGAAGGACGGACCGTCGTCGTCACCGGTGCTGGTAGCGGTATCGGGGCAGCGCTTGCCGAAGCAGCCGTTGTGCGCAAAGCCGCCGCAGTAGTAGTCGTCGATATCGATTCCTTCGCGGCCAACGCCACCGCGCAGAGGATTTCCGAATACCGGGTGCCGGTGGTCCCGTTCGCGTGTGACATCTCCGATGTCACGGCCGTGGCGCGGCTCGCCGACGAGGTGGAGCGGACACTGGGCACGCCGGGGTTGGTGTGCGCCAACGCGGGTGTCAACACTCCGTCGGCACCGCTGCTCGACGCGAAACCCGAGGATCTGAATTGGGCGCTGTCGGTGAATGTCACCGGCACTTGGGCAACGCTGCGCGCGTTCGGTCGCCGGATGGTCGCCGCCGCCGCCCCAGGGTGGCTGCTGGTGACCGCTTCCGAGCACGCGATCGGAATTCCTTTTCCCGGCAATGGTTTCTACACAGCCACCAAGCACGCCGTGCTGGGCCTGGCCGATGTCCTGCGGCGTGAAATGCCGCCGCATGTCGGCGTCAGCACCATGATTCCGGGGCTGGTCTCGACCGGACTGTGGCGTTCGGGGGCGCAACGGCCCCGCGAACTCGGCGGGCCGATCCCGGAAAATGAGCTCGCACGTGCACTGTTGGCGCACGGCATGGATGCGGCCGCGGTGGCCGGCATGGCATTCGATGGTGTCGAAGCCGAGAGATTCCTGATCGCGACGCACGTCAATGCGCGCCAGTACTTCGACGCGCGTGCAACGGATGTCGACGAAGCGTTCACCGCGCTGCGATCCTCCGAGCGGGACAACAGGTCCTACGACGTCTTGGAGATCGTCGCGGAGCTGACTGCGGCACATGCCGGTGAAACCCAGAAGAACCCCTGAAGTAAGGCACGACATGAAGATCGAACTCGACCGGACGAAGTGCACCGGCCTGGGCATTTGCGAATCGTTCGCACCGACTGTTTTCGAAGTGAACGACGAAGGTGAGCTCGTCCTGCTGAGCGACACCGTCCCCGACGGGCTGCTGGACGATGTCAAGAAGGCGTGCGAGGGCTGTCCGACGGAAGCGTTGACGCTGGTGGAGGAGTGACCGTGTGCCCAGCCCGCGCCACAGCACCGCTTGTCGTCGTCGGAGCCTCGCTGGCCGGGTTGCGGGCCGTCGAGGGCGCGCGCAAGAGCGGCTATACCGGTCCGATCACTCTGATCGGAGCCGAGAAGCATCTTCCCTACGATCGGCCCCCACTGTCGAAAGCGTTCCTGGACAACGCGGAACCGGAAGAGACGCACTTTCGCACCGAGCAGATGCTCGCGGGCGAGCTCGGCGTCGAACTCGTCCTCGGAGCACCGGCGACGCGACTCGGTACCGAGCGCAGAGTCGTCGAAGTCGGCGACTCCGAGTACCCCTATCGCGCATTGGTCATCGCGACGGGAGCTACGGCGCGTTCGTTCCCCGGAACCGAGGGACTGTCGGGTGTCCACACCCTGCGCACTCTGGATGACGCGCGCGCCGTGCGGTCGGCATTGGATGCCGGAGCCAGGACCGTGGTCGTCGGGGCCGGCTTCATCGGCTCGGAGGTGGCCTCTGCGGCCCGCAAACGGGGACTCGATGTCACGATCGTCGAGGCGTTTCCGGTGCCGCTGGTGCGGGCGGTGGGTGAGCGGATGGGTCCGGCGTGTAGCTCCCTGCACACCCGCAATGGTGTTGAGTTGCGTTGCGGTGTAGGCGTTTCCGCGATCGATGGACAAGGCTCGGTAGAGCGGGTCCGGCTGGCGGACGGCACCGTCCTGGACGCGGACCTGGTTGTGATCGGAATCGGGGCCACACCCGCCACCGACTGGCTGGCCGGCTCAGGCGTTCGCGTCGACAACGGTGTGATCTGCGATGAGTATCTGCGGACTTCGGTGCCCGACGTCTATGCGGCCGGCGATGTCGCGCGTTGGCGCAACAGCCTCTTCGGCCGCGAGATGCGGCTCGAACACTGGACGAGTGCTGCGGAACAGGGAGCAATCGCGGCGCGGAACGCGCTCGGCGAGCATCCCCTCTCGGCGTACACGACGGTGCCATATTTCTGGTCCGACTGGTACGACAGTCGCATCCAGTTCGTCGGCGTGCCGGATGAGGGCGAAGTGCGCGTCGTCTGTGGCGACGTGAACGACGGCCGATTCGTGGCGCTGTACCGCAGTGGCGAACGCCTGGCCGGAGTGCTGACCATGAACGAACCGCGCGAGATCATGAAATACCGCCGTTTGATAGCCGAGCGCGCCAGTTGGTCGGCAGCACTCGAATTCGCCGCGACGCGTGCCCGAGTCGCGGTGTCGTAGCCGGACGCCCTGCTCAACCAATCGTGATTGATAGCACCGACTTTCAGAAGAACTCGGAGTAAGAAATTGGGTGGAAAGCTATACGCGGCTGCTTTCGTCCTGCCCACGGACGCAGCGACTGCTGGCAGCCTGGCGATGCTCGGACTGGACGGCGGCACTCCGTGAAGGCTCTTGTCTACCGTGGCCCTCGGGACATCGCCTTCGCCGACGCCCCCGAACCATCCATCATCGAGCCGCATCAGGCGATTGTCGACGTTGTTGCGGCGGGGATCTGCGGCAGCGACCTGCACATCTGGAACGGTCACGGATTCAGCGACGCCATCGGCTACACGGTTGGCCACGAGGCGCTCGGCATCATCAGTCGAGCCGGTCGGGACTCGGGAGATCTGGCTGTCGGAACCCGGGTGCTCATCCCTGCTTCCGTCGGCTGTGCGACGTGCGACGAGTGTAGCGCCGGTCGGGTGGCCGCCTGCCTAACAAAGTCGGGGCATTGGAGCGAATCGTGCTACGGAATAGGTCCGAAGCTCCAGGGCACGCAAGCCCAGCAGGTGCTCGTGCCCCATGCCGCCCGCAACCTCGTCGCCGTGCCCGATGACGTGAGCGACGAAGCCGCGATCGTGCTG
Organism: Nocardia sp. NPDC049737; assembly: GCF_040674755.1. Classification (NCBI taxonomy): domain Bacteria; kingdom Bacillati; phylum Actinomycetota; class Actinomycetes; order Mycobacteriales; family Nocardiaceae; genus Nocardia; species Nocardia sp. NPDC049737. Next base: position 16,996 of record NZ_JBFANH010000005.1, on the reverse strand, counting down.
ACGGACAACGCACCGACGGCGTGGTACGGATGTCGGCGCGCCCGGATCGCTCCCGGTGACAACGTCGTCGTTATCGGCCTTGGGCCCGTCGGGCTCATGAGTGTCCAGTGCGCCTTCGCGATGGGTGCGGCGAACGTCATCGGCATAGACCCCGTGGAGTCGCGTCGCAGTCGGGCGCAGGCCATGGGCGCCACCGCACTCGCAGCGGGTGAGCACGTTCGCGACGAAGTACGGTTGATCGTCGGCCGAACCGGCCTCGATGCCGTCATCGACGCCGTCGGCTCCGATGAGACCATCGTGCTGGCGGTCAAGCTGGTCCGGGTCCGTGGCCGAGTCAGCGTCATCGGCGTCAATCAGAGTCCTGCACTGCCGTTTCCGATGCAGTACGCCCAAGTGAAGGAGCTGGAATTCGCCATCGGACTGTGCTCCGTGCAAGCGGAGTTACCCGTGCTCCTCAGATTGACGAGCAGCGGCCGAATCCGGCCGGGTGACGTTGTCTCGCACCGGATGCCGATGAGTCAGGGGCCCGAGGCCTACACTCTCTACGCGTCGCGCGACCAGGACGTCAGCAAGATCGTGCTCGACCCGAACCGCTGACCCGGTTTTGGTTTCGTACGCCGCGCCTGCGTCCGCGGCGAGCCAAGATCAGCGCCGATTTCGCTCTACTGACCGCCGCGGTCAATCTCGCACGTCTCGCATGCTCGGGATCGGCCACACCAGCAACGGCTGCACGCCGGCCTGCGCCTGAGGCATACCCGGCCACAGTTCGTGACCGACGCCCAAACAACAAAGGGCACAACAGGACACAACCGATCAGCGACAACGATCACCAAGACCAGCCGAACCTGCACCGACCAGGCCGCGTGATCGTCGAAAAGGCCCGTTCGAAACGAGCCACCTAGACTGTGTACTCGTGAGTGCACCTGATCAGTCGACTAGCGGCGGTCCTCGACGTCGTGGCCGACCGCGGGGCAGTCTGGCCAGCAGTACCGAGGCGACGCGGGAGCGGATCCTCGAGGTGGCGATCGAGCTGTTCTCCACGGTGGGCTATCACGCCACGAGTGTCGCCGAGATCGGGAACCGGACCAACCTGCAGCCCGGTGCGCTGTACTACCACATCAAGTGCAAGGAAGAGCTGTTGTGGGAGATCCTGCGACGCTACACCATGAAGGCGCTGGCGGGGGCGCAGCGGGTCGTCGCCGCAGAAGCCACCCCGGTCGAGAAGCTTGGCCAGCTCATCGACGCTCACGTCCGCATCATCGTGCGGCATCAGCGTGAAGTGCTTGTTCAGATGCGCGACGCGGACGCCCTCAGCGCGGAGCACATGCGGCAGCTGCAGGCGCTGCGGCAAGAAGTCCAGGATTGCTGGGAAGGTGTGCTCGAACAGGGATATCGCGCCGGCGAGCTCACACGCGCCAACCGCATCGTGGCCAATGGCCTACTGGGAATGATGAATTCGGTCGCGCAATGGTACCGGCCCAGCCGCGGTCAGCGCATCGATGAGATCGTGGGGGAGTTCCAGGCGATGGTCATCGACGGCCTGGGTCGCTAGGACTGCGGTTCGCCAAGCCAGCAGCTGCGGCGGGCCTGGTGCGACCCGCACCTCGACTGCGGAGGTCGCCACGCCCACGGAGCCGAGCTTCACCGTCGAACCGCCGAAGAACAGCCGTGAGACCGCTGATCCGATGCCACCAGAGTGGAACAGCGGTATCGCGACCGAGACCACATCGGCGCGTCGGCAGGACAAAGCACTGATGCGTGACAGGCAGAGCGCGTTCAGGTTCGCGTGCGTGATCATCACGCCTGGGGCCGCATAGCTACTCGTTTGCCGATTCTTCGGCCTGAGCGCTCAGCCGGCGGTGGCGGTGAGCAGTTCCGCGAACCGTTGCTGGGCCGCGGCCCGACGAGTGGGTACGTGCTCGGTGGGAATGGCTGTCGTCGGAGGCGTGTAGTTGCGCAGGATCAGCTTGGCGACGCTGTCCCGGTGTACCTCGTCAGGGCCATCGTAGAAGCGCGCCGCGCGCGCCGACCGGTACATCCCTTCCAGAGGCAAGTCGGCGGAGTAGCCGAGTGAGCCGTGTGCCTGGATCGCGCGATCGATGACGTCGTGTAGCACCTTCGCCCCGTAGTACTTGATGTACGCGATCTCCTTGCGGGCGGCCGCGGTACCGTGCTGGTCGATCATCCATGCCGCGTTCAACGTCATCAGGCGCGCGGCCTGGATCTCGGCAGCCGAATCGGCGATCCAGTTGCGGACGGTCTGCTTGTCTGCCAGCACACCATCGTGGAGTTCGCGCGAGGCGGCGCGTTCGCACATCATGTCGAAGGCCCGCTTGGCCTGCCCGATCCACCGCATGCAGTGGTGGATGCGGCCTGGCCCCAGCCGTTTCTGGGCGATGCGGAAGCCGTCACCGATGCCGCCGAGCAGCGCGGTGGCCGGTACCCGGACATTGTCGAACAGCACCTCGGCGTGCGAGGGGTAGTGGTTCGGCTGGATGATCGGATGTTCCATGGTAGCCAGGTCGCGCACGATCCGTACCCCGCACGTGCCGATCGGAACTATGAATTGTGATGCGCGCTGGTGCTTTTCGGCCTCCCGGTCGGTCACGGCGACGACGATGATGAAATCCGCCGTCGAGGCGTTGGAGACGAACCACTTGTGGCCGTTGATGATCCAGTCGTCGCCGTCGCGCAAGGCCGTGGTAGACAGGCGAGTCGGGTCAGAACCCGCGTGGCCGGGCTCGGTCAACGCGAAGGCCGAGTATTTCTCGCCGGCTAGCAGCGGTTCCAGGTACTGTGCCTTCTGTTCAGAAGTGCCTGCGGCGGCGAGGATTTCGCTGTTGCCGGAATCCGGCGCCTGATTGCCGAACACCAGCGGTGCCACCCAGCTGGAGCCGATGATCTCGTGCATCAACCCGAGCTTGACCTGGCCGTAGCCCTGGCCGCCCAGTTCCGGGTCCAGGTGCGCGGCCCACAACTCCTGCTGCCTCACCTGCTCTTGCAGCGGTGCGATGGCACGGCGCAGCTGTGCCCAATCCAGGCTCAGAGTCTCGAGCGGAAGCACTTCGGCGCGGATGAAATCCCGGATCCAGTCCAGTTTCTTCTGGAACTCGGGGTCAGTGGAGAAATCCCATGCCATATCGGTCCTCGATTCGTGAATACGATCAGTTGTGGTCGATCAGGTGGTGTGCTCGGGTGAACAGGGCCGCCGCATTGGTGTGCAGCCGTTGCCCCACATCGACGGAGGCGAGCCCGGCGCACGACCGCGCATGGGTGCCCTCCAGAATGATTCCGAGTTTGAAACAGGCCAGCACGGCGTACCAGTCTGCGGCCGACACATCGAGGCCCGTGCGTTCGCCGTAACGTCGTATGAGTTCCGACGCGGGCGGCAGTCCGCCTGCGCCCGTGAGTGCAGAGCCGATGATGTCGATCGGCTGATCCGGCTCCGGCCAAGTCGCCAGCAGCCAGCCCAGATCCAGCATCGGATCGCCGATCGTGCACATCTCCCAGTCCACAATCGCCGCCACATGCGGCCCATCGGGCGCGAACATGATATTGGCGAGGTGGTAGTCGCCGTGCATGATCCCGATCGGGCCGCTGGACGGCCGGTTGCGAGTAAGCCACTCGGCCACCGACTCGACGGGCAGGCCGTGTCCGTCGTAATTGTCCAGCTGTGCATAGGACTCGAGTTCGCGCAGCCAGCGCGGTACCTGACGTTCGAGAAAGCCCTCGGGGTGCCCGAAATCGGCCAGCCCCACCGCCTTGTAGTCGACCGCACTCAGCGTGGCCAGCGCGTCGACGGCCGCGAGTCCCATCCGATAGCGAACGCCCGCGTCCGAGGCGTGCAGTACGGGCAACTCGACCGCTGCGTTGAAACCGGCCAGCGGCTCCATGAGGTAGAACACCGACTCGCCCAGCACTGATTCGTCGAGGCACCCGGCGATCAGCCGGGCATGTGGCACGACGGTGTCGGCCAACGCCGCCAGCAGCCGCATCTCCCGGCGCAGGTTGTCATTGGTCGTCGCGCGCGGATGTAGCGGGCCTCGGCGCAGTACGAATTCCCGTGCGCTGCGGGTGAATCGCAGCATGATGTTCTGAGTGCCGCCCCCGATGGCGCGTATGTCGGTCAATGGCCCGCGCCCAAGGCCATTGGCATCCATCCAGCCGGCGAGTGCGGACAACTCGACCCCGGGAATCCCGAAGCTCGCGGTCGCGCAGACGCTGCTCATCGGACCCCGCCGTCGAGCCGAAGTACGGCACCTGTGCAGAACGATGCCTTTTCGCTTGCGAGATACAATGCCGCTCCAATGATCTCGTCAGGCTTTCCACAGCGGCGCAGCGCCGCCTGGCTGTCGAACTGCACCCGCATTTCGTCGGTCCACGCCTGGGAGATGTCGGTGAGGAAGGGCCCGCACTGGATCGCGTTGACTCGGACGCCGGTCGGCCCGAACGTCTGTGCCAAGCCTTCGGTGAGGTTGTTCAGCGCGGCTTTGGCGGCCGCGTAAGGAATCGCATTGGGATCCGGGCGTATCGCCTCGATCGAGGAGATGTTGACGATCGAGCCACCGCCCCTCTCCGCCATCCGTGCACCGATAACCGATGCCAACCGGAAGGGACCTTTCAGGTTCACGCCGATCACCTTGTCGAAGTACGCCTCGGTGACCTGATCGACTGACGGGTACAGCGGCGACAGTCCGGCGTTGTTCACCAGCACATCGACCCGACCGAATTCCTGGTACACGCTGTCGATCAGGGTGTCACACTGTGCCCAGTCACTGACATTGCACGCCACGGCCAGTGCCCGGCGCCCATGCAGCGCTTCGACGGCTTTCGCCACCACCTCGCAGTCGGCGAGCTTTCGACTCGTCACCACAACGCGGGCGCCCTCGGCGCCGAAGGCCTTGGCCATCTCTTGGCCCAACCCTCGACTGCCTCCGGTGATGACAACTACCTTGCCATCGAATTCCATTGTGACCTCGTTGATTTCGTCTAACTAGCGTCCGGGCCGGCACGGTTCCGGCGTCAGGATCGTCATCGGTTCGGCGTCCCGGTAGGGAACCCTTCCTGTCTGGCGTCCTGCCGCGTTTCCAGTTATTAAACTGAGCGCCCACTATATTATAGCCGGAGAAGTTCATTGTCGAGGCGTCCATCGTCGCGACTATTTCGACATCGGGCAGTTCGACCACCGTCCCCGGGGCGGTCGCGGCCATGAAGGATATCTACATGGCCGAGGACATCGACAAGAGGCAACTGGCGGTGAAAGCGTTCGAAATCGACTACGGCGCAAAATATCCCAAAGCCGTCGCGAAGATCGTCGACGACCTCGATGTGCTGCTCGAGTTCTACCGATACCCGGCTGAGCACTGGATCCATCTGCGCACCACAAACCCCATCGAATCGACCTTCGCGTCCGTTCGTCTTCGGACCAAGGTCACCAAGGGGCCGGGCTCGCGGGCGGCGGGAATCGCTATGGCCTACAAGCTGATCGATTCCGCCCAAACCCGCTGGCGCAAGGTCAACGCACCCGAACTCGTCGCCCTCGTCCGTGCCGGCGCGCTCTTCCACAAGGGCAAGCTGCTCGAACGCCCCCGCGACATCACACCAGCGTCGACAGCCGACGCGGCCGACACCACCGGAACGGAGGTCGCCTGAAACTCACCGAATCCACAGGGTTTGACAATTCCTCATCAGCACGCGCCATGCTGGCGTAGGTGCAGAGACTGAGGGTCGCAGCCTTTGGCGCCGAGGCCGAGATGGAGCGCCAAGCCCAGGACTTCGCCCGCGACGTCTCCGCAGTTCCTGCGGACACACCACCACTGGTGGAGCCCCTTGAACTCGACTCGCAAGCCTCCAACATCCCCGATTCGGAGCCCCCTGACGCCCAAACAACCGGCCCGGAACGCTTGCGCATCATCCAGGTCGCGCCCCAGGTGGCGGCGGTAGGCAGGATTCCGGCGGCTGAGTTCCTAGAATTCCAAGCGAGTCGGAGGTCGGAGTGCGTTGAAAGACTTCTCGTATAGCGATTCCTCGGTCCTGCGGACGATCGAGTCCGAGCCTGCGGAGACCATGATTCGCATCGCGCACGACCTGAAACGGATAATGGGAAGCATCGGTGGAGGAGAGTTGTGGCCAGGCACTCCCTACTCTCTCGAGAAAACGTGGACCGAACTCCTTCGGCTTCGGAACAGAGCCGCCATGGGTGGCGCGAGCGTTGCCGCAGCACACTCGTACAACGTCGGCGCTCGGGATTGGGCACGCCGATACGCCGAGTTCCTCGAGGCGGCGGTTGAGGCGTTTGAGCAGATACCACGCAATGCGTCCGTCGATATGATTGCAGATGCCTCGACGGACGCGCTGACCTGATCGGTGCGGGACGACGACGCTGAGTTCCGTTGATCTCGCCTGTCATGCGACCGGCGTGTGAGCGTCGACCAGGGACGGTCGAGCGTTCCGCATAAAGCCCCCTTCTGATCGGCGTAGCGAGCGGGACCGCCGTATCCCAGATTGTGAAGGCCGCAACCGACTTCCCCAGAGCCGGAACGACTTCCGTGATATGACTGTCCATGATTCCCCTGGCCGACGTGTCGGTTTCTCAGGATTCTCTCAGCTGAACCCGAATTGAACCCCCACAGAGTTCCCCACCTGCGGTTATGCACTGATTCGGCTCGAAGCTGTCACCTGATCCTTTCTGCATAACCGCAGGTAGAACGGGTGACGTGACGTAGTGTCTGTGTCCGGAGGGGGACTTGAACCCCCACGCCCGATAAAGGGCACTAGCACCTCAAGCTAGCGCGTCTGCCATTCCGCCACCCGGACCGGTGTTGTTGAGCAAGGGTAACGGATGGGTGGGGAAGTGTTGAAATCGGTCTATCCAGGGGGAGTGGTGCGGACCAGCAGGCATTCCGGTTGCGTCCGAATGGCATTTCGACGAACGCTGGCGCGGGGCGCATCGGTTGCTCGCCCGAACCCGATCGGCGTCGCACCGAGTTCCGAGATCGATGTGGCAGGCTGGCCGCATGCGTGTTGCCGTTGTTGCCGGGCCGGATCCCGGCCATGCTTTTCCGGCGCTGGCGCTGTGCGAACGGTTCCTGGCCGCCGGTGACGATCCGGTGCTGTTCACCGGACCGCGTTGGTTCGACGCCGCCAAGCGGGCGGGCGTCGCGGTGCGCAGACTCAAGGGGCTCGCGCCGCGCACGGTCGACGACGACAGCGATGCCGGTCAGCGCATTCATGAGCGCGCGGCGCATATTTCGACCGAAATCCTGCCCGATTTGAGCGCGATGCTTCCCGAGCTCGTGGTGTCGGATGTGCTGACCGCGGGTGGCGGGATGGCTGCCGAGCGACTCGGGGTGCCGTGGGTCGAGCTATCGCCGCATCCGCTGTATCTACCGTCGAAAGCATTGCCGCCCATCGGAAGTGGCCTCGCGCCTGGGGAGGGGGTGCGCGGCCGCCTGCGTGACGGCATGTTGCGCACCATGACCGCCCGCGCCATTCGCAATGGTGTGCGGCAGCGCGAGCAGGCCCGTGAAAGTGTCGGACTGCCCGCCACCGATCCGGGTCCGGCGGCCCGCCTGATCGCCACCCTGCCCGCCCTCGAGGTGCCGCGCCCCGATTGGCCCGAGCACACCCACGTCGTCGGCCCGCTGCTGTGGGAGCCCACTCCGAAAATCCTCGAACCACCGCCCGGCGACGAGCCGCTGGTCATGGTGGCGCCGTCGACCGCGCATACCGGTGTCGCGGGCATGGTCGAAACCGTGCTGGACGCGCTGGACGGAGCGGGTGTCCGGGTGGCCATTTCCATGCTCGACACTCCGCCTGCCGATCTGCCGCCATGGGCAACCGCTGGACTCGGCCGCCAAGACGAACTGCTCACGCACGCCTCGGTGGTGGTTGGTGGCGGTGGCCACGGTTTGCTCGCGAAATCTCTGCTCGCGGGTGTTGCGATCGTGACGGTCCCCGGCGGTGGCGACCAGTGGGAACTGGCCAATCGCGCTGCCCGCCAAGGCAGTTCGATCCTGGTCCGACCGCTGACCGCTGATGCGGTGCGCTCTGCGGTCCTCGACCTGCTCAATACACCCGGCTATCGGGCGGCCGCGCAACGAGCAGCCGCGGGTATCGCGGATGTCGTCGACCCCATCCGCATCTGTCACGACGTGCTCAGTGTGCGGACCCACTAGCGCCTGTTCGGCCATTTCCGAGCCGATCCCGCCCGCCGATCGAACGGCCCGAGTGAGCGGCCCGAGTGAGCGGCCGCATCGGCGCGAGTATCTTGAATACGGTGCGGTTGACCGAGTTCCAGGAGCTGTTGCACACCGAGTTCGGTGTGGCCCGTGGCGATGCGCTGCTCAGGGACCACACCATCCCGGCATTGGGTGGGCGGACGGGTGCCGCCGCCATCGAGGCGGGCATCGACCCGCGTGACGTGTGGCGTGCGCTCTGCACCGACTTCGACATACCGAGATCACGCTGGTGACTGACCACGGTTACGGCTTCGACGAGCGGCTGCGCATGATCCCCACCGATCATGGGGAGTTGGCCGCTCGCGTCGCGGCGTCGCGGCCGGTCGACTTCGCCGAATTCCGCAAGATCGGCATCGAGCTGATGCTGCTCGGCCGCTATGCCGAGGCCCTCGATCACCTCGATCGCGCCCTCGAACTCGCCGATAGTGACTATCGTCGGATGTCGGTTTGGATCAACCTCGGCGATGTCTACCGCTACTGGGGTGACACCGTCACCGCCGAAACGCTGTATCGCCGAGCTGTGGACCGAGCCAGCGATTCCGAGGTCCTTTCCTTCGCGCTGCAGCACCTGGGTAAGGCTCTCGCCGAACAGGGCAGAATGTCCGAGGCGAGGGCGCGGCTCACCGAGGCGTTGAAACTGCGCGTCGTCGAGGGGGATGCCGAGCTGATCGAATCCACGCGCACCACTCTCGACTTCCTCGACGACCTGCCCACGACCTTGCCGCCGCAGGTCGCCGCAGTGCTGGGTGACAATCCCGCCTGGTCGGATGAACACGAGGGTATGAGCGGCGGTGTTGCGCACGTCAATGGTGCGTATTGGGTCAAGCGGGGGCCGCGGGCCGCGGCCGAATATGCGCGGCTGAATTGGTTGCGGGGCAAGGGGATTCAACTACCGGACATTGCTGTGTTCGAAGCAGATGTCCTGGTTCTCACCGACGCGGGTCGGCCGAGTCTGGCCGCCGAGCCGACAGAATCGGTGGGCGCGGTCATGGGCGAACTGCTGCGGCGTCTGCACGACATTCCCGTCGCCGATTGCCCGTTCGATGGCAGGTTGGATGTCATGCTGGCGCAGGCGCGGCGCCGTGTGCTCGAGGGTTTGGTCGATGTCGACGACTTCGACGACGACAATCGAGGGCTGACGCCGGAACAGATCTACCAACGACTGCTCGCCGATCGTCCACCGGAGGAGGATCTCGTTATCGCGCATGGTGATTTCACTCCGTCCAATGTGCTGGCCGGTGGTCTGTTGATCGACCTCGGTGGCTTGGGCGTTGCGGATCGATACCGCGACCTGGCCCTGGCTCAACGCGATCTGCTCGAGGATTTCGGTTCCGACGAATTGCGCGCGTTCTACGCTGCCTATGGGCTCGCCGAGCCGGACCGGTGGCGACTGGACTACTACCGACTGCTCGACGAACTCTTCTGAGTTCAGCTCTTTTTCGCGTAGTGGCGTGCGGCCTTGGTGCGGTTGCCGCAAGTCGCCATCGAATGCCATCGGCGGGTGCCGTTTTTCGAGGTGTCGTAGAAGAACAGCACACAGTCCGGATGGGCGCACTGGCGGATCCGGTCGGGTGCCTCGGCCAGTAGCCCCAGCAGGTTGTCCGCGGCGAGCCAGCCGGGGAGCCAGGCGGTTTCGGGTACGTCGACGATATCGGTGGGCCCGGTATCGGTCAGGGTGCGTCGGATCCGGCCGTGGTCGAGCACTTCGTTGAGCGCGGTGTGCGAGGCATGTTTCACCACATCGTAGATGGCGGTGCGGGCGGCGAGTACCGCCTGCAGGGTCCGTTCGTCCGCCTTCGCGCGATCGTCGAGCCCGGCCGTGGTGAGCCAGGTGCCGAGGCCCGTGACATCGGTGAGCAGATCTTGTGGTCCGTCCTGGTTCCATCGGGTGTTCAGCAGGTCGAGTGCCAGCGGTTCACCGAGGTGGGGGCGTGGATCGGGCATACCTGAGGGTAACGATCTCCTTTTCGTCTCCAGGGCAAACACCACCGTTCTAACTAGCTAACATGAGTTTAGAGGTTGACGCGCGTATCGCCGCCGGTTATGTTCTAACTGTTAAAACTATCTTGAGAAGTTATAAATTCCGAGGAGAATCACGATGACGACAGCTATCGCGCCCGAGTTGGCTACCGGGCACATCGGCCTGAATGTCTCCGACCTGAACCGATCGGTGGACTTCTATCGCCGCGCATTCGGTTTCGAGCAGCTCGCTGCCAGTGCCGACGACGACAAGCGCTGGGCTTTCCTCGGCGCCAACGGCAAGCTCGTGCTGACCCTCTGGCAGCAGTCCAACGGCACGTTCTCCGCCGAAACCCCTGGCCTGCATCATCTTTCATTCCAGGTCGACACCATCGAACAGGTGCGTTCGATCGAGGCGCTGCTGCGGGAACTCTCGGTGAGTTTTGCCCACAATGGCGTGGTCGCGCACGGCGAGGGCGTCGCCTCGGGCGGCATCTTCTTCACCGATCCCGACGGTATCCGCCTCGAGGTCTACGCACCCACGGGCGCCGAGTCCGCTCCCGCGCCCAGCGGTGCCGCTCCAACCTGTGGATTCTTCTGAGCCCGAACGCTGTTGAACATGCCAGGAGGATCCTGATGAGCCACTTTCATCCGGGCGAGGTCGCCGTGCAGCAGCGAATGGGCCAGGCGCATATCGCCGATCGGGTGGGACGGATGATTCGTGCCGATATCCCCGATATCGCAGCGGGTTTCCTGGCTGAGCAACCAATGGTTGTGATCGGCGCCACAGACCTCGAGGGACGGGTGTGGGCAGGCGCGGTGGTCGGGCCGCCGGGGTTCGTGCATGTCATCGATGCCGGGACGATCGCGATCGATGCCTTTCCGGCCGCTGGAGATCCATTACATGAAGCGCTGACTCGTCCTGCCCGGATCGGCATGATTGCGCTGCAGCCGCAGCGGCGAAGGCGAATGCGCGTCAACGGATCGGCGGTGCCAACCGAGGCGGGGTTGCTGATTACCGTCGATCAGGTGTATTCGAACTGTCCGAAGTACATCTCGCGCAGGCAGATCGAGTCGTATCGCCCCGATATCGACCTACCAGCGCCCCTACATAGCACGGAACTCGATGCGCGACAGCGCGCGCTGATCGCCGCGGCGGATGCCTTCTTCATCGCCACCGCGGATGCCGGTGGCAATGCCGATGCCTCCCATCGCGGCGGGAATCCCAATTTCCTGCAGGTGCTTTCACCTACGCGGCTGAGATGGCCGGACTATCAGGGCAATTCGATGTTCATGACACTCGGGAACATCGCGGTGAACCCACGCTGCGGCATTCTGGTCCCGGACTGGACCACCGGCGCAACCCTTCAACTCAGCGGAACCGCCGAATTGTCCTGGGCACCCGAAACCTTCACTGCCGGAGCACAGTGCTCGATCGACTTCACCATTACGGAAGTGGTCGAAGTCCACGGCGCGGGCCAGCTCCGCTGGGGTCCGGCCGAACTCTCCCCGGTCAACCCCTGACCTCATACCCGAGAAGGGAATCGCAAATGCGACCTCCGCTGCCGCCGTTCGACCTGGAATCTGCCAAGGCCAAGGTGCGTGCCGCCGAGAATGCCTGGAACACCAGGGATCCCGAGCGCGTCGCCGCCGCGTACACCGAGGAATCGGTGTGGCGCAACCGCGACGAGTTCTTCACCGGACGCGCCGCCATCGTCGATTTCCTCACCCGAAAGTGGTCCATCGAAAACGGGTACGCACTGCGCAAGGATCTCTGGGCGTTCGAAGGCAACCGCATCGCGGTCCGCTTCCAGTACGAGTGGTATGACGAATCCGGCCAGTGGTGGCGCAGTTACGGCAATGAGCAGTGGGAGTTCACCCCGGAAGGTCTGATGTCGCGGCGCGAGGCCAGCATCAACGATGTCCGCATCGACGACTCCGATCGCCGCATCTTCGGCCCGCGCCCGGAAGGTGACGAATCCGTTCTGCCGCAGCAGTAATCGATGAGTGCGGCGCGCTCGTACCGGGCACCCCGTGTGGGGTGCCCGGCCTGCCGGGTCTGATGAGGGCGACGCCGGTTCGGTGCTCAGACGACCACGGTCTGCGCCTGAGCCGGGACGTCGGCAACCTGACGTTGACGATGGAACAGCCCGAATGCGATCACGCCGAATACGATTCCGACTCCGGCCGCGACTGCGAACGCCGCATCCAACCCATCCACGAACCGCGACAATGTCATCGGCCGACTGTCATCGGCGACTTCACGGAATACGGTGCCCAGCACCGCCACGCCGAGTGCGAGGCCGAGCTGCCGTGCGGTATTCACCGCACCTGCGGCGATCCCGCCCTGCTGCGGCGGCACCGCCGCCATCCCCACCGCGACAAGGGCGGGCGCGTTGATGCCGATACCCGCGCCGATCACCACGAATCCGGGAACCAATGCGGCCCAAGATGATCCGATATCGATGATGGTCATCAACCCGGTGCCGACGCCGACCAGCACCAGGCCGGCGCCGATCGTCCATTTCGGCGAAACGTCGTGCAGCAGTTTGCCGAATGCACCGGCGACCACGAATGCCATCGCCGCCATCGGCAGCATGGCCAGTCCGGCGCGCATGGGCGATAAATGCAACTGCTGCTGCAGCCAGAGCGAAATCAGGGGAGTGGCGGCGAAGGCCGCGAACGTCTGCCCGAACGCGGAGACAAGGGTGGCCCCGAAGTTGCGATTGCCGAGCAGGGCCAGCGGGAACATCGCTGCAGTACTGCGGGATTCGACGAATACGAAGGCCAGCAGTGCGACCGCGCCGAGCGCCAGTGCGAACAGCGTAGGACCATCGGACCAGCCGTGTTCGCCGCCGCGGATGACACCGTAGGTGACCGCCGTCGCGGCCGTCGCGAACGCCAGCATGCCCGGCACGTCGATGGCCCGATCCGCATGCCGCGGCGACGGCTGGAAAACGATCGCGGTCAAAACGATCGCCAATACCGCTATCGGCAGATTGACGAAGAAGATCCAACGCCACGACAGTGCCTCGGTGAGCACACCGCCGAGCACCACGCCGATTCCAGCCGCCGCACCCGATACCGCACCCCAGACGCCGAAGGCGACACCGCGATCACGGCCGGTGTAGGTGGAGTGCAGCAGCGACAGGGTGGTCGCGAACATCGCGGCCCCGCCGATGCCCTGAAGTGCCCGCGCCGCAATGAGACTCGCCGAGGTATCGGCGATCCCGCAGATCAGCGAGGCGAGCGCGAAAACCACCAGTCCGGCGAGGTAAGCGCGCTTCGCACCGACCCGATCGGCCAGTGAACCGAGCACCAGCAGCAGCGCGGCCAGCGCGAGCGCATACCCGTCCATCACCCACTGCAGTCCGGACAGGCCGGTGCCGAGATCGGCGGCGATGTCGGGAAGCGCGACATTGACGATGGTGACGTCGATGAGCAGCATCAGCGTGCCCAGGCACGCGGCGAATAAGGGCAGCCATTTCCTCACGGGAGCCTCCGAGGCGATTCGAATGATATCGACACTCAGAGTGCGGCAGGCGTTGATATCCACATAGTCACACGGCAATGTGCGTTAGATTCCTCCTGTGCAATTCGAAGATGGCGTGGATTCCTCCATACTCGATGTCCTCGACAAGCAGATCCTGCACGCGCTGGTGACCGATGCGCGCATCCCGTTCGCCAAGCTCGGCGCCATCCTCGAGGTTTCGGAACAGACGGTGGCGCGGCGCTACCGATCGCTGCGGCAGCGCGGCATTTTGCATGTGTCGGGGCAGGTCAACGCGGTGCCGCTCGGGCATGCGCGCTGGGTGATCCGGCTGCGGTCGACTCCGGACAAGGCGGCGCGGCTGGCCGAATCGCTGGCCCGCTTTCCGGATCTGAGCTGGGTGACCCTGCTGTCCACCGGATCCGAGGTGACTTGCGTGAGCAGGCCGCGCTCGGTCGAGCGGCGCGACAAGCTGTTGATGCAGACGTTGCCCCAGGCCAGTCAGGTGATCGGACTGACGGCCCACGAGGTGATCCACCGCTTCCCGCTCGACGAGGAATGGCCGCATTTCGGGCACCTGTTCACCGCGGCGCAACTGCGCGAACTCGGCACGCGGCCACTGTGGCGGGCCGATACGGGACCGGAAGCGCCGGTGGAACTTTCGGCGCAGGACGAGGCGATGCTGGTGCTGCTCGGTCGCGACGGTCGCGCGCCGTACGCCCAGATCGCCGCCGAAATCGGTTGGACCGCAACGCGAGTGGCGCGTCGCATGGCCGAGCTCGTCGAATCTCGTGTGCTGTACTTCGATCTCGATTTCGCGATCGAACGGATGGGGTACGCCGTGCGGGCGGCGCTGTGGCTGCGCGCGCGACCGGCGGATCTCGAGGCGGTGGGCACCGCGATGGCGACCCACCCGGAGATCGTCTTCATTGCCGCGACCACCGGGCCGACCAATCTGATGGCGTCGCTGATGTGTCGCGATACCGCGCACCTCTACCGGTATGTCACGCAGCGGCTGGGTGCACTCGATGGGATCACGGATGTGGAGGTGACGCCCGCGTTGCGGGTGTACAAGCAGGCGCAGACGTTGCTGGACAGTGATCGGATTTCACTGGTGCGGTGAAGATCGGTTCAGCGCTCGGAAAAAGGGCTGCGATCGGCCGTAGCGCGGCGGTTGCCGTGTCGGAGAATTCGGGGCGCGTGTTGTCGGGCGCGTCGCTTGACTCGAACACCTGTTCGTCTAGGCTGGTCGTCAGAACTTGTCGGTGCCGCCCTCTAATGTGGGCGCCAACCACGAACGAGACTTACCCGGCGGAAAAGGGGATCAGGATATGGCACCACAGGCGTACGACCGTGATAAGGCGCTCGAGCTGGCGCTGGCTCAGGTCGAGAAGAGCTTCGGCAAGGGCGCGGTCATGCGTCTCGGTGAGGAGGCGCGCCAGCCCATTTCGGTGATCCCGACCGGATCCATCGCCCTGGACGTGGCGCTCGGCATCGGCGGTCTGCCGCGCGGCCGCATCGTCGAGGTCTACGGTCCGGAGTCCTCGGGTAAGACGACCGTCGCACTGCACGCGGTGGCCAATGCCCAGGCCGCGGGCGGCGTCGCTGCCTTCATCGACGCCGAGCACGCGCTCGATCCCGATTACGCCCGCAAGCTGGGCGTCGACACCGACGCGCTGCTCGTCTCCCAGCCCGATACCGGTGAGCAGGCGCTGGAAATCGCCGACATGCTGGTGCGTTCGGGTGCGATCGACATCATCGTCATCGACTCGGTGGCCGCGCTGGTCCCGCGCGCGGAAATCGAGGGCGAGATGGGTGACAGCCACGTCGGTCTGCAGGCGCGTCTGATGAGCCAGGCGCTGCGCAAGATGACCGGTGCGCTGAACAACTCCGGCACCACCGCCATCTTCATCAACCAGCTGCGCGAGAAGATCGGCGTGATGTTCGGTTCGCCCGAGACCACGACCGGTGGTAAGGCGCTGAAGTTCTACGCCTCGGTGCGCCTGGATGTGCGCCGCATCGAGACGCTCAAGGACGGCAGCGATGCGGTCGGTAACCGTACCCGCGTGAAGGTCGTGAAGAACAAGGTCTCGCCGCCGTTCAAGCAGGCCGAATTCGACATCCTCTACGGCCAGGGCATCTCCAAGGAGGGCTCGCTCATCGATATGGGTGTCGAGCAGGGCTTCATCCGCAAGTCCGGCTCCTGGTACACCTACGAGGGCGACCAGCTCGGCCAGGGCAAAGAGAACGCCCGCAAGTTCCTGCTGGAGAACACCGACATCCGCGACGAGGTCGAGAAGAAGATCAAGGAGAAGCTCGGCATCGGCGCCGACGTGACCGCCGACGGCGCGGCCACCGAGGTCCCCGCCGACTTCTGATCCGATGCCCCCTCGGCACCCAGCCTCGAATCCCACCCGGCCCGCACCAGATCCAACGCGGCCCGACCCCGTAACCGAGGCTCGCCGCCGCCTGAACGAACTACTCTCCGCCTCAGGCCGCCCACCCATCCCGCCCTCTACTGGCTCGGGTGAGCCCGAGCCGGATCGGGTGCGGTGGTCTCAGAGCGATTCGGAGGCCGCCGGTCTCCGGCCGGGTGGTTTCGAGCGGAACCGCAGTCGGCGGTCCGAGATCGACTTGGCGGCCGCCGGTTTCCGTTCGGGGGAGCCGGAGCTAGGGCGTGGCCGGTGGTCCGAGGGTGGCTCGGACGCCGACGGGTTTCGTTCGGATGAATCCGAAGTAGGCCGGGTGCAGTGGTCCGAGGGTGACTCGGTGGATGCCGGTTCTTGGTCTTCCTGGTCGGGCGGTCCTTGGTTGTCCGAGTTCGGTCCGGAGGCTGCTGATTTCCGGTCGGGCGAGTCCGAGTCGGGCCGCGGGCAGTGGTCCGAGGACGATCGAGGGAGCGACGGATTCTCGTCGGGTGAAATCGAGTCGGGTCGAGATCAGGAGCGGTGGAACGCTGCACGGCTCGGTCGTGCCGGGGCGGAGGAATCTGGGGAGGGCGAGTCCGGATCGGGGCGACAGGGGTCCGAGGGTGATTCGGCGGAGGCCGGATCTCGGGTGGCCGGAGGCGATTCAGCGCGGTGGGACGAAGGGGGCTCGGGTTTTCGGGGGAGGGGGCAGGGGGATAGGCGGGTCCGGTTGGCCGAAGGTGGTTTGGCCGATTCGGACATCATGGGAACTCGGTCGAGCGGGGGCGGGGGCCCGCGGGGGCGCGCGACGGGGGGCCGGCGCGGGGGGGGGGGGCGGGGCCCGGTGGGGCGGCCCCACAACCCCGACGCCGACGAACAGAACAAATTATGGCCCTGGG